>FO203512.1:944224-1258966 GCA_000967895.1 Oleispira antarctica RB-8
TGTGATGGCGGTGATCGCATTGATCGCGGGCATTGGTGTACTGATTTATAAGTGGGATGAGTTGTTAGCCTGGTTTAAATCAACAGATTTAGGCAAGTGGTTTTTTGAGCAGTTAGATTTGGTTATTAGTGCGTTTAGTGGAATGTATGATTATGCCATGGGCATTTTTAACAAGATCGGGGCCGCGTTTGATTCTGTTGCTGATTTCTTCGGTTTCGGTGATGACTCTATTGAAATTAATGTAAATAAAACCGTTTCCTCTTCGGGTGATGTGGGAATTAAAACCCTTGATAGTGCCCGAGCAGTTGAGAACCCAACCGATGCGATTACTAAAACATTCGTGGGAGTAATGGGCGGCGGTGGTTCTGGTCTGAATTTTGGTGATGTGACAATCAATGCAGAACAGGGTATGAGCCCAGACGCGTTAGAAAATTGGGGGGCGTTACAAGGTGGATAATTCATACCTTTATTCAGATTTAAAGATTATTGATGATGATCTAGTACGTGATGAATATGGTCAGCCTGTTTTTATTTATGATCGTGATGTGGTTGATCAAGACATACGCCATTCAATTCGTGAAAGTGGATTGTTAGAAGATTTAATTGGTGAGCGTAGCCCTTTTCAAAGAAAGATGATTTTAAGCAAGTTGCGAATATTGATTGAATCTGATCCGCGAGTAATCCCCGGCACAAGCGAAATGACAAGCATCGATATAGAGAACTTTATGATCACTGCAGATACAGACTTTGGGCCTATTAGAATGGGGGCGGTTTTATGAACATCGATATGAATAGCGAGTTAACGCAACAACAGCAAAATTATGCAAGCAGCATGGAAAGCGCAGGCATTCCAACCACGGAAGCGGCGTTAAAAAATAAGTTTGATCAAATGGCGACCGCTGAAGGTTTGGTTTTTAAAAATGAAAACGACCGTGGCGCGTGGTGGCGTTGGTTGAAAAATATAGCGGTTGATCCTGTTCTTTGGATGATCCGTTTTGTGATTACGCAGGTGATCCCCAATCAGTTTGTTAAAACGGCAAGCGGCCAGTATTTAGATGTGTTGGGTTGGGGTTACGACTTAGAGCGCTATACCGCGAATAAAGCACAAGGGTTGATTAAGTTTGTGCGGGCCAGTAGTGGGTCTAATTTAACAATACCTGTCAATACGTGGATTAGAACAACCAGTATTAACGGTGCTGTCTATCGCGTTAAAGCAATTGAAGAAGGTGTGTTTGCTACAGATGATCTTTATATATGGGTAAAAGTTGAAGCTGAAAAAACGGGCTTGGCTTATAACTTAGCCGATGATTATTACATTATTTTAGAAGAACCGATTTCGGGCATTACCTCGGTTACTAATGAATTCGATTGGTTAACATTACCAGGGCGGGATCTTGAAGACGATGACAGCTTTCGTTCACGCTTTCGCGGCCAGTTTGCCAGCGTTTCTGATTTTCATGTGACGAGTGTTTATAAAACTATGATCGCTAACAATATTGGTATTGCGCATGATCGTATTTTTATTGACTACACATTAGCCCCAAGGGGGCCGGGCAGTGCAAACGCTTATGTTTTGTTTGATCTGGAAACCCCCGCGCAAAGTTATTTAGATAATGTGAATTCGTATATTCGTGACGAAGGTAATCATGGCTTTGGTGATGACATGCTTGTTCTTGCAGTTCCTGAAAGTCTTCATGATGTTTCCTTGAAAGTTTGGTTGCCTGTGAATGTTCAAGGTGATCAAGCCGCCGCGTTGTTTGAAAATATTGAGCAGATGATACGCAGTGCATTTAGAGAGAATAATAATTTTGATGTAATTCAGACACAACCTTTTGCACGTTTTTCAAAAGCTCGATTGGCAGGCTCAATTTTAAAAAAATATACCAATGTTGTTTCTGTTGAGTTTGACGGGGGCGATATTGTCAGTAAACAAGATATTCCTAAACTGTCGAGCTTGACGATTACTCGTGATGATATTTCATGAATAATATTAAAATCCCTTTTTGGATGGCTAAGGGTCATTTAAAAAAATATGCTGATTTTTTATTAGCGTGGTTTGAGCTGGTAACAACGTGGCTTAAGTTTTCACTTACATTTACAGATATAGAAACGGTTGATATTAATATCGTTGATTTATTCGCGTGGCAGCGTGATGTAGATCGAATTTATTATGAACCTGAGTGGTTATACCGAAAACGCGTGAAGTATGCCTATCACAATGCAAAAGACGCGGGGACTTTAGCAGGCTTCAAACGTATCTGGCAGCGTATGGGATTGGGTGAGTTAGCTATCTATGAACGCATTGAAAATACAGACTGGGATATTGTGGAGCTGGAAATATCAGGGCAAACATTGGCAGATCATGCTAGCCTGTTGCGAATATTGATTGAGAAGTATGGTTTAGCGTGCCGGCGTTACCGGTGGAGCTCTAAACACAGTACAAGCGTGGCAGTGCGGGTTCAAGCGTTTGGTAATGATGAGCAATATTTTATAGCGTCACTTTCAAATAATCGTTATGAGTGGCTGAAAGATTACAAAACAGAAATAAACATGCGTGTTCAGACGTTTGATAACTCTGAACATAACGTAATTGCAAAATTAGAAATTATATAAGTAGGAAGTTAATATGCCAGTTATTACACGTGCGGGTGAAGTTTTAATCACACAGCAGCAGCAAGCGGGCCAGCCACTAATTATTGATAAAATGATTCTGGCAAATGTTATGGGGCTGGATTCAGATGTAATTCCAAGCCGTGATCAAGTAATGCCAGCGGCAGAAGACATAAAGATTATTAAACCAATTACTAAAGATGGTCTGCTTAACTCTAATGTTGTTGTGTATTCCACCGTGTTTCCTAGTACAGATGGGACATTTGATTTTAACTATATGGGTTTATACAGTAGTGCTCATGACGTGATTGTTGCCGTGGCTTATGTTCCACAACAAACAAAAATCAAAACCGTTGGTACAGATATTGGTAATGTAATTACTAAAAACTTTGCTATTGAGTTCACGGCGGCCGCAGACATTACTGGCATTAATATTTCTGCAGAATCATGGCAGATAGATTATACAGCCCGCCTTATGTCGATGGATAAAAACCAACGCGATATGGCTAAAAACATATATGGCCAGTCGACGTTTTTAAATGATGCGTTCAAAGTTAAGTATGCGGGTGATAAATATTACTTATCAGCAGGTAAATCCATTCTTGGCGGTATTAATTACGACCTGCCTGCCGATGTTGAAATGGTGCCAGGCGGATTACCGCAAACAGTTTGGATTGATGCTTATCAAGAAGCGTCAATGGTGGGGTTGTTGAGTAAGTTTGATGTGGTATTCAATGATGGAACTGTGATTGTTGATTATATTGATGGCGCGGTTGAGCATTCTTTAATTCGTTTGGGTGTAATTAATTCATCGATAGATATTATTGATGGGCGGGGTATTGTTTGTTCTGATCTCTCATTAATTTCTAGTAATGTATTTAATGGAGTGTCAGAAGCTGTTTCTTTTGTTACTGCTAATCCTGATAGATATAAAGGTGGATTTACAAATTCTTTCTATACGAAAGAAGAGTGTGATGAACTTGGGATTTCTTTTCCAGACGGTGGTTGTGCTGCTTATATATTTGGTGATGATTTAGGCATTCATGATAGTCATAGTATTTTTGATGCGGGTCGTAAGCAATTAAAATTAAATACGAACTCACTAGATGTTCGACAGTTTGGTGTCAATGATGGTGTTATAGATAATACAGAGCGTGTTTTGGCCGCTGCTGATTATGCGTATGAAAATAAAATACGTATAGTTACAGTAGATAAAGATGTTGTTATTAATGAAACAAATCCTTCTTATCTGAACAACAATCGTGGAAATGTTATTTTTGTTGGGAATGGAAAATTTAGTGATGTAGTAACTGAAAATAGCCCGCTATATCGTCGTCAAGTTATACCAGTGTCTGCTCCTAGCCCTAATCCAAAAAAAGACAAAAACTTAGACTTATCATTAAAGATGAATCCTGATAACGGAGTTATTCGCGTTGTCTTTATTGGAGATAGTTTATCAACGTCAAACGCAAATGATCTAAGTACTGCGGGTACAAAATCAGTACATTTTCAGCAGTTCATAAAAGAGTGTAATCCTGATTGCGAGTTTGAGTTTATTAATCGTTCAATTGGTGGGCGACGACTTATTCATATTAACAGTACTCCATCTATACCAACAATTGCAGCTGGCTACCCTTGGTACACTGACCCCGATCGTCCTTGGCTTGACTACGTTTATGATGTGAATCCGCATATAGTAATTATTGCAAGTGGAACTAATGACGCTAGTAACTTAGAACCTGCTCATGTTACTAGTGTTGTAGACAAAATAGAAAATAATACTAGTGCCAATATTGTTTTTATTACAAATATCGGAACGGTTACATCTGGTTTAAACGACATAGTTGGCAGTTCTCATTCAACACACAGTGCAAAAGAAGGTCGAGATTATGCGGCAGGTTTTTATCGGAGTTTCGCAAATGAAAACGGCTATCCATTTATAGATTTAAACAGAACGTTCAATATGGTAGTGGATGGTAGAGACATTCTAGCAACTACTGTTCACGCGTCCAAAACAGCTACATTAACAAATGGATTTTTGACTGTAGATGACAGCGAGCTTTGTCACGAGTTTTCAGCAGAAATTACAGTTGAAGCAGGTGCGTTTACAGGCGCCGTGTCTATGGCTGTATCGTTATCAAGAGTTAGTACAAATCAAGTTTTATTAATTAGTAACAGTACAGGTATAGTTCTTAAATTTAAAGATGGATCGGGAGTTAACTCTATTTACAAGACTGTATTTACTTATATACCAGTTCCTGTAGGTGAGTTTAAGTTTGAATGCGGTGTCTCAGGAAATGAGTTTTTCTTTAAAGATATATCGAATGGTGGCCGAAGTGGCGATGTGCTTACGTACCCGTGTCGCAGGTTCGGCGGTTTGTTCAAGCCCGAAATTAAATATGATCAAACGGTTACTGGGCCAGTTGTATCATATGATCTAAACATTGGAGTCCCCACGCCTATAATGCCCCAACTTACTGATTATGAATTCTGGGGAGTTGTTGAATCTGGCGCTTATCAAGATTGGGCGATCGGTGGGAACGGTATTAATCACCCATCCAGTTTGGGTGCTGCTGCTTTGTATAAGTCGCACTATTCACAACAAGTTATGCGAATAAAAAACGATAGAACAGAGAGTGAAGTATATCGGTATGTTAGATTAAATAATGATGGGACTGCAGATATATGCGGCCGCATTGTGCTTACGGAGGGCGTTACTTTAGTTTCCCTACCGTTTGCGCTTATTAACCCTGAGCGCCGTGCGAATGCAACATGTGTAAGTGGTGGCGCTTACTCAGTTTCTGTTGATTCTGCCAGTTCAAATAATAATAGTTTGGCGCTAGTTGGGTATGATTTGGCAACGCATAATGCCGCCCACGGTTTCCCAGTTGTTTATAATATAATTGGAGCGGAGCTTGTTTGATTTATGTGCACTACACAACAAAGTTGAAACCATTGCCGTTTCCCCATGGCAGCAAGGAACCTTCAACGGAAGTAAGCAAAACCAAAACTTTTGGTTAAGCCCAACCGAAGCACAAGGCAGCCTTGTCGATCAGCTAAGTTCGATTGATTGGAAAAGCTGCGTGCTAATTATTGCAACGGGCAAGGATGCCCAAGCATTAAACGATAATTTGAAAACCATCTTGGTCGTGTTTCCAAATAACGATCTTGAAAAATTTCAACGACATGCCGAAGCACTAGCAGAGCATGAAACTAAAAAGATGTTTATTGCTGGCATAAAAACCGATGATCGAAAAAAACAGGCACTAGAAAAACTCAGTGTATTTTCTTCGTTGTTGTTTGAAAAACAAGATGCTGCAGTAAAAGAAGCGGCGGACAGTGATCAAGAACCCGCCGCAATGCTTACCGCGTTTAAAGATAAATGCACAGCGCGATTAGATGAAATCGCCGCCAACGTGGCTGCAATTATTAAACCCACGGGAATTGAAAACGCAATTCATCTAAGCGGCGGTGATATTTCAAACAAAGTTAAAAAACTAACAATGCCAAACGAAAACGCGCCGCTTTGCTGCTTACTTGCATTGGGTGGCAGCGCTGCAGATTTGGCCCCACTAATTGAGGCAATGGCTTTATGATTCTTGAATACGACGGCAACACGTTCAAGATTGAATTGAATGAACTAAACGTATCGTTAAAGCTATCACTGAAAAACGAAAGTATTTCAGCGAACACCAGCGGAAGCGACACAATCAACAAAGGCACAAAACCAAAAAGCATTTATGTTTCTGGTGTAGTGAAATTTGAAGATGAGGATCATTTAAAAGAACTGGTAAAGCTGGCTGAAAAAACAGACGAAAGCGGAATTCGTCAAATCTACACAATCAACGACAAGACCGCAGAGATCGGCGACGTTCGCCAGGTTCAATTCAACAATGACTTCAACGTAAAGAAAATGGCAAAGTTTGAAGCATGGAACGTTGATTTTTCATTGTTGCAAAAAAACAGCGTAGCCGAAGCAAAAGAAAACAAAACCAAACCCAAAGAAGAACCCGTTGCCGATTCCATCACGGGTGAAGCTGTAGTTGCTGAGCAAGAACAAGTAACCGAGCAGGCCATGGTTGAATCACGCGGCTTTATTTGGGAAGCCCTAAAAAAGCTAGATGAATATCTAGAGCCAGAAGGCGCAAACAATGAAAATAACAAAACAACTTAAAATTAATCAGCTAGAAGCCAAGCTGATAAATGATGCCATCAAGCAAGATATGCAAACACCAGGGCGATGTGTGTTAACCGTCTATTCAGAAGAAAAGCCCACCATCGGACAACTATTAGAAATCAGCGGCCAAATGTCTGGTCAACCATTGCGCCGTTTATTCTTTGGCTTTATCGATACCGTGACAGAACAACAAAACGGAATCTATAAAATCGTAGGCCGTGAATTCTCAGCCATGCTAAACCGCCGCATTGCGTTAAACCTTCGTCATGTAAAACCCAGCGACGTGCTAGAAGAAATCAGCAAACAAACAGGTTTGCAATTCATCTTGCCAAAAAGCGAATGGACAAAAAAAACAATCGCACGTTTTCAGCACATAGGCGGTGGCTATGGTGCAATGGATAGCATCTTGAACTTATGGCAAGTAGAGAAAGGAATCTGGCAGCAGCAGACAGATGGGCAAATATTCATCGGTGAATCAATTAAATCCGTGCCAGGGCAAAAGCGAATAAAGTTAGCCCCCGAGTTTTTCGAAACGACCAGTGTGCAAGGTGGCACACTTCCGCTAGTGCCAAGAATCCGCGCGGGCGTACAAATTGAAATAGCTGAAAAAATATTGTACGTAAACAGCATAGAAATAATGGGCGACAAAATGCGGCTTAACTGGCAGCTTGATCCGTGGGCAAAACATTTGCAGGCTATCCAATGAACCAAACATTCAGAAAACAAATCACCCGTGAATTCCCAGAATTAGCAGCAGGCTATCATTTACCATTAATGGCGGAAGTTATCGCGGTTCCAGATGCCCCAGCCAAAGGCGGCATTAATGACAATTACCGCCCACGTTTGGCGGTAAACCTTGTTCTACTGAATAACGAATACAAAAGCACAGAGATATTTTTAGACGCGGTACCCATAGCAATAATGGGCGGCGGTAATGAACGTGGATTCTTTGCAATACCGCAGCAAGGCACATTGGTTGAAGTTGCATTCCTGAATGGATCGCCAGAACGGCCTTTTGTTCGTAGCATACTTGGTGATCGCCAAGCATTGCCATGGATAGACGAGCACACAATGGCATGGCAGCAAGACGAAAGCGTAAAACAAACCGTAGACAATGCCGGTAATTGGACGCGTCAAACAACAAACGACATAACCGACAAAAGCCACACGCACAAAACAGAAACCCACAGCAAAATAGACTTATTGGGTGAAGAACTTAAGCGAGTGCTTCAACACAGTATTGAAGACATTGATGGAAAAAAACAAATTGAAGCCACGGCCATACACTTACTAAGTACTACGGTCGCCAATATTCTTGCACTGGGCAGCATCAACCAAAGCGCAGGCGAACACATTACCCGCAGTGCGAGTAAAGAAATCGTTGATCATGCGGCAAAAGATTTAAAACAAAGCAGTGATGAAAATATTAAACAGGTAGCGACTAAGAATATTGAATCGGCTTCAAGTGAAAACATAATTCATAAAGCCGCTAAAGATATGGAATTGATCGCGGCTAAGATTAAACTGGGTACTGAATCAGATAATGTTTTAAAGCTATTATCTGATTTTATGCAAGCTACCACTGATGGATTCACCGCGTTGGCGATAACTACTGTTACATGCGCCGCCCCTGGTAGCCCGTCAGGTGTTCCGTTAAATGCTGCCAATTTCACCGCCGCAGTAGCAGCAATAACCCCACTTAAAACCAAGCTAGATGCAATGACCAAGTAAGGTAATCACCTGGTCTAACGTGTACCGCTAAAACTTCCATAATCCATTGCACAACCCACACCAAGCCCAGCTATCAAAATAGCGTGGGCTTTCTGTGCTTCTAAGCATTCCACGAACATCTAAAGCCCTAGATACGCATTGTCTAGCGTATGTTTAAGCCTGTGGCGTTCATACGCGACCAGCAAGCCGCAAAAAAAAGAAGGTGTGGCAGAATAAAAACTCCTCCTCCCCCTGTCCGCGCCTTAATTGCATCATTTTTGTGCAATAGTTCAAACGTGCAAACCAATACGCCAGAGCCCGTGAATACTGGGGACGCAAAACAAAACGGCATTGCACAAAATGCAAACAAATGACGTGACCGTGCAAAGAGTGATTTTTGGAAAAGTGGGAATTCTCATAATCCATGCGGGTTCCCGTCAATATTCAAGGTTTGCACGGTTTGTAATATGTGAGTTAATCTATTTGAAATTTTAATGGGTAGGGCGTGAAATGCAGTTGGATGAATCGTATTGTATATTTATTGGTGGTTCGTATCACGGTGAGAAAATGAGAGTTTTAGACGGTGATGGAGAATTGGCTTTACCGCCTAAATACGAAGAGGATCATATTTTATCAAATCGTAGTGGATGGGTTCCGCTAGAGCCTAAAAAAATGGAGCAGTACGTGCGCCGCAAAGTGTTCTTCAGAAGTAGAAATGTTGAGGTGTTTGTTGTTGCAGAAATGGTTATTGAAGAGTTAGAACCTGAAAAAATAGAGCATCTAAACAGGTTGATTAATGATTTATTAGAACAGCAAGAACCAGTTTGACACTGTTTTGACATTATCGGCGATTTTGACACCGATTTGACACTATAAGTGATTTGATAAAACACTGGGGTTAGATGGCTGTAACCATTTGTTTATAAGGGTTACAGCGCTTTAAAATGGTGGGCCCGCCCCGACTTGAACGGGGGACCTGCCGATTATGAGTCGGATGCTCTAACCAGCTGAGCTACGGGCCCTTGCTATCACTTGATAACGTTAGCGATTATAACCATGCTTTACAAAGAGCGCCACCCCTTTGATTTAAAAAAGAAAAACGAATGATTTAAAAAACAGAAAGCCGGCAATTGCCGGCTTTTTGTTGGTTGCTTTTTAAACGATCTAAGCGAGGCTTATTCGTTTTATGTAAAAAGCTATTCGTCTAAGAAGCTACGCAAGTGATCAGAGCGAGTAGGGTGGCGTAGCTTGCGCAATGCCTTCGCTTCGATCTGACGAATACGTTCACGCGTCACGTCGAACTGCTTACCCACTTCTTCCAAAGTATGGTCAGTGTTCATGTCGATACCAAAACGCATACGTAGAACCTTAGATTCACGAGCGGTTAGGCCAGACAGTACATCACGAGTTGCATCGATTAGGCCGCCAGTCGTGGCGGTATCGATTGGCGATTCAGACATGGTATCTTCAATGAAGTCACCTAGGTGCGAATCTTCGTCATCACCGATTGGGGTTTCCATTGAGATAGGCTCTTTGGCAATTTTAAGTACCTTGCGAACTTTATCTTCTGGCATTTCCATACGCTCAGCCAATTCTTCTGGCGTTGCTTCACGGCCCATTTCTTGTAGCATTTGACGAGAGATACGGTTCAATTTATTGATCGTTTCAATCATGTGCACAGGAATACGGATGGTGCGTGCTTGGTCGGCAATCGAACGAGTAATCGCCTGACGAATCCACCAAGTAGCGTACGTCGAGAACTTATAACCACGACGGTATTCAAATTTATCAACCGCTTTCATCAAGCCAATGTTGCCTTCTTGAATCAAGTCCAAGAACTGCAAGCCACGGTTTGTATACTTTTTCGCAATCGAGATAACTAGACGTAGGTTAGCTTCAACCATTTCTTTCTTAGCACGACGTGCGCGAGCTTCACCGATAGATACTTTACGGTTAACTTCTTTGATTTCGGGAATGGATAGCGTCACATTCGTTTCAATCGTTTTGATCTTTTTCTGAGCACGCTGGATGTCGAATTTGAAAACAGCTACTTTTTCTGAGTAAGGCTTATCGGCAGCGATTAAATCGTCAACCCAGTCAGGGTTTGTTTCGTTACCCTGATAAGACTTAATAAACTCTTTACGGTCCATGCGGCACTTACGAGTAAGTAAAACCATAATGGCGCGTTCTTGGGTACGAATCGCTTCTTGTGATTCACGAGTATTATTAACCAGTGCTTCAAAATAACGAGGTGTTAGCTTGATCGGTGCGAAAACTTCAGTCAGTTCATCAAAAGCAACTTCAGCTTCTTTACTTGCGCGACCATGCTTAGCTAGAATAACTTCTAGTGCGTCGTAAGCGACGCGAACTTCTTTGAAACGGCCTTGAACCATTTCAACGTCCATTCCTGTGGGCTCTTCATCGTCATCATCTGAGTCATCAGTAGAATCGTCGCCTTCTGCTTTTTCAGGCTTTGCAGCTTTAGGCTGAGTCTGAGGAGGAGGCGTTGGAATTTCGTCAGAAGGGTCGATGAAGCCGTTGAAAACATCGCCAATACGATTAACATCATCTTCTGCAGATTCAAAGGCTGTTAATACGGTTTCAACAGTACCCGGATAATACGCAAGGGCCGACATCACTTCTCGGATGCCTTCTTCGATGCGCTTAGCGATTACAATTTCGCCTTCGCGGGTTAGTAGTTCAACGGTACCCATTTCACGCATATACATACGTACTGGGTCAGTCGTGCGACCAACGTCACTATCAACAGCGGCTAAGGCAGCAGCCGCTTCTTCAGCTGCGTCATTATCTGTATCGTTACCGGCCACGAACATAGCGTCGGCATCAGGTGCGACTTCAGATACCGGAATACCGATATCGTTGATCATACGGATGATGTCTTCTACTTGATCTGGATTCGCGATGTCATCGGGTAAGTGGTCGTTTACCTGGGCATGAGTCAGGTAACCCTGTTCTTTACCCTTGGCGATGAGGTCTTTCAAACGCGATTGTTGTTTATTCGCTGACATATAGGCCCTGTTGTAGTCGTCGCAGTCGTCTGCTCGGTGGCTAGGCAATAAACCCGAAAGTATAAACGCTAACCACTCATTGCGCTAGGCAAAGAGCCGGCTTGAGTACGAATTGATATTGAATTTCTGTAGTTAATTTGGGGATGAATCAAATTAATTCAAGGGTTGGTTATTTTTTATGCTTTTTCAGTTGTTTTGGTAATGCTAGGTAGCGTGCTTTTTCTTCGCTGGTGAGCTTGCTGATTGATTCTGTTGCTACTTTATTTTGCAATGCTTGCCATTCACGGCGCAAGGCTCTGTGATGCAGGTTTTGCAGTGTGCCTTGAATATAATGACTGGCATCAACATCAATAGAGTAGTCGAGTTTTTTGTTGGCGATGGATTTTATGTAGTCTGTGTACGGGCTACCAGTCCATAAAATTAATAAGCCAATGCTGCTGTTTTGTGGGCTACGCTTTAATTTTTTCAGCGTTTCGCATAATAAGCGCTCATTTTCATCTTCAGGTTCGAAATCTGCCAGTGGCTCTACATGTTGCGCGCTTTCAGGAAACTTGATGAGTAACGTCAGAGCTTTCTCGGTCATGCTGGCGAGCTGTTTATTTTCTTTGTGATTAACCGTTACGGCTGCGCGTAATGAGGGCTGAGTGATGCCGTCAGTATCAATGAAGTCGCCAACGTCAAATTCGTATTCTTCATGATTGTCGAAGTCGGGACCATCGTAGTGAGGGCTAGTATCAGAGTTGTGTGGATTTGTGTGGGCTGAAGATTGCTGATTTTGTTTTTCTATCGAGTCTTTTGAGGGCTGTAGCGACACACGTTGTGGCGATGCACTGTGCTGATTAGGCTGTTCGCTTTCCGTTGGTAATAGCTTCGCTAAAATTTCTTGCTTGATACCTGTTTCTTGGGAAAGCTGTTGCTGCATTAATTCTTTCAACATGCCTGTTGGTAGGCGCGAAATTAATGGTGCGGCGAGTTGGCCAAAGCGAGCTTTTCCGTCAAGGGTATCAAAATCGACTTGTTCTTTGACATTGTCGAATAAAAACTCAGGCAGATGCTTTGAGTTATCTAAGCGTTTTTCAAAGGCTTCTTTGCCTTCTTTGCGCACGATGGTATCTGGGTCTTCGCCGTCGGGTAAAAATAAAAAGCGGGCTTGTAGGCCATCTTGCAGGGCTGGAATAACCGTTTCCATAGCGCGCAGTGCTGCTTTACGCCCGGCATTATCACCATCGAAGCAGAAAATGATTTCAGGTACGACTTTAAATAAACGGCGTATGTGATGTTCACTGGTCGAGGTGCCAAGCGTAGCGACGGCGTAATGAATGCCATACTCGGCAAGAGCAACCACATCCATGTAGCCTTCAACTATGATCATGCGTGTTAGTTTCTGGCGGATTTTACGCGCTTCATAAAGGCCGTAAAGCTCTTGGCCTTTATGGAAAATAGGGGTTTCTGGAGAGTTAAGGTATTTGGGTTTTTCATCGCCCAATACGCGACCACCAAAGGCGATAACTTGGCCTTTTACATTACGGATCGGAAACATTACGCGATCACGAAAGCGATCATAGGTGCGGCCATCTTCTTTTTCGATGGTCATTCCGCAGCTGATTAATTGCTTGATGGTTTTATTGTTGGTGCTGTCGTTTTTTTCGCCAGGGGCTAAGGCATTTTGCAGATTGTCCCAGCTTGGTGGTGCGTAACCAATTGAGAAAAACTTGGCAGCCTTGCCTGATAGTCCGCGATCTTTCAAATAACTGATCGCTTTATCTTTGTCTTTACTGGTGCGTAGTTGCAGTTCAAAAAAGTCAGCCGCTTTTTGAGTTAAGGCATGCAGCTCTCGATATTGCGGTTCACGATTTTGTTGAGTGTTACCTTCGCGAGGGACTTCTATGTTGAGATCCCCTGCGAGTTTTTCGACTGCGTCGGGAAATTCTAAGCCATCAAATTCCATAACAAACTTAACTGCGCTGCCGGTAGCGCCACAGCCAAAGCAGTAATAAAACTGTTTATCGGGACTGACGGTAAAGGAAGGCGTTTTTTCATTATGGAAGGGGCAGCAGGCTGAGTAATTTTTGCCGGCTTTTTTTAGACGAATACGAGCGCTCACCACATCGATTATGTCGAGGCGGCTGATTAAATCATCAATGAAATTTTGCGGTATACGTCCGGCCATGTGGCTCATTTTACTCTAACAGAAACAAATAAGGCAGCCGAAGCTGCCTTATTGGTCAATCAAAAGATTGTGTGTCGATTAGCCGGCCATTTAGCTGGTAGCGTGGGTGTTAACCCAGTGCCGCTTTAACCAGTCGGCTGACTTGCGCCATGTCGGCGCGGCCTTGTACTTGTGGTTTGAGGACGCCCATTAATTTACCCATATCCTGCATGCTTGCAGCACCGGTTTGGGTAACAGCGTCAGCCACTATTTTGGCCAGTTCATCTTCACTCAGTGCTTCTGGTAGAAACTCAGAGATGACAGAAATTTCAAACTTTTCTGTATCGGCAAGGTCGTGACGATCAGCTTGTTCGTATTGTTCAATTGAATTCTGACGTTGCTTAACCATTTTATCTAAAATGACTAAAGCACGATCATCATCAATGTCGATACGCTCATCTACTTCAACACGCTTAAATTCTGCAGATGCTAAACGTAGCGTGGATAAACGAGGTTTATCCTTCGCACGCATAGCGTCTTTAATAGAACTTTTTATACTTGCAACGATAGCACTCATAAAATATTTCTTTTGATCAACTTTATAACTATAAACGGTGTTTGATTAGTACAAACGAACCATTTTTTTGTTTTCACGCTGAACTTTCTTCGCGTGACGCTTAACAGCAGCAGCAGCTTTACGCTTACGTACTGAAGTTGGCTTTTCGTAATGTTCGCGACGACGTACTTCTGACAAAACGCCTGCTTTTTCGCAAGAACGTTTGAAACGACGTAGAGCTACATCAAATGGCTCGTTTTCTTTAAGTTTTACAGCTGGCATCCAAAATCACCTAATAAATAATTCAGTGTTAATCTTTAAGGGGCAACCACAAGAAGCCCAAAATTTTGTCTTTCTACAAGGTATACGTGTTGCACACCTTATATAAGGGCGGGCATTCTAATCGGTATACGTAAGAATTGCAAAGAGTATAGACGAGGTTAGTGAGTAATAATTGTAATTTAGCGATTCTGGTACTGCCAGAGCGCGCAATAGTCTGATAATTCAGTAATTTAGTCCTCATTATGGCTGAAATATGGCTGAAATAGTGCCTAAGTCGTGTCAAATGTTCCGTAGGGTATCCTCAAATCCTTGGCATGCGCGTATCATGCGCGGCATTAACATTATTATGACTCACTTATTAGAGGAGCTTAGAGGCTTTATGCTGATTCTTGGCTTAGAAACTTCTTGTGATGAGACGGGCGTTGCTGTTTACGACAGCGAGCGTGGCTTGTTGGCGCACCGTTTATACTCCCAAATTGCTGTGCATGCTGAATACGGTGGCGTCGTGCCTGAACTGGCTTCTCGTGACCATGTACGTAAAGCCTTACCGCTAATTCATGAAGCTTTAGCGGAAGCAGGTCATACAGTGCAAGATCTTGAAGGTATTGCTTATACTCAAGGCCCAGGTCTTGTGGGCGCCTTGTTGGTTGGCGCTAGCTTGGGACGCTCTTTGGCCTGGGGTTTAAGTATTCCAGCGGTGGGTGTTCACCATATGGAAGGCCATTTATTAGCTCCAATGCTGGAAGAGAATCGACCAGACTTTCCTTTTGTAGCGCTATTAGTATCGGGCGGTCATACCCAGCTGGTACATGTGGCAGGCATTGGTGAATATACTTTATTAGGCGAGTCTTTAGACGATGCTGCAGGTGAAGCGTTTGATAAGGCGGCTAAAATGATGGGGTTGCCGTATCCTGGTGGCCCTGAGCTGAGTAAGTTGGCTGAACAGGGTGATGCTAAGCGTTTCGAGTTTCCTCGTCCTATGACCAATCGCCCGGGTTTAGACTTTTCGTTCAGTGGTTTAAAAACTGCCGCTCGTACGGCGATTATTAAACAGGCGGTTGACGGTGTTCTGGCGGAGCAAACCAAGGCCGACATTAGTGCTTGTTTTCAAGCGGCCGTGGTCGATACATTGGCGATTAAGTGCAAGCGTGCTTTAAAACAAACCGGTTTAAAAAACCTGGTCATTGCAGGGGGCGTTGGCGCGAATAAATTACTGCGCCAGCAGTTGACAGAGATGACCCGAAAGCTCGGTGGACAGGTTTTTTATCCACGCGCCGAATTCTGTACTGATAATGGCGCCATGATTGCCTACGCAGGTTGTCAGCGTTTACTCGCAGGGCAAAGCACTGATTTAAGTTTATCGGTTGTGCCACGCTGGCCAATGACTGAGTTAAGTGCCATTAACGCTATAGAGCTAACGTCAAACCAAGATCAAGACTTCAAAAAAGGTTCGGTGTGATATGGATAAGGTATTTATTCGTGGTTTAAAAATTGAAACGGTTATTGGTGTTTTTGCTTGGGAAAAACAAGTGCAGCAGCCTTTGATTTTTGATTTAACCATGGATTGGGATATTACCAAGGCCGCCGAAACAGATGACCTCGCGTATGCACTCAACTATGCGGCGGTGAGTGATCGCGTGATTGAATTTGTACAAGGCAATCAATACGATTTATTAGAACGCCTATTGGTGCAGTTAGCCGAAACTTTACGCACAGAATTCTCAATTTCTAAAATTAAAATTCGAGTTGAGAAACCAGCGGTTGCTCCTGATGCGATTGCGGTCGGTTTGGAAATTGAACGTGGTTAAAATTTATTTAGGCATCGGTTCAAATATAGAACCTGAAAAAAATATCAGTGCAGGATTGAAAAGTTTAGAAACGTTGTTTTCTAACCTCGATATTTCTCCTATTTATCTCGCGCCATCTTTTGGTTTTGAAGGCGACGACTTTCATAATTTAGTTGTGTGTGCAGAAACTAAGTTATCTATTAATGATGTATTATACGCGCTGCGAAAAATAGAGTTTGACCACGGTCGACCAGAATATGCCGTTAAATTTGCGCCCCGCAGTTTGGATATAGACTTGCTGTTATTCGGGGATTATGTCGGCAAAATTGGCGGGTATAACATGCCTCGCTCAGATATTGATAAATTCGATTTTGTTTTACGACCACTGCAGGATATCGCACCGGATGACTTACACCCGGTGAATGGCAAAAGCTTTGCTGAGCTTTGGCAGGCGATGTGTACTAAAATCGAAAGTCAGCTGGAGCTGGTCTAAAAATAAAGCTTCTGGTGGTTAATTTATTCTTTATTTTTTGCAAACTGTTTAATCACATCTAAGCGCTTAATAGCAATCGCTTCGCCAATGGCTTTACCTTGAATCCCTTGTGCCACAAACTGCGTTGCTGTAACGGCTATGCAAGCCTTAGCAATCTCTGTGATGTATTCAACCTGTGTATATTCTACATCTTCGAACCCTGTACGACCTCGGCTATCGGCTTTGCAGGCAAGAAGGATTTGCGGCAGGCGTTCAGGTTTTCGCCATAAATCAATGTTGTTAAAAAACTTCAACAGTGTTTGTGGTTTTAATTCAAACGCTCTGTGAACATGGGTGTGGTAAATACAAACCAACCGAGAAAGATCCTTAAATTCATTCGGTGTTTTTAAGCGATTGTTTAATTTAATAACAAGCTTTTCGCCTGACTGTTCATGCCCATGATGGCTGGGCAGTATCTCTTCTCGTGTTAACCCTTTTCCTAAATCATGCAGTAAACTTGCCCAACGTACATTGATGTCGGATGAGAGTTTACTGGCTTGCTCTAAAACCATTAGAGTGTGAATGCCGCAATCGATTTCTGGGTGGTGTTTTTCTGGCTGAGGAATACCAAATAAATTATCAAGTTCTGGAAAAATAATCGCGAGGGCGTTGCAGTCGCGTAACGCTTGAAAATAGACCCAAGGTTGGGATTCTCCCAAGGCACGTTCTGTTTCTTGCCAAACTCTCTCTGGAGTCAGTAGCGCCAGCTCGCCACTGTTGGCGATGTCGCGCATTAGCTCGATGGTTTCGTCGGCAATAGTAAAGCCTAGGTGGGCAAAGCGAGCAGCAAAGCGGGCGACGCGTAATACTCTGAGTGGATCTTCAGAAAATGCATCGGAGACATGGCGCAGCTTTTTTTCTTTAATATCTCGCTGGCCATTATAGGGATCAACAATACTGCCATCGTCGTTTTGGGCCATGGCATTGACCGTGAGATCACGGCGTAATAAGTCTTCTTCTAGGGTGATGTCAGGATTGAAATCGCAGTTAAAGCCTTGGTAGCCACTGCCTGATTTTCTTTCGGTACGTGCAAGCGCATATTCTTCTTTGGTCTTCGGGTGTAAAAAAACAGGGAAATCAGCGCCTACTTGGCTGTAACCTAGATTGATTAACTCAGCGGGTGTACTGCCAACAACAACCCAGTCTTTATCTTTAATCGCTATATTGAGCAGGCTGTCGCGAACGGCGCCCCCCACTAAGTAGGTTTGCATAATTATCTCGTATTAATAAAAAAAGTGAAGACAAAAAAAAGCCCTAATCCGAAGATTAAGGCTTAGTTTAAACAGAGGTGATTCAATAAGGAAGCCGCTTAGAAATAAAACCCTAACTCTAAGGCTGCCCCTGCTTCTTTTTCTGGATCGCTCGGGTTCGCCATTGCCGCAAGATCAATATGAACACCAAAAGGAGAGAAGCCTAGTCCAATGGAAGCAATCGCAGAATCAGAAACACTTAAGTTAGTACGGTACCCAGCACGAAATTGTAAAGTATCAAATAAATCCAGTTCAGCACCAATAGAAGCGTATTGAGTCGGTGCTTCAAAGGCTACTGGATCATTTTCCATTAAATCAAGATCGAATGCTACGACTGTCCAATCTGTTGAGTGAGAGATACCACCGCGAAACTGAGTATCTAAACTGATTGTTTCTTTAGATATTTCTTTATTGCCAGTCGGTCCGTATTCATTACTTTCAGTTTCATATTCTTTGCTGAATAAGTTTTTAGCTACAAGACCTGCTTGCCATTGCTTACTTGAACCAAATTGATAAGCGATACCAATGTCGAGGTTGAAATCAGAAAAATCTTGCTCGGTTTCTTTGATATCTTCTTCCTTGATATCTTCCTCTTCTACGCTAGCCACGTAGTTGAATGTTTTAATTGTTTGAAACTTTGGAGTTATACCTATAGCAATATCTTCACCTGCAATTGAGAATTCTCGTGATAAAGTAATTCCAATCTCAGTAATTCCAACTGCGATAATCTGAACATTAGATGTCAGGTCTGGGTCTTCGGCAATAACAATATTGCCATTGCCATCGGTACTAATTATAACGGTGCTGCCACTGTTGCGATTAAAACCATTGAGGTCTGCTAGCTCTGCATTCGCAATTGTTAGTTGTGCATCAGCTTGTGCGCCTAAGGCAACACATTGAGGTGATCCAGGGTTGCTAGAGCATTCTGTATCAGCAGCATCGATTGTATCGGCGAGCAAGGCTGTCGCGGAGGTATAGTCTTTAACTTCTCCTGCATAATCATTAATAGCGCCTGCATAATCATTTAAGAGATTTTGATCATCTCTGGTGAAGAACATGCGACCAGAAAAATAAGCCGAACCAGAAACGGATACTGCTGCTGCAAAAGTTTTGCTTGGAATCGCTATGGCACCATTAACACCTAAAGAGCCACTTAAAGGACTACCAGACATACTGTCCAATTCTGACGTCAGGTCAAAGGTTGTTTGTGTTAAGTCGTTGGTCTGAATTTGAACATTGCCGATAGACGTATCAAGACTAAGAGATGCGCTCCGTAGGGCTGCGGTAGTCGTTGGGTTTTCTAGTTCATCTTTAAGGCTTTGAATTTGTTGCTCAACAGAGTTAGGACCGTTGCTTAGTGTATCATCAAGATTTGTTAAAATTGTATCGAAGTGATCAACAATTGGCTCTTGTGTTCCTTCATAATCCTCGTTGACGAGGTCATCAAAAGATTCTATTAACTTGTCTTCATCAGCAACGGAAACACCTATCTGAGGAAAGACAATCGCAAAATCATCTTCTGCATTCGCCGTGGATAACAAAGCCGGATTGTATTGCGGTGCATGCGCTAATTTTGCACTGGCAACACCTGTACTCCCCATAGCAAGACCTCGGGCATCCATTGGTAATAAGGGCGTTGCAGCCGCTTGCTGTACCAGGGCCATAGCGATGCTGGTTGCGAGTAGTGAGCGTTTGATCATAATCTCAAGTCCTTTGGAGGATACTAATATCTAAAAAAAGGCGGCATGTTATCGAATACTGGAAGCATTTAATAGCCTGTTTATCCTTTTAGCATAGTGAATGATTTTGTCTCTTGCATGACGAATTGACTAATACAGTGATGATTTTTGCTATTTTATGTAACTGGATTTTTTGTGATTATTTTTTCAAAGTATCTTCATATAACGACATTATCGACTTTTAAGCATGGCCTTAAGATACGCTCTTAGGTCAAAAGTTGGCGAATATCAAATATAAGAATCAAGTATAAAAAAGCTAAATATATTCAGCTTAATGCCGATAAACCTTCTAAGTCATAAAAGTCAGTCATATTAAGTATTAGTAAAGTAGGGTCATTGGAGTGGATATGAAAAAAATAACCGTGAGCCAGCTTGCCATTGTGTTCAGCAGTATTCTGTTGACGGCATGCTCAAGTATGTTTGTTGAGGAAGATTCGATTTCTTCTGAGCCGGAAGCTTTTTTTCAACCTGTTGAGCAAGAGGTTGATCCTATTGCGCCGATGGTGCTGAGAGTTGTCGGTTATGGAGCGATGGTTAAACGTAAATCATTAACAGAATCACAAAGTCGCTTGATGGCTATTCGTGCTTCTAAGCTTGATGCTTATCGTTCGATGGTTGAACGTGTTTATGGAACGGCGTTGCAGGGCAGCACCACTGTGCGAGATTTAGCGGTTCAAAATGATCGCTTCCGTACTTATGTGGATACGTATATTCATGGCGCACGAGTGATTTCTAGTGATGTGATGGCTGATGGTACGGTTGAAACTTTATTGGAAATGGTGATTGATCAAGGTTTCCGTAACTGCTTACAAACAATGGATAGCCAGCGCTATAACGTTGATTGCCGCGCGCCTTTAGGCAATGACGCGACCAATTTTGCTCATAGTCAGCGCAAACGTATTCAAAAAGAAGCGGCCATTCCAGAAACGGGTTATTACTTCATTGATTAGTGGCTGCTTAACAGATTTTAAATACGCCTTAATTAAAATAGATACAGATAAATAGACTAGGAGTTTGTGATGAAATTTATAGTATTGCTATTCGTTATCTGGGTTTCATTTGCAAGTGCTTATGTCTCTGCATACGTTGTTGAAGTAGAAGGGCAGGCGCCGATTACGGGTAATGTAAGCCATGCACGTCAGCAAGCATTGGAAGATGCAATGAGGCAGGCCAGCTTGCGTGCAGAGGCTCACGTTGTTAGCACTCAGCTGATGAGTAAGGGCGTTATGCAGCAAGATGACATTAAGCTGAAAAGTCAGGGTAAGGTTAAAGATGTTGAGGTGCTGTGGGAAGATGCACAAAATGGCATTTATAGCGTTGCTATTCGGGCGGATGTAAAACCGGTTCAAATGTGTCAAAGCCAAGGCAATAATTTACGTAAAGCGGTTGCGGTTACCGGTTTTGGTTTAGTCTCTGCTAAGCAAACCTCTCTTGGGCAATTACAAAATATCGAGCAAGACCTTGCGCGTGTTTTTATTAATACCCTTAATGATCGCGGCCAAATGCATGCTTTAGATGCGAGCCATATTGGTTTGTATGAAAACCCTGCTCACGCGCCGTCTTCACAAAATCAGCAGCGCCATTTAACAACTTCTATGACATTGGCTCAAAACTTAGGCGCGCAATATATTGTTTCAGGGATTGTTCGTGGCTTAGATACTTTATCGACGGTAGCCGATAAAGCTCAGAGCAGTGATACTTGGCTATCGCTGGTGGGGTTAACTGATGAACCCGCTGAGCGCCAATTTGTCATTGATGTTTTTGTTCATGATGGCTTTAGCGGTGCGTTAATCTTCAGTAATAGCTATGCAACTCAAGGGAAATGGGATTTAGATCGTATGGCGAATGTGCGTTTTGCCAGTCCAGCATTTTGGCAAAGCAAATATGGGCATGCGGTGAAAGATTTGTTGGCAGGAGCCATTGATGATGTATCAATGTCGTTACGTTGCCAGCCATTCATGGCAAAAATTATTAAAACAGAAGGCAATCGTTTGCATATAGAAGCGTTAGCAGGAGCCGGAATTCGTCCTGGAGATAAGTTCAGCATCTATCGCAGTGGAACATTTTATAACTTGGATCTCGAGCCCCGTATTGAATTAACCAATACCGATATGAAAGCGACTGTGAAACAAGTTCAGCCACAGTTTATTGTGGCTGATCTTACCATGTCGGCTCAGCAATTATCGATACAGCGCGATGACATTGTGATTGCTTGGTAAGCCTTTATTTGTTCATTATACGTTCAGAAATAAATCTGAGACTGTGAATTACGATTCGCAGTCTTCAGGGTGTAAAACTTTCCATTCTTCATAGCCCCCATCCAAACTATAAACTTCTTTAAAACCTTCTCCGCTAAAATAGTGTGCTGCATTTTGACTGGAATTTCCGTGATAACAGCAGACGATTAACGGTGCTTGTTGATCGGCTTGAGCCAAAAAATGAGGGACGCCTTCATTATCAATACGTATGGCGTTTTTCATGTGGCCCGCTTGAAAACTCATGGCGTCACGAATATCAATAATCTGGCTGTTGCCTTGGGCAATTAATGTTTTGGCATCATTGGCACTGATGCGGATAAAGCTTGCGGTCATTTATGTATCCCAATTGTGTCTGTTCAATTCGTTTTATGATGGCAGATTGTTTATGTTTTTTTTTCTTGAGCGGGTACTCGAAACCAAGCTTCATCTTCTACGCGAATAGCGCTGAGCTTTCCACCCCAGACGCAACCTGTATCGAGGGCAAAGACGTTGTCGACGTTTGTTTTGCCTTCTAGTGCGGCCCAGTGGCCAAAGAAAATACGTTTCTTGGCTGCTTTACGTTCCAGTTGAAACCAAGGTGAGAAACCTTCAGGATTTTGATTGAGCCCTTCTTTACTTAATAAATCCAGCCGTCCGCTTTGGGTGCAAAATCTCATGCGGGTAAAATAATTGACGATCATGCGTAAGCGGTCCATACCAATCAGTGACTTATCCCATTTATCAGGAGCGTTGCCGTACATGACATTGAAAAACTCACGAAAATCAGGCGATTGAATAAAAGTTTCAACTTCTAATGAACGTTTAAGCGCTTTTTTCGTCCCCCATTTAGGAGGAATTCCCGCATGTACCATGATGGCATTAAGACCTTTATCATGATGAACCAGCGGCTGATGTCTTAGCCAGTGCATGAGCTCTTCGCTATCGCTGGCATTCAAAGTGGCTTCTAAGGTGTCTGATTTTTTTGGATTATTTTCATTAAAATAAAGGGCTAACAGATGCAGGTCGTGATTGCCTAAAACAGACACGGCTTTGTCGCCTAAGCCTTTAATGAAACGTAGGGTTTTTAAAGACTTTGGGCCACGATTAACTAAGTCGCCTGCAAACCACAGAGTATCTTGATTATCGTCGTAATCGATTTTTTCTAATAAGGCCATTAACGAATCATAACAGCCTTGAACATCACCAATTGCGTAAGTTGCCACTCTTTAAAAACCTCAATGCTCAGTCGTAAATCAAATTATTTTAGTTCAGTGCCGACGGTACGGCTAGGGTAAAAACAGGAATCAATGCATCAAATAATAATGCATCAACGACGTTTTCTGCTTCAGCTTCTTCTTCCGCCTCTAAGCATAAACGCATGCCATAATGACCGCTCATACTACCGACTTCTGTACTTAACGCCGCGCCGCTTGAATATTGGTAGCTGTCACCGGGTGCAATGATCGGATTTTCTCCGACCACTCCGTTGCCTTGAACTTCTTCTAGCTTGCCATTGCCATCGGTAATTGACCAGTGTCGGGTCATTAACTGAACCGGATGATGGCCGGAATTATAGATATCCACATGATAAGCAAAAATGTAGCGCTGCTCGGCAGGAGTGGATTGAGCCTTAATGTATTGAGGCTCTACTGTAACGATGACCTTTGGCATTTGGTGTGCCGGCATAATGCTCGTCGCATCTAGGTTTGTCATCGTTATTGGCCTTCAGAGATTAAAGGATTGTCGGTGACAAAATCAGCAATTTTCACGTACTGCTCTAGGCTCAAACGCTCTGGACGTAAGCCCGAATCAATATCTAAGCTTTCAATGTTTTCTGCTGTAATCATAACTTTGAGCGTATTTCGCAAGGTTTTGCGGCGCATGCTGAACGCTTGGCGAACGACATTTTGAAAGGTAGTGACGTCTTTAGTCGGGAAAGGTAGGGTCTTATGCGGCACTAAACGCACGATGGCTGAGTCGACTTTAGGCGGTGGATTAAACGCACCAGGGCCAACGATAAAGAGTGGCTCTACACGACACCAGTATTGCGCCATGATGCCTAGACGGCCGTAATCAGACGTACCTGGGCCAGCGGCTAGGCGATCAACGACTTCTTTTTGCAACATAAAGTGCATATCGTGTACTAGGTGTTGTTCGGTATAGCTTAAAAGATGAAAGATCAGTGGCGTTGATATGTTGTAAGGCAAGTTACCAATAATACGCAGCGGTGCTGGATTTTCGGCTTCTTTATCGATCAGCTGAGTAAAGTCATATTGCAGGGCATCGCCTTCGTAGACTTTAAAGTTAGGGTAATTGAAAAACTGAGTGCGTAGACGTGGAATCAAATCGCGGTCGATTTCTACAACGTTCAAAGCGCCTGTCGCTTCCAATACTGGGCCTGTAATCGCGCCCATACCTGGTCCAATTTCAACTAGGTTTTGGCCTTCTTTTGGATTGATCGCCAGTACAATTTTATTAATAATATTGGCGTCGTGCAGGAAGTTTTGACCAAAGCGCTTACGGGCTTTATGACCCTGATTGGCCGTTAAAACTTTTTGTGCAGCAGACTTTTGACGGCCTGCTTTTTTACGTGTATTGCCCGTTGAACGCGGGGCATTAAAATCACTCATGATGTTCTCTTGGTTTGATATGCGGCAGCCATTTGTGCGGCAACTCTTAAAGCGGTTTCTAAACTGCCGGAATCTGCTGTCCCTAAGCCGGCTAAGTCTAGCGCGGTGCCATGGTCAACAGAGGTGCGAATAATGGGAAGGCCTAAGGTAATATTAGCGGCTCTGCCAAATCCGTGAAATTTTAAAACAGGTAAGCCCTGATCATGATACATGGCTAAGGTAGCATCAGCATGTTCAAGGTGCTTGGGTGTATACAGGGTGTCGGCAGGCAGTGGGCCAATAAGATTCAGGCCTTCAGTATTGAGCGCCTTTAACGTAGGCTCAATAACGTCAATCTCTTCCATACCTAAGTGACCGCCTTCACCTGCGTGAGGGTTTAAGCCCGCAACTAGAATTCTAGGTCGCGCTATGGCAAAGAACTTCTGTAGGTCGTGGTCTAAGATACGAGCGACACGGCTGATTAATTCAGGGGTGATGGCATCGGCGACTTCTCTAAGAGGTAAGTGAGTCGTTACTAACGCCACTCTTAAATCTTCAGTCGCCAACATCATAACGACTTCTTCGCAGTCGCAGAAATCACGTAAATATTCGGTATGACCCGTAAAAGAACCTGTTTTTACTTCTGCAGAATCGTTGATCACACCTTTGTGCAGCGGCGCGGTCACCATTGCGTGCCAGTGGCCATCAAGGCAGCCTTGTGTTGCAATGTCTAACGTCTTCAGTACATAGGGGCTATTAGCCGTATTTAATGTACCAGCAATGCAGGTCTCTGCGAGTGGCACATGCTTAACCCAAAGATGACCGACAGTATGAGCCTGTGCTGGCTGGTTTTCGTTAAAGTCTGATACCGTTAGAGGCAACCCAAGCTGTTTTGCACGATCGAGTAATAATTGTTTATCGCAAATTACTAGAATCTGATAATTCCAAGTTTGCTGTGCAATTTGCACACACAAATCTGGGCCTATGCCTGCAGGTTCTCCCGCAGTAATTGCAAGAACAGGGATTGTTAACACGGATGCTTTATTAACAAGCGCTTTATTGGACGTCGTCATCAATTACGACTCTTTAATATCAACATACGCTTCAGAACGAATCTTACGCAGCCAAATCGGTAATTCTTCTTCGAACTGTCGAGACTGCAGCATTTGATGAATTTGGTTACGTTGAACCTGTTCGCCTAAGTCGGTTTCTTTGCGCTCTTCAACTTGCAAAATATGCCAGCCAAATTTACTTTTAAACGGCTGGCTCAGTACGCCCGGTTCGATCTCGCTCATCACGCGATCAAACGCAGGAACCATGTCACCAGGGTTAACCCAGCCTAAATCACCACCGCTAACAGCGCTGCCAGGATCATCACTGTATTCTTTTGCTAGCTCAGCAAAGTCGCCGCCATTATCTAATTTTTTGTACACTTGTTTAATGCGCGCTTTTGAATCTTTGTCGGAGCGAATTTCATTCGGCATGACTAAAATATGTCTGACTTTAGTTTGCAGAACCAGCATCGTTGAGCCGCCACGTTTATCAGCGATTTGAATAATATGAAAACCACTGGCGCTTTTAATGGGCTTAGAGACTTCGCCCGGTTCTAAATCAATGACCGCATCGGCAAACAATGAAGGCAATTGTGCTTGCTTGCGCCAGCCTAGGTCGCCGCCTTTTAAGGCGTTACGGCCATTGGATTTTGCGATCGCTTGTTGCTGAAAATCTTTACCAGCGTTAATGTCTTCGATTATGTCATTGGCTTTAGTACGTGCTTTTTTAATTTCTTCTGAACTGGCTTGGCTAGGAATTGAAATTAAAATATGGCTTAAACGGTATTCCGCTTCAGTTGCCATTTGGCCTGCTTTGGACGCTAAAAAATAATCGATGTCTTGCTGTGAAATTTGTACGCGATTATTAACTTGAAACTTTTGTACGCGGCTAATGATCATTTCAGTACGAATTTGTTCAATAGCTTCACGGTATGAAAGGCCATCTTTTTTCAATGCGGCGCTAAATTGCTCAATAGTCATGCCATTCTGCTTGGCAATACGTTTAACTGTATCGGTGAGTTGTTGATCGGATACTTGCACGCCGCCGCGCTCAGCCATTTGGAGTTGGATGTTTTCCAAAATTAAACGTTCAAGCACTTGTGGGCGCAATAAGCTATCTGGTGGCATTTGTCCGCCCATTTGGCGTTTCACAGAATCCATGCGGGCATCCAGTTCACTTTGCATAATAGCGCTTTCATCCACAATAGCCGCAATCCGGTCTATATCGACGGGGGAGGCGTTTGAATTGACCGAAAGGCTAAAGGCCGTACAAAAGGCGACTAAGCCTAAAAGAGCTTTTTTATTCATAGTGTTGCTTATTCCTGTAACTTATTCGCTTTCAAAATCAAAATAGCGGCGGGTTGAATATCCGCGAATTGATTGATTCATTATGTCGTCTGGGTTTGCGCCGAAGCTGGCGAATCCTTTTAATTCTATGCGCAGCAGCCAGCTGTATGTCTTGTCGGCGCTGTCTTCGTCATCGGTAAGTCGCTTGCTTTGTTCTTGGTAAAGTACTTGGGCACGCCAGCAGCAGCTTTGGTATTCAAAACCGGCTAATGCCTCAATAATAGGATCGACGGGTTTAACGTCACTGCTGTCATAGTTCCATAAATCTTTTTTACGGCTACCAATTAAGGCCCAAGAGTCGTTGAGTGCCCAGAAAACACCGAGGTCTAATTGTCGAATGCTTTCGCTGGTATTTTCGCGCAAGCTAATGTTCGCCATGTGATTCAATTTATCGTTGTATTCAATGCTGAATTGTTTTTGCAAAATATCATGTTCAGAATCTTCTCCGACAACTTTCGGTGCTTCTCCGTATTCTATCATGCTATACAAGCGCCATTGATCGTATGGGTTCCAAGTACTTTCAATAATATCGGACGATTTTTTGCGACTATCAACTTCACTCACGGTGCTGCTAGATAATTGCACGCGTCGGTCTTCATGATAATAAATACGACCAATGCTGGCATTAAAGGTTTCTGTGCCATTGCTATCTTTTAAAAATCGAGTGGTTAAGCCAAGTGTTGTGTGGTTGGCATCGCCAATACGGTCATTACCGTTAAATCGATAATCACGGAATAATTGGCTGGCGTTAAACGTTAGGGCGCTGCTATCAAAGTTTGGAATGTCACTTTGATCATAATAAGGCACTTGTAGGTGCATAATTCTAGGTTCAAGGGTTTGAATGTAGCCAGAATCAAAGGCTTCCAATTCACGTTCAAAGAACAACCCTGCATCAACACTGTATTTTGGAATGGCGACGCTGGGATTTTCGTCATAACCACTATCAATCAAACTCTGTTCTACATCCTGTAGCTGATATTGTCGAATGTTATAGTCAGCCTTGGGAGTAATGTAGGCAAAAGGCCACTCGAAGGTATAGCTTACAGATGAGTCTAGTACTAAGCGGGTACCGTTAATGGCACTGGTGCCGGTAAGCTTGTCGTTATCGCGCTTGAACTGAGTTGCTTGGCTTTTCATAGAGCCGGTTAAACCCGAGAAAGAATCAGGAACGAAATTTAAATTCAGCTGCGGTAGGCGTTTATAAGGGCGATCAGCCAGCGCGATCGTATCATCAACGGTTTGATAGCTCTCTCCTAGTACATTAAAATGCCATGAGCTTTTATCAAAATAAATCTCACCACGTGTTGGCATGTGAGTTTCACGATTGATGCCTAAACTCGATTTGGTGTCATTAATATAGTCGTTGTCGCTTATCTCGTTATACACCCAGCGATGATGCCAGTTTTCATTAATATCACCGCGCTGTTGGTAGTTTATTAGCCAGCGATCTTGTCTTGGTGTATCACCATCTTCTTGTAAATAACTACGGTCGTTTTTAAGTTCACTGTAATTGAGCTCACCATAACCAAAGATACTCGTGAGGTGACGAACTTGCCCCTGCCATAATAAACCATGATCTAAAATTTCTTTTGGGGTAATCGTTGCATCAACTTGAGGGTGCAGGTTGAGATAAAAGGGGACTGACATTTCGCTGGCTTGAATTTCGCCATTGATAGTGAAAGTTGGGTCTAAAAAACCGGTCATACGTCGATCGTCGATAGGAAAGCGATAGTACGGCAGATACATGATGGGTACTTCTTTTATTCGCAGTTGAGTATGCCAAGCGCTGCCAATACCACTTTCGCGGTCGAGATTAATTTCACTGGCTTTAATATCCCAGTCATTGTGGCCCGGCTCACAAAACGTATAGGTTGAGTCGATTAATTGAATAAAAGACTCGCCTTGGCTATTGATTGTACCAGCGGTGCCTCGCATGTGCGCATTAGGCAGAGAGTACTCGCTATGCTTAACTTGTGCGTTTTTTTGCTCAGCTTGTGCGCTGTCGTTAATTACCGCACTGTCGCCAGACATGACGAGTTCAGGTGTGATAATACTCACGTTGCCCGTAAAAGTAGCACTGCGTTGAGTTTGAGACCAAGTAGCCTGATCGCTGATGATTTTTTTATCTTGCTGGTGGAATTCGACGTTTCCTTTAAAAACAGCGTCGCCATTCTTGTCGGCTATGGATTCGTCTGCTTCGATAAGGATACTTGTATTATTGCGTGGCGTGATGGCGACAGGGCGGTATTTTCCAGAGCAAAATTCAGGTAATGCTTCTGCTTCGGCCGAAGTCAGCTCATCTAGGGGATACCAAGACAGGGGGCGAAAAGCATAATCTTCAGAACCTTCGTTTGCATTGGCAAACGGGGTAGAGAATGTACTAAAAATCGCAATTAACAGGGAAAATACTTTGTTCATGTTAAATCGGAGAATCCGATCGATCCTTATGCTATGGTGCGTAAATATTGAAAATATCTGTGCTAAAGCGCAGATTATAGAACGATTTTTTTCTGACTACTCAAGTCAAGAGGCCAGTATGGATCAGCGTCAGGACATTTTAGCCCAATGGGCCGCCGATCAGATCGAGCAATTATATCAGCACAGTATACCTGCTCAAATGGTAACCGTATCGGGTGATGCCAGTTTTAGACGATATTTTCGCATCATTTATAGTGAAAATGGCGTGCACAAGCACTGGATTGCAGTTGATGCACCGCCTGAGCATGAAAATAGTCGCCAATTTGTTGATATCGCCAATGTTTGGTCGAATGCAGGGGTTAAAGTTCCCTCTGTATTGGCTTTTGATGAAGCTCAAGGCTTCATGTTGTTAGAGGATTTTGGGGATGTGTTATTACACCCAGAATTAACCGCTGACGCCGCCGATGGCCTGTATAAATCATCCATTGATTCATTAATTGAATTACAGCAGATAGCGCGTACCGACAATATTCCTGCCTATGATCGCAAGCTGTTAGATTGTGAAATGGCGTTATTCAGCGATTGGCTGTGTGAAAAGCATTTAGGGTTAATGCTCAGTTGCGATGAAAAATTGATGTTAAATCAGGTCTTTGAAACCTTGGCGAACTCTGCTTTAGCTCAGCCTCAGGTCATGGTACATCGTGATTATCATTCGCGTAATTTAATGGTGTGTAAAGCCAATCCACCTCTTCATGATAAAGACTTTATTGGTATTATCGATTTTCAAGATGCGGTATATGGCCCCTTAACGTACGACCTCGTATCATTGCTAAAAGATTGTTATATCCAGTGGCCGCGTGAGCAGGTCTTGGCTTGGTTGGCTTATTTTAAGGCGAAATCAGCTCAAATAACCGATATTAATGAAGATCAACTTGTACGTGATTTTGATCTGATGGGTATGCAACGTCATTTAAAAGCCGCCGGTATTTTTGCTCGCTTAAGTATTCGTGATGGTAAACATGGCTATTTAAACGATGTACCCAGAACGTGCGAGTATATAATGCAAACCGCTCGAATATATCCAGAGTTTGCAGCATTCACTGAGTGGTTAGAATCGGTATTCTTGCCCGCATTGAATAAAGAAAAAATGGCATAAAGGCGGTATTAATACACATGTTTAAAGATGTGCTGAAAGGAATACATATTTGAAAGCAATGATCCTTGCCGCGGGTTTGGGGACTCGTATGCGTCCTTTAACCGACAATTGCCCTAAACCGTTATTGCCCGTTGCAGGCAAGCCATTAATTGTTCATCACATTGAGCAGTTGGTGGCATTGGGCATTCACGAGATCGTCATTAATCATGCGTATCTGGGCTTTATGATTGAAGAAGCCTTGGGTGATGGCAGTCAGTTTGGTTGCCGTATTCACTATTCTGCAGAGCAAGAAGCACTGGAAACAGGCGGTGGTATTTATAACGCTTTGCCTTTGTTAGTGGCTAATGGTGGTGACAGCGAAGAGGAAAATGAAGATTTCGATCAGCCTTTCTTGCTGGTTAACGGAGATGTCTGGTTAGATTGGGAGCGTATTCAGATACCGCAAACAATCCAAGGGCTGTGCCATTTATGGCTGGTAAAAAATCCTGAGCATAATCCCGCAGGAGATTTTGTATTAACTGAGTTCCATGCCGTGCTAGATAAAGATAATACTGACGAGAATACGCTTAGCAAGGCAGCGCTGACATTCAGTGGCATTAGTTTATTAAAACCCACGTTATTTAAATCATCTCAAGCTGGTGCATTCCCCTTAGCGCCTTTGTTAAGAGAAGCGATGGCACAAGGTCACGTCAGTGGTGAACTTTATACGGGCAGCTGGGTCGATGTAGGAACGCCTGAGCGCTTACAACAGGTGGAAGATCTACTGCTGGTTAAACAGGTAGAAAAGCCGGCGACGAAAAAGATAACAGGCATATTATGAAAATTTGGATCGGAAAAATTATTGGCGCGACCATTGGTCTTTTTAGTGGCGGCCCATTCGGCATTGTTATCGGCATGATCGCAGGGCATTTATTGGATCAGTTTATTGAGCGAAATGTACTGGTGACGACAAAGCCGTCTAATAACGCAAACTCATCGCTTCAGATGCAGATTCAAGAAGTCTTTTTTCGTACGACGTTTCGGGTGATGGGGCGCATTGCTAAAGCGGATGGCCATGTATCAAATGAAGAGATTGCCGCGGCGCAAAACATCATGAGCCAAATGGGACTTGATGGCGATATGCGTCAACAAGCGATTCAGTTTTTTACCGAAGGTAAGGATGAACACTTTGATCTGGGTCCTGATTTAATCAGGCTGAAAGAAGCATTAAGTCATCAGGCTTCACTCTCGCAAATGTTTTTAGAAATACAACTCAGTGTGGCCTACAGCGATGGCAAACTGTCTTTAGAGGAGCGCAGAGTATTAGATAGAATTTGCCGTGACCTTGGTATTTCGGCATTTCAGTTTGAATGGATTCATTCACGCGTTAAAGCGGCTATGGCAGGGGGTTGGAGTTCTAGTCAGCGTTCAAGCAGTGATTCCAATCGTCGCTCTAGTAGCAATGGGTCTCAAAGCGGGCGTGGCCGAAGTTCTCGCTCTGAAATAGCAACCGCCTATGGGGTATTGGGTGTGAAGGCTGATATTTCAGATGGTGATCTTAAAAAAGCCTATCGCAAACTTATGAGTCAACATCATCCTGATAAGTTGGTGGCGAAAGGCCTACCGGCTGAAATGATGAAGCTCGCGAAAGAAAAAACACAAAACATTCAAACCGCTTACGATAAAATTCGACAAGCGCGCAAAGACCAATAATTGTGCTCGCAAAAGGTGCTTAGCCTGATTTAACTTGCACCGCTCTAGTGCAAATTTTATACGATAGCCCAGACTAATAAGACCTGTTATCATGCGGCCCCTGTTAAATGTCAACTTTGTTAATGGTGCAATGTCTATTGTATTACCGCTAGCGTATAAGTTGAATTTAAACGCGCGATTGGCTTGGTATATGCTTAAGCAGATCAACTCCCAAAAGAAATATGAAGAGACGGTTATGCCACAAATTGTTACTACAGAAATGACCGAGCTCGTGTCTCCAGGAATGGCCAATTTTTCTGGCAAGATGCACGGTGGTGAATTATTAAAACTGCTGGATAAAGCAGCCCTGACTTGCGGTATGCGTTATAGCGGTTTTTATTGCGTTACTTTATCGGTTGATAAGGTTGTATTTCGTGAACCGATTTTTATCGGTGAACTCGTGACGTTATTAGCAACCGTTAATTATACGGGTCGCACTTCGATGGAAATCGGCATTAAAGTAATCGCCGAAGACTTAAAAGGTAAATCAGTACGCCATACCAATACGTGCTTTTTTACGATGATAGCGGTTGATGACGATGGCAAGCCGACTAAGGTTCCGCCGCTTATTTTAAATACGGATGAGCAACGTAGCCGTTGGGTCAGTGCTGAGAAGCGCCGTAATGCGACCATGAAATTGGAATTAGATTTGAAAGAAAGCGCTTAATTTAAAGCGTTGATTTGAACATGCTTTAAGCAGATACAAAAAAGGCCACTAACTGAAACTCAGATAGTGGCCTTTTTTGTTGATACCGTTGCAAAAAAAACGGTATTAAGCGCTTCCCTTAAGAACGATTGTGGTCAATCAGATCTTTAGCAATTGCTTGCTCTTGTTCAAGAGAGTCATTATCAGTCTTAGTCTGTGGCAATAATAAGTTCATAGTAACCGCGACCAAGCCACATAGGCTAATACCCTGTAGGCTGAAGTCAGAATTACCAATGGCCATGCCGCCAATACCAAATACCAACGTTGTTGATACGATTACTAGATTACGCTGATCGGCTAGATCAACCTGAGCTTTCACTAAGATATTCATACCGACACCTGCAATAGATCCAAACAATAGAATCAGAATGCCGCCCATAACAGGCGCAGGAATCGTTTGTAATGCAATTCCAAACTTCGCAACAAACGCTAAAATAATGGCAAAACAAGCAGCCCAAAGCATAATGCGAGGATTGAACATTTTCGTCAGCATTACAGCACCAGTAACTTCAGAGTAAGTTGTATTTGGCGGCCCGCCTAATAAAGCAGCGGTAGATGTTGCGATACCATCGCCTAATAGCGTGCGGTGTAGTCCAGGCTTCTTGGTATAATCTTTCCCTGTCACACTTCCAATGGCTAGAATATCGCCAACATGCTCAATGGCAGGAGCAATCGCTACTGGCAACATAAACAAGATTGCGGCTAGATTAAATTCAGGAGTAATAAAGTTAGGTATCGCAAACCATTCACTGCTCGCAACAGCTTCTGTGCTCACCATGCCCATAATTGATGCCATGATATAGCCGACAAAAACACCCGCCATGATCGGCAATAAACGGAAAATGCCTTTGCCTAAAGTAGCAACCAATAGCGTTGTTAGCAGTGCTGACATCGAAACGATTAGCGAATCGATATAAGGAAATAGCTCAGCCGCGCCATCTCCGGTTTTACCCATTGCCATGTTCACTGCAATTGGTGCCAAACTCAAGCCAATCACCATGATGATTGGGCCGGTTACCACGGGAGGCATTAAACGGTGTAAGAAGCCTGCGCCACGAACAGCAACCAAAGCTGCGATCGCGACATAAACCAAGCCCGATACAAATAATGAGCCCATTGCCGCGGCAATACCCCAAGTTTGAACGGAGTAAGCGATCGGAGCGATGAATACAAAAGAAGAGGCTAAGAAGATAGGCACTTGTTGCTTGGTGATAAACTGAAAAATCAGCGTCCCAATACCCGCAGTAAATAATGCAACACTGGGATCTAAGCCAGTAATTAAGGGCATTAATACCAGTGCACCAAAGGCGACGAATAGCATCTGTAAGCCCGCGAGTGCATTACGCCAAGTCGGTTGATTGAAGCTGCTTTGATCAACGCCACTTTGTGATAAAGAGTTGTCTGGCATATTAATTCCTTAAACGTGAATCGTTAGTTTTTATTATTAAAAGATTACTTAGTTCCGAAAATTTTATCGCCAGCATCACCCAAGCCAGGAATAATGTAACCATCTTCATTCAAGTGATCATCGATTGAGGCGGTATAGATATCCACATCTGGGTGAGCTTCTTGAACCTTTGCAATACCTTCTGGCGCGGCGACTAGCACAAGCGCGCGAATGTCGTTACAACCTGCTTCTTTTAGCAGCTCGATGGTTTTATTCATTGAACCACCGGTTGCTAGCATTGGGTCAATGATTAAGGCCATACGCTCACTGATATCACTGGTAAGCTTTTCGAAATAGGTCACAGGCTCTAGAGTTTCTTCATCACGGTAAAGACCCACAACACTGATCTTAGCGCTAGGCATTAATTCTAAAACGCCGTCTAGCATACCAATGCCTGCACGAAGAATCGGTACGACGGTGGCTTTTTTACCGACTAAGCGCTGGCCTGTTAATTGACCATCCCAGCCTTCCATTTGGAAATCTTCAAGCTCAAGATTTTTTGTCGCTTCATACGTTAGCAAGCAGCCTACTTCTGCCGCTAGTTGGCGAAAGCTACGGGTGCTCATGTTTTTGCCGCGCATTAGGCTGATTTTGTGCTGAACAAGAGGGTGTTTGATTTCAAATACTGACATTTTGATGATACCGAAAGAAAATTTTCTTATTTTTACATAAATTGAAGAAAATGTGACAAGGATTTTGTTTTAATTTGTCTACATGGTCAGCTAAGTGAGGTGAGTACGCTTTCAGGATTTCGCCTGAGTAGCAGCCATTTAGCGGGATAGCTGATAAAATGACTGAAATAGATCTCTTTTAGGAACGACCATGCCTGTAGCCGGTGTACGCCACATTCTTGTTAAAACCAGTTTAGAAGCCAATCGATTACGTGATCGTATCGTCAAAGGTGCTGATTTTGCCAAACTAGCAAAACAATTCTCTCAGTGCCCGTCTGGGCAGAAAGCAGGTGGTGATCTAGGGGAAGTTAAACCCGGTCAAATGGTGCGTCAGTTTGATAAAGTGGTTTTTAAAGGTGAGTTGATTAAAGTTCACGGCCCGGTGAAAACCCAGTTTGGTTTTCATTTGATTCAGGTCTTGTATCGGACTTAATTACAAAAAAAAGCCCACAGTTTTAGCTGTGAGCTTTTTTATTGATCATTTTTCTGCAGTCTTTGATCGCGAAACTACTACCACATCAGGTCATCAGGAATCTGATAATCGGCATATGGGTCATCTTCTTCAACTTCTTTCGATGCATTTTCTGCAATGTAGATAAAACATTCTTGGTCGCGCTGACGAATTTTTTCGGCCACACCTAAAGGAATAATCGCAAACGTTTTATTGTCTTGCTCTGGGCTGGTAATGGCTAGCTTGCCACGGCTCAGACGATCTTGAATATCTTCGTTAACGTAGACTTTCTTGATTTTGGTACCCGCGGTAAAATTGTACGCTAGGTCGCCATCGATTGAGATTGTGTTCATCTTAATCAGTTGTTTGATTTGAGCGGCAATCGCTTTTACATTGGCAGCTGCTTTTTTCTCATCGTTTAATACTTTATCGCGGATGATTTTTTCTTGTTTGGCTTTATCGGCTAATACTTTCGCTTCGTCGATAATATCAGCACCATTACGAGCTTCTTTAACGTTCTTCTTTTTTTGCTTCTCAGCCTGCTTGGCTTTCTTTTTATCCGTTAGCCCCATGGCTAGCAGTTGTTCTTGTAGTGTTAATGCCATTTTACTCTCGTTAAATTAATCGGCGTTGATTTTAATTGTCGATATTTATAATTCAGATATCTTTTTGAAATTGTATCAAGTTTACGATCACTATTGATAGCAAGCGAAGGCGATTCGAAGGCAAAAGCTTAAATGCTCTTGAATTCGAAGCCAACGCTCTAATATTCATGATTTAAAGACGACGCACTCTAAAGCGACGGCCTTTCATGTTCTTTTCTTGAATCAAGCGCAGTGCAATACGCGCGCTAGGGCGTGCGATCGCAACATAAGCGTGATTTGGGAACATGTTAATTTTACCCACATCGCTGCCAGGGATTTCGCCATCGGCAGTTAACGCACCCAAAATATCACCTGGGCGTAGCTTGCTCTTTTTACCACCATCGATGCACAAGGTAATCATGTTCGGCTTTTTCGGCTCGTAAGGGCTTTTTAGCTTACTGATATCACTGGTATCGTATTTGGTATTCATATACTCATTAATCGCGAACATCTTCTTCACTTCAGAAGCCGCCATTAACGAAAGTGCTAACCCTTCTTTACCCGCACGGCCCGTTCGGCCAATACGGTGAACGTGAACTTCAGGGTCGCGGGTGACGTCGTAGTTGATCACCAAATCAAGATCATCGATATCCAAACCACGAGAAGCAACGTCGGTGGCAATCAGAATAGCCGCACTCTTATTAGAGAAACGAACCAATACTTGGTCACGTTCGCGCTGTTCCATTTCGCCGACTAGGGCTAATGCGTGATAACCCCGTTCGCGTAAAAATTCTAAAACGTCGTAACAAGCAATCTTTGTATTACAGAAGATCACCGTCGACTCAGACGCTTTGCTGCCTAACAAGGTTAGCAAGGCTTCATCTTTATCTTTCATCTTTGGAACATCATAAAAGCGTTGAATAATCGTGCTTTTTGACTGCTCGTCTTTGATGGTAATCGTTTCAGGTTCGTGCTGAAATTCTTTACTCAGCGATTGAATACCTTCTGGGTAAGTCGCAGAAAATAACAACATCTGACGGTCATACGGTGTGTGGCTGATGATTTTAGTGATTTCATCAACAAAACCCATATCGAGCATACGGTCAGCTTCGTCTAAAACCACCGTTTCAACAGCGTTTAGATCCAAAGTACCTTTGTTGATATGGTCAGCTATACGCCCCGGAGTACCGACAACAATATGCGCGCCGTGTTCTAAAGAGCCTATTTGAGGACCAATTGATTGGCCGCCGCATAAGGTTAGAATTTTGATGTTTTGTTGGTAGCGTGCAAGTGTACGAATTTCATCTGCAACCTGAGTTGCTAGTTCGCGAGTCGGGCATAAAACCAATGCCTGGCAGCCGAAATTACGTTGGTTCAGCTTGGCTAAAATACCTATGCCAAAAGCGGCTGTTTTACCACTACCGGTTTGGGCTTTGGCAAGTACATCACGGCCTTCAATAACAAAAGGCAAAGCTTCGGCTTGAATCGGTGTCATGTTCAAATAACCCATTTGGTCTAGGTTATCGATCATGCCTTGCGGTAGTGCAAGCGAGGAAAATTTGGCAGGTTGGCTCAAGGTGAAACTCCACGAAAAGAGGCTGGTCTAGCAGAAAAAGGTATTATACCAGAAGTTCGCCTCGTTGCAGTTTAGTTTACGCCCCAAGTTATTCGCCAATACTACTCGTAAAGTGACTCAGTATAAGAGAGTCATGTTCATAATAAATAATAAATAGAGATCGCATGGCTAAACGCTCCAGCCATAACAAAAATGTGCCAGATTTCATGGAAACCAAAGGAGTCAGGCCAAGGGTTAGGCCATTTCGTACCGTATACCACTGCCCCTAGAGTATAAGCAATGCCTCCATAAAATAACCAATCAAACGAAGCCGCTGGCATCACTTCTTTCATCGTTGTTAGGCCAAAGACACAAGCCCAGCCCATCGCAAGATAGATTAATGTCGATAACCAACGAGGTGCGCCGATCCAGAATATTTTTAATAGAATACCTGATAATGCTAAGCCCCAAACGGCCATTAATAATGTCCAACCAAAGGTATCACGGAGTGCAATTAAACAAATCGGTGTGTAAGTACCCGCTATCATGGCGAAAATTGCCATGTGGTCGATACGTTTAAGCTTTAGGATTTTTTCATCGCTCCCTTGAGCAAGATGATATACCGCGCTGGTGCCGAACATGAGCATCATACACACGCCAAAAATAGCACTCGAGACTATCTGCCAAATATCGCCATTAAGGCTGGCCTTAACGACCAAGAAGCACATGATTGCAAGACCGACAAAAGCCCCAAATAAATGACTGAAGCCACTAAAAGGATCACGAAAACGGGAGGTGGGTGACGGTGTCGAACTCGACATGTTGAAGCATCCATTAAGAAAGAGTGTTTTTAGCCAGTCTACACGGATTGAGTACAAAATTAATGATTTATCGGAAAGAGTATGGTGCTATATGCCTATGTTAAATACCTCAGCCATTGGCGCATCAATCTCTAGTCATTCAAAGCCTTGGTTCATCTACCTGGTGCGAAATAACCGCAATGCTTTATATACGGGTATAACCACCGATGTTGAGCGACGTTTTTCCGAGCATCAAAGCGGTGGGCCGAAAGCGGCTAAAGCCTTAAAAGGCAAGGGGCCACTCATTCTAGAATTTTCTTATCCTGTGGCCGATCGCAGTATCGCTTCGCAACTGGAATATCGCATTAAAAAACTGTCGAAAACGAAAAAAGAACAATTGATTAACGGTCCTGAATTACTGCTTGAGTGGGGTTTGTTAATTCTTTAGAGACGTTCCTTTTTTATGATGAAATGTGTACTATCGTGCCTGACAATAAAAATAATACTTCCAAGATAAAGGAAAGCCTAATGCGTTCTCTCATGATACTCGTATTAGCCGTTACGACGCTTACCGCGTGTGCAACAGTTAAAGATATTACCGTTATTCAACCTAAACCGATTGCTGTTGATATCACGGGCATTGCTACCGCGGGCGCAATTTCTGTCGATATTACTCCGCCACCAGGTATGCCAATGGGCGGTTATTCGGTGATGGCAAACTTCGGCCAAGGTTTCCGTACACGCTTAAAAGCCCGTGTTATTTATATTAATGATGGCCAAGGTCATTCAACCGCCTTGGTGCAAACCGACTTAACCGCAGGCTCGTTATTAGTTCACCATCAAGTAGTCGCAGCGGTTGCTGAAAAAACAGGCCTTAACGCCAGTGACATTGTGATCACTTCCTCTCATAGCCATTCAGCCCCGGTGAATCATTTTGAAAATGATTTTTACAACAAGCATATGTCCAGTGGCCAAGGCTTAGAAGAAGAGTTTTTGGACTTTGCTAGCCAACGTATTGCCGAGGGTATATTAACGGCTTACAAAAATCGTCGCCCAGCGAAAGTAGCAACAGGCCGTAAAGATATTTATGGTTACAACCGTAACCGTTCGCTGGATTCTTATGTATTAAACAATAATGTTTCAGACATTGACCTGGAAGATCCTCAAGCTGTGTTTAAAGCGATTAATCCTGCAATGTATATGATTCGTGTGGATGTATTGGATACCTTAGGTCAATACAAGCCGTTAGCCGCTTTTTCAAGTTTCTCAGTGCATGCGACGGCTTTGAGTGTTCCAGTAGAAGTGTATAACGCTGATTTATTTGCTTATGCGCAGAAAGATTTAGAGTGGGCCATCGAGCGCAAATACGATACGCCTTGGAAAGTAGTACACGGTTTAACGACGGGAACTCAAGGCGATATGGCACCCGCAGTGCCTGATCATGGGGACAATACCTTTGGTCATTTTGAAGTGAACTGGAAAGAAGCTAAAAAACTCGGGCAAGGCATTGGTAAAGAAGCCATTGCCTTGTTTGAAGAATTGGGCAGCGAATTAACATCTGATATTTCTATTATGACAGCCGCGCGTGAGTTGAATATTCGTGAGCATAATAAAGTGGGTGATATTGAACTTTGCCAAGATCCGGCCATTGGGGCACCCGTGGCTGCGGGCGCTTATGAACGTCGTACACCTTTCTTAGCGGCCATTCCTTTCTTAAAAGGGGGCAATGTTATGTCTCGCAGTTGGTTCTTTACAGAAGGCTGCCAAGGTAATAAAACGCATTTAGGTTTTAAATACCTTCAACCTCTTTTAGAACCAAAAGACAGTTTTCCAAATACCGTCTTATTTCAGCTAATAAAAATTAACGACACTGTGGTGATGCCATTACCGTTTGAAATTACTACCGAATCAGGACGTCGCATGGCCGCCAGTGTTAGCCAAGCTTATGAGCAAGCAGGGCAAGATATTAAACATGCTTGGATAGCTGGTAATGCTAATGGTTATTTTGGTTACAGCACGACGCCAGAAGAATATGAACGTCAAAACTATGAAGGTGGCCATACGCTTTATGGTCAGTATACAACGCCTTATTTATCAGCTCAGCTAGGGCGTTTGGCAACGGATATGATTCAACAAGGTTCGATTGTTGAGCTTGCTGATGAATGGTCTTATGATTTAGTTGTTAATCAATTTTTCCCAAGCGCTGAAAGCAGCCAGGGCAAGCGTAAAATTCTACAGCTGCCAGAAGCATATACCGCAGAAGCGGCGAATGAAGAACATTATGTCTCTTTTGAATGGCTTGATGTCGGTGCCAGTGAGATTCAATTGCACAAACCTTTAGCTAAAGTTGAAGTCTTAGTTAAGGGAGAGTGGGTTGATATGAGTAATGCAGGCGAGCCGATTACTGATGATGGTTATGACATTGAAGTACGTCTTCTTGATGAAGAGAGTAAGGGGATGGGAGAATATCAAGTGCGTTGGTATAACCCTGTGGCGGGTGGTCAGTATCGTTTTATGATTGCACCGCGTCAAGGACAAGAACAGTTGCGATCACCGATCTTTACTTTTGGAACAGATAAGGAAGATACTGCGGAAATGGCGGTTTTATTGGTCGAATAGCGGTAATTAATTCTGGCGACAATTTATGTCGCCAGAAGATTTACCTTAAACGCTATAGCTCTTCGCTTGGGGTTTCAAAATCAGACGGCTGTTCTGTATCAGTCGGCTTTGCAACGTGATACTTAATCTGAATACCCTGCAAGAAATTACGTAAGATTTGATCTTTGCAAATTCTGTAGTGCTTATGACCAGGGCGACGGAAGAAAGCCGTTAGTTCTGGCTTGCTGATTTGGAAATCGGCTAGCGCCATTACGTCAACCATATCGTTATCAACAAAATTCAACGCAATTCTCAACTTACGTAAAACGATGTTATTGGTAAGCTCTTTCTCAATCGGAGCAGGCTCGCCTTCTTTTACGCCACGTTTATCGTTGATCAAACCATTGAGGAAAGTTGCTAAAAGGTAGTCTTTTAAACCTTTGTAATCAGCATGATCGTCTCTCTTTAACCAGCAGCTGATTTGCTCGCGAGTAACTGTCTCACCTGCCAAGGCAAATAGGCTGATCATTTTTGAATCGCTAAAATCAAAGGTATAGCGAATGCGGCGTAATACATCGTTATTAGTCACGTGTTATTCTCAAGAAGTCATAGATGGTTAATGATGTGATTTTAGCAGGTTTTAGTGATTATTATTGAGCATTTTTTCATTGATAACGCGGTGGCATGTAATCAAACCACGTTATCTCCCACACTATAAGAAATAGTCTGGCTAATCTCCTGTAAGGATAAACCGCTTTCTTCATGCATCTGATTAAAGAAAGCTTGTGCGGCCTTCAAAGATTTTTTAGTTTGCAGACCACCGTCGATGATCTCATTTGCGCGTAAATATGCTTCAACATCACGAGATAGCAGAAATGTATCTTTACCCAATTGGCGTAGGGTATATGGGCCAGTATTACCACCTAAGCGAGCGCCATGCTTCTTCAACCATGCCCATAAACCAATGATGTCATCTGTCGGCCATTCAGCAACAAGCTGGTGGAAGGGCTTACCTTCATCTTTGGCTGCGAAATGAATCATCGATGCATTAGCAGGCACTGTTTTTACTTTGTTGTAATTACGCACGATGCGCTCATCCGAAGACTTTTCTTCTAACATTTCAGGCGGCATCATCAATAACTTTTTGATATTGAAATCCCAAAATACTTCTCGAAAGCCTGGCCACTTTTTATCGATAACCGACCAATAAAAACCACTTTGGAAAATCTTACGGGTAAATTCTTCTAGCCACTCATCATCAGAGACTTTCAATAACTGCTTCGTGGTTAACGGCTTATGCACAATGGACGCTAATGCGGCTTTGCCGCCCTTGCGTTTAGCTGCACGCTGCTGAATATCGAAAAATGTTTCCATGAGACTTCCACGATTAGTATTGAAGAGGTAAAACTTTAAAACATTTTAAAGGAATGGGCTGGCTGGGAATAGAGGGAGCTAATAAATAGAATGGAATAATCTGTTGCACAAAAAAGCCCTACTAAATCATCATCGCTGACATTCTAGTAGGGCTCTTTAAGCGTTAAAACTCAAACACTGCTTAATTAATCATTAAGAAGCTTCTTCAGTTTTTTTATCCGCTTTCTTTTTAGCAGGCTTCTTCTCAGCTTTAGCCGTGTCTTTTGTAGACTCATGCTTAACAGAAACTGGGCCTAAACCTTCAAGTGGAAAGTGATCAACGTTAACCATTTCCAATACATCTTTTTCAAACGCAATCATGAAGTCGCCTTCTTCTTGCGTAAGGATACCCATCGCTACACCATCAGTGATACGGTTTTCGATGGTTAGGTTCGACTCATCGTATTGACCCGCTTTCAAAGCGATACCAATCTTCTTATAGATAGGATCAGCTTGGTCAACACGAGTTAACAATGAATCGTACTTGAACATTGGGTTGCGACCGTTATCACCGCGGTAAGTCCCTGTGATCAAACGCTCACGAGTTGCCGTTGCGCCTGTAGTCAGATCAACAACTTTAGCAACCAGCTTATCGCTTGGTTTCGAAACACTACGACCCAAAGGCATCGTTAGTGCGCGCACTAACCAACCAACAGGACGAGCAGGCAAGTTCTTAGCGAAGCCGTCTAATGCATCCTCAAACTCAGAGAACAATTTAGCCATAGCGTATTCAACTAAGGGTAAATCGTCTTTCTGGCGACCCTGATCTTCCCAATGCTTCAACGTCATAGACGCTAAGTACAATTTAGAAAGCATGTCAGCTAAGCGTGCAGAAATCAGTTCACGGAACTTCAAATCACCTTGCAAAGAGAACATCGCCATATCAACAGAGAGTGCAAAGTTCGCAGCATAACGGTTGATCTGCTTGTAATGCTTCTTCGTCGGGCCAGAAGCCGGAACAGAAGTGAACGCAGCATTGGTTGTGCTCAATACGAAAGAGCGCGCAATGTTCGAGAAGATGAAACCAAAGTGACCGAATAATGCTTTATCAAACGCTGCCAAGTTGTTTTCTTTCGCAGCATTCATTTCAGGTAAAACGAATGGATGACAACGAATAGCACCTTGACCAAATGTGATCATAGTACGGGTAAGAATGTTGGCACCTTCAACGGTGATCGCAACAGGTACAGAAGAATAACCCGATTCAACATAGTTATTCGGGCCACGCATAATTGCGCTACCACCATGAATGTCCATGCTATCAATCGATAACTGACGCGCTGATTCAGTTAGGTTGTACTTCAAAATTGCAGACGGTACAGAAGGCTTCTCACCGTTATCAATCGAGATCGCTGTTACGCGAGCTGCGGCTGAGTTGATGTAAGAGTTACCGGCGATACGTGCTAATGGCTCTTGCACACCTTCAAGTTTAGAAATCGGAATACCAAACTGACGACGAATTCGAGCATAAGCACCGGCTGTTGCAACAGCGTATTTACCACCGCCAGCGCCAGATGAAGGCAATGTAATACAACGACCTACCGACAAGCACTCAACCAGCATTCTCCAACCTTGGCCTGCATTCGCTGCACCACCAATAATGAAACTTAGTGGAATGAAAACGTCTTTACCGAAGATAGGACCGTTCATGAATGGAGAACCGATCGGGTTGTGACGGTTGCCAATATCCATACCTTCAAGTTCACGCGGTAAAAGCGCAACGGTAATACCGATATCGTTTTTATCGCCTAATAATTTTTCAGGGTCAAACATGCGGAACGCTAAACCAACAACCGTAGCAACCGGTGCTAGGGTGATATAACGCTTGTTGAAGTTCATTTTAAGACCAAGAACTTCTTCACCTTCCCACATGCCTTTACATACAACACCTGTGTCAGGAAGGGACGTCGCATCAGAACCGGCGCGTGGGCCAGTCAAACCAAAACAAGGAATTTCACGACCATCCACTAAACGAGGAAGGTAGTGATTTTTTTGGTCTTCAGTACCGTACTTAAGTAATAACTCTCCAGGTCCTAATGAGTTAGGAACGCCAACGGTAGAAAGAACCGTACTTGAAAGACCCGCAAGCTTCTGCAAAACAGCCGATTGTGCTTGAGCAGAGAAGGCTAGACCGCCGTATTCTTTTGGAATAATCATCGCGAAGAAACGGTTGGCTTTAATGTAGTCCCAAAGCTCAACAGGCATGTCGCCATTTTCTTTGATTTCGTATTCGTTGATCATAGAGCACAAAGTTTCTACTTCGTTATCTAAGAACGCTTGCTCGTCAGGACGTAGCTGAGGATTCGGATGATCCATCAGTTTATGCCAATCAGGCTTACCCGCGAATAACTCTCCATCCCACCAAACCGTACCTGCTTCTAATGCAGTCGATTCAGTCTCTGACATTTCTGGCAAAATCTTCTTATAAATTGCGAAGATAGGGCGAGTGATTGTATTGGCACGGAAAGTCGAAAGACTTAATACACCAAATACTGCAGTAAAGATAACAGACGTGACAATAAAGCCCGTTGCTGCATCAGATAAGTAAGCCGCGACAGTAATAGCAGCGATTACTAAGGTGGAAATTTTTAAATTAGCTTTTTTATAAGCTAAGCCGATTAATGCTACGACTAATAGCACGGCCCAAGTCGTGGTAGTCATAAAGACCCCTTATTTTTAGTTTATCGGTTTAAGAATGACATGCTTTTAACGGTATGTTGTTAACGGCATTGATTGTAATAAAGAAGCGTGCTGCATACAGGGGAGCCTGAGCTACATAGAGTAAATAAGCAAAGGCAAAACACCCAATAACGAACCTCTTCTGGCATTTAACCAATAATTGCTAAATGCTTCAATCTCATACGGACATTTGAGTTATTTAGATTAGTGCTTTTTAGTCAATAATGGCGCTAATTACAGCGTACTTATTCTTATTGATGGGTGGTTGGCAATATAGTCGTCTTTTAAGGTCTTTACAGTATGCGGGAGGCGTCAAAAGACCGATAAAAAGTTGTGTGATTTTTAGAAGTATTTATACAGTTACAGACTATTTTTATTCCAATGAGGAAGAATGGCCCAGATTGAACTAGGCTGGTAAGGAGCTTTTGAATTTTTGTAGGAATATATTTCATGCTGGAGCAGTTCTCTCCATGGACCTTGGTTCTCATCGCGATCATTACTGTATTGACGGTGTATTTTCACTTTTTTCATTATTCCAGTAAAACTGCAGAACTGGCACCGAACATTCTTACCAGTATTGGTATTTTCGGTACGTTCTTAGGGGTTGCACTGGGGCTTTGGAGTTTTGATACTACTGACATACATGGCAGTGTACCTAAATTAATGGATGGTTTAAAAACCGCTTTTTGGTCCTCAATTGCGGGTTTATTAGGGGCGCTGACTATTAAATTACGGAGTACCTTTTCTCAGTCGGGACGAGCAACGACCACTCAAACTCGAGCGGCCAGTATTGACGATCTAGACGCCTCATTAAAATTACTCGCGAATCAATTTAATCCACAAAATGCAGAGTCTGTGCCTGCATTGCTAAAGAATCAACACGAAGAAAATCAAAACGGCGTGCGTCAAATCGTTTATGTGTTAGAGCATTACGAAGAGCGCATGGCGGACGCTAATGCTAAGGCGTTGGTTGAAGCGATTGAAGCCGTGATGCAAGACTTTAATGCACGTATTAACGAGCAATATGGCGATAACTTTAAGCGCTTAAACGAAAGTGTCGGCAAAATGTTGGATTGGCAAAATAATTACCGCGCGCAGCTGCAGCAGCTTATTGATGAACAAGAGCGTACTGCCAGCTCAATGAAAGAAGCCAGCAACGCTTTTGAATACATGGTGAAACACGCTAATGCTTTTAATGGCATTTCAGAATCCCTACAAGATTTATTGAGTGGCTTAGATGCACAGCGTTCGAACTTGCAGGATCAGCTAGGGGGGCTTGCTGCGGTCGTGAATAATGCGGCGGAAGGTTTACCTCAATTAGAAGAGCGTATTGGCGCACTGACAACGGGCATAGCGGAACAAGTACAAGAGCAACAGCGTTGGACGGTAGAACATATTACGAGAGCCCAAGAAGGCATCCATCAGCAAATGAGCGACGTAATGGAACGTTCTGGCGCTCAGCTACAACAGCAGCAGCAACTAACTCACCAACAACTTATGCGCATTGCTGAAAAGGTGGAGCGTCAAGTTGCGGTATTAGATGATTCTATGGAAGAAGAGTTGAATAAAGCGCTGCAATCCTTTGGTATGCAACTTACGGCTCTGTCCGAGAAGTTTGTTAGTGATTATTCACCACTGACACAAAAATTACACGATGTGGTTAAGTTGGCAGAAGAAATTCGTTCGTCGAAGTCTTCTAATTAAAACAATAAACTTATGGAATGAGTACTTTATAAAGTATTCATCGATGACCTCGTTGAGTAGAGAATCATGCATGAAAATGAACTAGAGCAATCAAGAGATCAAGAGGGCCATTGGGTTGCTGTCAGTGACTTGATGGCAGGTTTAATGATGATCTTTATGCTTATCTCTGTGGTGTTTATGGTCGATGTAGAAACGGAGCGCAATCGCATACAAGATGTCGCCATTTTATACGATCATCTACGCCAAGAGCTGTATAAAGATCTGCAAGAAGAATTTGCAGACGATTTGCCAAAATGGGGGGCGGAATTAGATAAAGATCTATCCTTTCGCTTTAATGATAGTGAAATTTTATTCGATAACGGTAAATCAGAACTTAAGCAGCAATTCAAAACTATATTGGGCGATTTTTTCCCACGTTATATGCGGATTATTACTCAAGAAGCCTATCATGATGATATTTTAGAAATTCGTATTGAAGGTCATACTTCCAGCGGCTGGCTTGGAGCGTATGATGAAGATGATGCTTATATTCGCAATATGGATTTATCCCAAGCCCGTACCCGATCAACCTTAGGGTTTGTGATGGGATTAGATGAAGTAAAGCAAAATAAAGGCTGGCTAAAACAATACCTAACCGCTAATGGCTTATCGTCAGCGAAAGTGGTTCGCGATGCTAGCGGCAATGAAGACCCCGAACGCTCACGCCGAGTCGAGTTTAAAGTTCGTACTGATGCTGATAGTCGCATTGCTACCATTTTAGATCAGGTGTTATAAATGAGGGTGTCTGCGTGCGTATAAAGTCTTTTGAAAATTTTGAACCCTTTAATATCTTGCGCAAAAAAATGGGGGCGAAAGAATTAGGCAGTTTTGAATTGTTCGATCCTCAAAGACAAATCACTTACAGTGAGCGAGAGTTATTGGAAATGGGGCTGTTTGAGGTTAAAAGTGCTCGCTTAAGGATACTGAAAGACAAAACGATCGCCTTTAAAAATGCTCGGCTTTGGTTAACGTGGCCAGGCCATGAAGATTTTCATTTAGCGGCTTGCGAAAAAGTACAAAAACGCCGTCACCTAAAAGCTAGTTTTATTGCTGGCTTAAATTCTATCAATGATAAAAACGTTTGTTTAGATTGTTTACAACTGCTTAAATTCGATGGGTTAGATGCACGCCGTAGCCGACGCTTAGATTTAGCTGAAACAATGCAGAAAGAATTTAAACTCAGCGAATTTCAAAAAGACTATCCGTTTTATCCGTTGCTTTAAATATGCCTGTTATAGAGCGTTATTAAAGTAATTGAATAGAAAACCAGTGCGACTAGACTTTAAATTTAAGGATGAAAAATGAAAAAATTACTCAAACCGATGCTTTCTGCATTGTTTATAAGCTTGTTAGCTTTATCTTCACAGGTACAAGCAGCAGACGTTGATCTACAAAAACTGGTTAATGATGTTCATAAACAGTTTCTGTCCCATAAAGAAGGTAACAATCCTACTTATATTCCAGCACTTGCGGCTGTAGATTCTGATTTATTTGCGATCAGTATCGTTACCGCAGAGGGGAAAAAATATTCTGCGGGCGATATTAATCATGTCTTCTCAATGCAATCTATTGGTAAGGCTTTTAACTTAGCGGCATTGATTAATCAGCAGGGTGCACAGGCGGTGGTTGATAACATTGGGGTGAATGCGACGGGACTACCGTTCAGTTCTATTATGGCAATAGAACTGAATGAGGAACGTTCGGTGAACCCTTTAGTTAATGCTGGTGCGATTGCTACGGTTAGTTTAATCAAAGCTAAAAATGCAGATAAAAAGTGGAAAATTATTGAAAGTAACTTAGAAAATTTTGCTGGCAGTGAGTTAACGGTGCTGAAAGACATTTATAAATCTGAAACCGATACGAATGTTAAAAACCAAAGTATTGCGCGACTATTAAGTAATTATGGTCGCTTGTATGATGACATTGATGAAAGTGTCGATCTGTATACTCGTATGTGCTCGGTGGGTATCAATACCGAGCAGTTGGCGATTATGGGGGCAACGTATGCAAATGCCGGTATCAATCCCATGACAAAAAAAGAAGTGGTTCAAGCTGAGGCCGTACCTAAATTGCTGGCCGTGATGGCAACGTCTGGGCTTTATGATGATTCGGGCTTATGGCTGTATAAAGTAGGCTTGCCAGCAAAAAGTGGCGTGGGCGGTGGTATTATTGCAGTCATGCCAGGGAAGTATGGTATTGCGGCATTTTCTCCACCGGTTGATGCCGCGGGTAATAGTGTACGGGCGCAATTAGCGATTGAAGCTATTGCTAAAAAACTGAATGCGAATATCTTTAAATAAGAGCACTCAGCTGTTTTAGCCATTAACGACAATCAATCAGTGCTAGCTAACATCCACCATAGGAATCAAGTTCTCTTTTCGAGCTTGTTTCTTACCACTTCTGAATAACAATATTGTTAATACGATTTGCCAAACCCCTAGGCCTACGATCCACATGAGTGAGGTCGTAGGGTGTTGTGCCCACGTAACCCCCTGAAATAATCCCACCGCTAACACATACGCCACACTAAAAGACCAAAGCATACTAAAGCCAGCCCAATACGCTCCGTGTTCTTTCACGATCGCGCCTAGAGTTGCGACGCAAGGCATGTACAGTAAGATGAATAATAAATACACAAAAGCACCCCACTGACCGTGGAATTTTTGCTGAATAACTTCAATAGTGCTGCTAGCAACTTCTTGTTTTAGTGCAATGCTTTGGGTATCGCTTAGGTCACCCATATCCAAGCCTAATGGGTCATCTAAATTATTGGCAACATCGGTTAGGTTGACAGCAATAGAATCAACAGCATCTTTTAAACTGTTGAGTAAATCAAAGTCGTCTGTATTTTTATCGCTGGTGGTATAGAGCGCATCCAATGTGCCTACTACAACTTCTTTGGCAAATAGTCCGGTAAATATTCCAACAGTAGCCGCCCAATTATCCTTTTCGATTCCCATTGGGGTAAAGGCGGGTGTTAAGAAGCGACCTACTTCGCTGAGAACCGATTGTTCTTGGTTTTGGTTGCCAAAGCTACCATCAGTACCCATGGAGTTTAAGACGTTTAAGATAATTACAACGCCGACAATGGCTTTACCTGCACGTAATACAAAGCCTTTTAAACGATGCCATGTATGCATCCATAGATTTCGAAAAGTCGGTAATAAATACGGTGGAAGTTCCATAATAAAACTGCTGTCACTGGAAGGAAGAATTAAGCGACGTACGAGAAAGGCACTTAATACGGCAACCAAAATTCCAGTGATATAGAGTGCAAAGACTACGGTTGCACCGTTATCTACAAAAAATGCTGAAGCAAATAATACGTAAACCGTTAAACGTGCACCGCACGACATAAAGGGCGCCATTAAGGTCGTGATTAAGCGGTCGCCTTCTTTGTTTAACGTGCGAGCGGCCATAACCGAAGGTACGTTACAGCCAAATCCTACAATAAGAGGAACAAACGCTTTGCCAGGTAAACCTAAGCCGCGCATGAGACGATCAATAATAAAAGCGCCGCGAGCCATAAAGCCCACATCTTCTAAAAACGACAGTGATAGAAATAACGCTGCGATAACAGGAATAAAACTGGCGACTAACTGAACACCTCCGCCAACACCGTCCGCAATTAATGCGGTGAGCCACTCGGGGGCATTAATACTGTTCAATAACCAGCGTGGAGTTTCGACAAATAAAGCTCCCGCGGTGATATCGAAAAAATCGATAAATGCGCTGCCCACATTAATAGCGAACATAAAGAGCAAATACATGACTCCCATAAAAATGGGCAAGGCTAAAATGCGGTTCAATACAATGTCGTCGATGTATTCGCTGATCGTTTTGCTTTTCTTTTCGCTTAACGTCATCGCTTGCTGGCAAACTTGATCGACCCATTCGTATCGAGCTTGAATTAAAGCCGGTTCATTCTTCATCGCATCGTCGCTGAACGCTAACGTACGTTGTTGAGTAGGGGGTTTGAGTAAGCGATTTTCGATACTGTCCATCAAGGTGATTAAACCATCGCCTTTACTGGCGACTAATGGCACCACAGGGCAACCTAACCGCTCAGCAAGGGCTTGGTGGTCTAAATGCATCCCTTTGCTGTGGGCGACGTCGATCATGTTCAGCGCGACAATCATGGGGATGCCGCTATCAAACAATTGTGAGGTCAGGTACAAACCACGTTCTAAGCTGGAAGCATCAAGTACATTGATGATGAGGTCGGCTTCTTTATTGTGTATAAACTGCTGTGCTATTTGTTCATCAATGGAATCACCATTGTCATTATTTGTTTTTTTTTCAGAGTCCGTTTTAGCCGTATTCTTGGTGCCGGTAAAATTGGAATTAATTGAATAGGTTCCCGGTAAATCGATTACCTCATATTCGGTATCCGCATGCTTATATTCGCCACTTTTACGTTCAACTGTGACTCCCGGCCAGTTACCTACGCGTTGGTGAGCTCCTGTTAGGGTGTTGAATAAGGTAGTTTTCCCGCAGTTAGGGTTGCCAATTAAGGCAATTGTATTTCTTTTCTTTTCGCCAGACGTATTAGAGGTAGAGGCTGCATTAGAGATATTCGTAGTCATGATAAAGATACCCAAAGGCCTAGCGCTTCTTCACGGCGCAAGCTTAAGCTGAAACCGCGTAATTTGATTTCGATAGGATCACCCAGAGGCGCAACGCGCACCACAGTAAAACGAGTGCCTGGAATTAGGCCTAGCATCATTAGGCGCTGTACTTGTGATGATGATGTTGATGTATCTGAACTGACTCGGCACTCGTCGATAACGGCATTATCGCCGACTTTGAGCTGTGAAAATTGAATGGGCATAAAATATCATTCTCGGATGTCTATTTGAGAATGATAGATAATTGCGTATAAGAAATCATTGATTTAAAGCATTTGAAGCCAAGATACTGAGATTTAATATCAATTCACATCTGCTCTCATTATTATTTGATCTTTATGCCATCTTTAAAAATACGATAGGCATTACGCCCACCTTCTTTCGCATCATAAAGTGCAGAGTCAGCTTGGTTTTGTAAGGCTTCAATATTGTCAGCGAGATCTGGGAATGTACAAATACCGATACTGATGCCTACTTGGATAGACTGTTCTTCAATCACTACCACCTGTGAAACCTGTTTGATGATACGATCGGCAAGAGTTTTAGTATCTAAAGGCTGATGGCTTGAAGGTAGGATGATCGCAAACTCATCGCCGCCTAATCGCGCAACGGTATCCGTTTCACGGCAGCACTTTAATAATGTATTTGCGACGTGCTGTAATAATGAGTCACCGACAGGATGCCCGTAGCGATCATTCACTGGCTTAAATTTATCCAAATCAAGCAGCATTAGTGCAAAGGGGTTTTTATAGCGCAGAGAAACCGCTGCGGCTTCGGCCAATTTTTTATTATATTGATTTCTATTAGCCAATTTGGTGAGGGGGTCTGTCATCGCAAGTTGTTTCAGATCATGCTCCCATTGCTTACGTTCTGTTACATCTTTAATAACACCGATTATTTTTTTCTCGTTAGCAAAGACGATGGTATTAATACGAAGCTCCATAATGAAGGTAGAACCGTCTTTATGTTGTGCGCTTTGCTCAATAGGTTTTGATGCATCTCTTGTGGAGCCCCCATTAACAAAGCGTTCAAGGTATCCATCGTGCATGCTTTTGTGCGGATCTGGTACCAGTACGGATATATTTTTACCGACCAGTTCTGCCGAGTAATAGCCAAACATATGTTCGGTTGCGGGGTTAACACTTTCGATAATGCCTTTTTCATTGATGGTGATAATGCCATCTTGTACCGAATTTAAAATTGAGCTGACACGCAATTCATTTTCTTCCGCTCGAAGCGTTGATTTTTCTGCAGATATTCGTGCATCAGCCAAACCTTCGGCAAGGGCGAGTGCCTTGCTAGTTTGCTGCTCAGATTGTTCTCTTAAATGAAGAATATTATTGAGCTGTACATTTAATTCATTGTTGGCAGCTTCTAGTTCTATCTCAGCTTCATGACGTTCGATCATGTTTTCTTTAAATACTGACATCGTTCTGGCTATATCGCCCAATTCATTATCATAGTGATGGTTTTCTAGTGCTATCGAAAAGTCGTTGTTCGATAGTCTTACCATACTATTGGTTAGGCGCAGTACAGGTTCAATAACTCGTGCTTGTATTAACCAAACGGCGAAAATAAAGATAGAAAATAGCAATAAGAAAACACCCCAGGTAACAATGTAAGATGTGTTTTTTACTAGCTCTAAGGCTTTTGATAGCGCACTGTCGTAATCGTTTATTTGCTGGTAGATTTCTTTGTCGATAATATTTAAACCCCGTAGGGCGTTATAGTCATCTATACGAAGTGATTTATCAATTTCATGAATGCTGGTTTTATTGCTGATTAGCTGGCTAATGATATTTAAATTATCGCCATAGTTTTGCAGTGTATTTTCAATGTCATTTAAGGCTAAAACTTCAGCGTTGCTGGGCTCTAAAGTGCGATACTGCGCAATCGCTTCATAAGCCTTCTGCAGTTGGACCTTTACCTCATTTTTATATTTTACTTCATGGCGCAGTATGTAGTTTTTGTATTCATGGATCATGCCTCCATAGCCAATCGCCGCACGTAAATCAGCACTCACACGTGCTTTGCTTAGAGGGGTTTCAGAGGTGAGGCTATTTCTAACTTCTTGGCGTAATGTTTCAAGGCCTCTTAATGCTGGGGTATCGTCAACCTTCACGGTGTTATCAAGTTGGGTAATGCTATAGCCCTGTCTGACTAAATTATCGACCTGTACATGGGCTTTTTCATAGATAGAGATGACCCGTTGAATATCATCAAGGGCGGTTAATTCGGCGTTTGTTAATTGCAGCAAACTGTATTGATGAATAATAGATTCTGCAGAGCCAATATGTTTATGAATGGTCTCCATGTAGATGGGGTCATTGCGCAAAATGAAGTTTTTAAATTCATGGATCATACCGCCGTAACCAATGGCTGCCCGAAGTGCACCTTCTAAGCGAGACTTGTCAGAGCGATCGGTTTGGTAGAGTTTCCAAGTGTCGTCGATGAGTGATACGTTCTTTTGAATAACAAAGGCACCGATGATTAGCATGGCGCAAGAAAGCACCAGTGAAATTACCAAGATTTTTCTAATGGTGGTCAGTTTTATATGCTTAAACATAGTATTTATCGTAGCTTTACCTAATTTAGTCTTATAAAAAGACTAGCACACAATTCAACGTTCCACTGAGCAGGCTCTTTACAAGTCAAACTTTGATAATCGAGAGCCCGTATTAATGTTGTGAGGTTAGACAATAACGGTATTCCCACTGCGAGTGACTGTTAGAATGATGGCTAATTGCGTATGAGAATTAATGAATGAACGCCACTTTTTCCTTTACTGTAAGCCTAAAGCAGGCTAATTCGCACTTACTTGCCTGTTTATTGCCCGCGATTCCCTACTTACCGCCAGATCAATGGCAAGCGCTATTATTAGGGGTGAAAGGTGATATTAAGGTTGATGGCGTTATTGTGCGAGATGATGTTCTTCTATTCGCGGGGCAAGTCGTCAGTTATACCTTGCATCATTATGAAGAAGCGGAAGTTGATGATGCTTGGTCACGCGTGTGGTCGAATGATGAAATTGCCGCTGTTCATAAGCCCGCCAACCTTCCGGTTAATCGTACAACACGAAATGTCTATAATACGTTGATTCAATTATTGCGCCGTGAGAGTCCTTGGCCTGATGCACATTTATTGCATCGCTTAGATTTAGAAACCTCGGGGCTGATCTTAATCGCACACAGCAATGCAGTAGCGCGCCAGTATCAATCTAAGTTAGAGCATTTAATTAAACGCAAAATTTATCGAACGATTGTGGTGGGAAAGCCCGATTGGGAAATAAAGGATTTTATTTGCGATCTTGGCACTCTCGATAAGGCGCAAGGGGGAAGTGAGATACGCAGTCAGATGCATGTACTGCCAAAAGGTGAAGGAAAAGAAAGTCGTACACTCTTTAAGGTTTTAGCGACAAAAAATAAAGACAGTATGGATTATTCACTGGTGGAGTGTGAACTATTTACCGGGCGCAAACATCAAATTCGTGCGCAGCTAGCATATTTAGGCCATGCCATTGTGGGGGATAAAATTTACAGGAATGGTGGTGAGTTTTATTTAAAACGAATTGAAAAAACATTAACAGCAGCCGATTATAAAAAGCTGTTAACGCCTCATCATTTATTACACGCCTATGAGATTCATTTGTTTAATCGTTGGCAGACGGCGACGACTCATGGCGAGGTGTGTGATGGCAAGGAGTGTCATGGTGGGTGTGGGTTATCCAAGACTGAGGACATTATCATACGAGATGATGATTTTCCTGAGTCTTGGCAAGCCTTTGATTTTTAAGATCGGTTTTAAAAAATCATTCCTCTAGTCTTATCAATATGTTATCTAGCGATTCATTAAATAATCGTGATACTCCTTACGCAAATTAATTTTTAACAGTTTGCCCGTCGCAGTATGAGGTAAGCTTTCCACAAAAATAACTTCGTCTGGCATCCAAAATTTAGCAATTTTATCGCTTAAGAATTCTTTAATATCATCGCCCGTGGTCGTTGAACCTGGTTTCATTATTGCCAATAATAATGGGCGTTCATCCCATTTTTCATGAGCCGCACCAATCACGCAGGCTTCGATAATATCAGGGTGGTCTACTGCGGCATTCTCTAGATCGATAGAGCTGATCCATTCTCCGCCTGACTTAATTACGTCTTTTGAACGATCAACAATGCCTAAGTAATTATTTGTATCGATGGTGGCAACATCGCCGGTATCGAGCCAGCCATTTTCAAAGCTACTCATATCATCAGTTTTAAAATATTTTTTAATGATCCAAGGGCCGCGTACTAATAAGCGGCCGAAGGTTATGCCGTCATTTGGCAGTGTCTGGCCTTCATCATCGACAATTTTCATTTCGACGCCGAAGACTGGGCGACCTTGTTTTTGTTGCAGTAAATAACGTTCTTCGATGGGCATGTTTTTCATCAACGCGTTTTCTACGTTTGACGTGCCGAGTGGTGACATCTCTGTCATGCCCCAGGCATGAATCAAGAACGCATCGTGCACTTGGTCAAATTTCTTGATCATGGAAAGAGGCGCGGCCGAGCCACCTACCACGACATTTTTGACAGAATCTAAGGTTTTGCCAATCTCATCCATGTGGTTGAGTAGCATTAACCAAACGGTAGGCACACCCAATAACAGATCAGGTTGCTCAGCGTCGATTAATTCCCACAGTGACGCGCCATCCATTCCAGGACCTGGGAATACCAGCTTGGCTCCGGTCATTGCGCCGGCATAAGGTACGCCCCAAGCGTTGACGTGGAACATAGGCACAACGGGTAATACGCAGGATAAGCTGGTGATGCCTAATGCTTCGCGGCTGATTTCCGACATGGCATGCAGTAAGGTTGAGCGGTGGCTGTACAGTACGCCTTTTGGATTGCCTGTAGTGCCGGAGGTGTAGCATAAGCATGCGGCTGAGTTTTCATCAAACTGTGGCCATTCTAATTCATCGCTGGCGCTGTCGATTAAGTCTTCGTAGCAGATGGCATTCTTTAAGCTGGTTTCGGGCATATTGGCCGAGTCGGCCATAATAATAAAACCTTCGACTGAGCTTATTTGATCTTGAATGGCTTCTAATAACGGCACAAAGGTAAGGTCGACAAAGATCCAACGGTCTTCGGCGTGGTTAATGATGTAGACCAGCTGTTCGGGGAATAAGCGTGGGTTGATGGTATGCAATACCGAGCCAATGCCCGAGACTCCAAAGTAGAGTTCAAAATGGCGATAGTTGTTCCACGCGAGTGTGGCGATGCGGTCTGCTGGATTCGTGCCCATTTTAATCAGTGCATTAGCAATTTTTTTCGAGCGTTTGGCAGCGTCTATCATTGTGTAGCGGTGAATACTTTCGCCTTTGCTATCAATTTCACAGCGACGGCTGACAATTTCGCTATTAGGGTGAGAAGATACTGCGTGTTCTATTAGCCCAGAAATTAGTAGTGGGCTGTCCATCATATTACCTAGCATGGCTGTGTTACCTTATTTGTCTAGTTATTATATTTTGTCTAGTTATCATAGGTGTAGGCTTGTGCGTACTCTATCTATTCGTATGAGATTTATTGTGTTTTATTATTTTGTAATCAATCAACATTACGCATTAAATAGCCATAGCTCTATCACTCTTTAGTGTTATTTTGGCATCTTGATAAGAGGCTATTAAATCGACATTAATCAAGTATTAATTATTAAAAAGACTTATGAAAAACATTTATGAATAAACCTATCTCAGAAGCCTGTTTACGCAACCAAGGGCCAATAGCTGCTGCGCTAAAAGAACGGTTACCCAATGCGGCGCGGTTATTAGAAATTGGCAGTGGTACAGGTCAGCATGCGGTATTTTGTGCCCGTGAATTACCTCATATAACGTGGCAGCCAAGCGACCTTGCACAGAATCATGATGGAATTAAATTGTGGGTAACTGAGGCGGCGTTAAGCAATGTACTTGAGCCCTTGGTATTAGATGTTGATCAAGCTTGGCCTTCTATGAAAGTCGACCATGTATTTACCGCCAATACAGTGCATTACATTGCGGATGAGAGTGTGGTGAATATGCTGGCAGGGATTAGCTGTTTAATAGACAAAGACGGTTTATTTATGATGTATGGTCCGGTGAATATCAATGGCGAGTTTACCAGCGAAGGCAATGCGCATTTAGATGAATGGCTTAAAGCGTGTGTGAATCCTTTAGCAGGCATTAAGGACTTGGCTGATATCGAGAGGATGGCTAAAGATCAAGATTTAGTCTTGATCGATAACCTCGCTATGCCCGCTAATAATCGGCTGCTTATTTTTCAAAAGCAGTCTCTCAATTAATTAATCGAGCTTGGCTTGAATCCAGTCGGCAATGTCTTTTACCTGCTCATAACATACCTGATGTTCCATTGGGTAGTCGTGGTATTGAATTTGGTAGCCTAACGTCGTCAGGTCACTTTGTGCTTTTAAGCCTAAGCTCTGATTTACCACGGGATCGATGTTGCCGTGGTAAATTTGAATGTCGATATTTTGATTATTCGGGCTTGGCACAAAAGTATTTGGTGCGCTCAGTATCGGGAAGTAGGTGGATAGTCCCGCTAAGCCGCCCAGCGAGTGCGGGTAAGTTAACGCCGCGTGATAGGCCACTGCGCCTCCTTGAGAAAACCCAAGCACTAAAATACGCTCGCTATTTACCCCACGTTCTATTTCACGATCTATTAAGTTTTGAATGTCTTTAGCCGAGGCTAACAGCTGGCTTTGGTTGATCTTACGTTCGGCCGATTCACCGACTTTCACCTGGGTCGGCATGTCTAAAATGTCGTACCATGCAGGCATGGAAATTCCGCCATTGATGGTGACGGGGATTTCAGACGCATGAGGGAAGATAAAGCGAATATTGTTAACGCTGGCGCCTAGCAGGGTTTTTAATTCTGGCACCAGAGCCGCGAAATCGTCTCCGCTTGCGCCTAAACCGTGTAGCCAAATAATGCTGGTGGCTTGGCTATTGTTTAAATCAGTATTGGCGGGTTCTATTTCAATTGCAGGTAAATATGGCATATTGGGAATCCCCTCTGTGTCAGGACAGTTGTTGTTTATTTTTATCGAACAGGTTTTGTCTATGGTATGTTAATACCACATTATTGCACTGTAATACGCTGAATGTGATCCAGTTTAATTGTTACGTTAAGAGAGTCGCATGCCAACGCTATTTCCTTCCTTTTTAAAAACTGAATTTTTATTACCTAGCTTTTTAAGAGCTAAGCCTTTAATTGATGAAAATACTGCCGATTTTATTTTCTCTACCGTCGCTTGGGTGTTGCAAAATTTTGATCATGAAGAGTTTTTTAATCGTACTCGTCTCGTTGCTCCCAGTAATGATTTTTTCCCGGGTTTAGTGAATAGCGTTGATGAAAAGGCGCAGAATATCTTTCAGCATACCGCACGTTACGCAGGATTGCGCCATTGGCCGTTTGAGCTTAAGTCGATGATTGAGCATGATAATAATGACGAAGGCCAAATGCAGCCTGTGCCACAGGATGAGTTAGCACTTATTCACCGCAACTCATTTCCGCATATTTCTATTGCTGACGAAGGCGCGGATGCTTATGGCATACAAGTCCCCGTGATTATTACTCAGCAGCCGTTATTTGTGTTTTATAATCTGCAGCAAACCCTTAAACCGGAAGATCTGAGTGCCAGTTATGCCCATGTAATTGCTCAGCATTTGATAATTCAATCCAAAGAGCAGCCGCCTGGTGGCAACCAATTTTTCGCTGAAGCCAGTGAAATACTCGCCAGTATGATGGGCTTTGGCGTATTGCTCAGTAACTCAGCGTATACCTTTCGGGGGGGGTGCGGCTCTTGTTATAACGCAATGGCGAATCGTCAGCCTGCATTAACCGAGTTGGACAGTGTGTTTACATTGGCGTTATTTTGTCGCTTGAAAGGAATACGTTATCAAGAGGCAACTCGGCATTTAAAGAAACACTTATGTGTCAGCTATAAACAAGCGATTAAGCAGATAGATCAACGACTCGATCAGGTGAACGACCTTAAGCGTATTGCATAACGGGATTTTGATATTAATAATTTACAGGTAGGCAAACATATAAAGCCGTCGGTACGGTAAAAACAAGCTCACTAAGTTTATAAATAAGCGCTAACTAAGCTATAACTATAGGACATGCTATAAATTTCGAGTGAGCTTCTCTACATGGTTCGGATGCCCCATTCCTCTTATTCTTTCGGGTTATATATTGGATTTTTTTGTGCCTATCTTATCGTTGGCCACTTATTATCTAACTTTGCCTTTCAATCTCAAATTGTTCCTATTTGGCTGCCTGCGGGTATTGCTTTAGTGGGTTGTTACCTTTGGTGGTGGCGTTTCATTCCGGCAGTATTTATAGCATCGTTTGCATTCAATTATTCAGTACAGACATCAATCGACGACATTACGCTATCAACTGAGCAAGGCATTGGGTTAAGTCTTATTTCCATGGGTGCAAGTTTGCAGGCCTTTGTGGGGAGTGCCTTGTTGCGATACTGGCTGGGTCACCCCTTAAGACAAGCTTCTAATATTAAAATTCTCTATTTTATATTTGTTGTTGGCATTTTCGTAAATTTAATCTCATCGTCCATCGGGACTTTTTCGCTCACCGTGTTTAGCCCAGCATACAGTATGAAAAATTATTGGAATAATTTTCTCTATTGGTGGCTAGGAGATTCTTTAGGTGTTTTGTTAGTAGCGCCTTTTTTGCTTAGCTTTTTCAGTACTAAAGAATCTGAAATAAACTTAAAGCGATCACGGGTATTGATTGTTTCGACCTCTTCCTTTCTATTCTTATCCATATTGGTATTAACCGGTTTCTTTATCGACTTTTCTAATGAGAATACGAAGAAATCGACTGTTAGAGAAGTTAGAAGTATTGAGAATGGACTTTATCGAGAACTAAACAATAGTACGGTTCAATTACAGAATTTAGCCAGTTATATTCAAAATACAGACAGTATTTCACGAATCGATTTTGCACAAGTGGTGAGTAAACTCACTGATAATCAACCCACCATTGCTGCTATGTCTTGGAATCCGGTTATCCTGCAAGAAGAAAAAATAAAGCATCAAGTAGAACTGAAAAATATTTATGACAAAGACGTTATTATAAGAGGTGAATCTTTGTTATCCAGTGATCCTGTTGTTTATGTCAGACTGATTTTCCCTGAAGAAAGTAATGACAAGGCCATTGGCTTTAATGTGTTTTCAAATCAAGATAGAAAAAAAACCCTCATTGATGCAGAGATGAACTTTCAAGCTAAAGCGACGCCCATTATTCAACTTGTGCAATCCAAATATAATAAACCAGCGTATTTAATGTTTTTCCCTATTTTTAAAGGTAATAAAAACTTAAGGGGGTATGTCGCAGGGGTTTTTTTAGCGGAAGATATGATTTTAAAGGCTTTGGATTTTAGTGAGACTAAGCGCTTTAATTATGAACTGTATGAAGCCGGCAAAGATCATTGGTTTTCGGCAAATAATGATGGGGGTGTATTAAAAGGCAGTGGCGATGCTGAAAAGTTAGAATTTAAACTGTCGGGTCAAATATGGCATTTATACCTGCAAGCTAATACAGAATATTTATCACAACAGAAAAGCCAGTCTTATTTATTACTCTTTTTTTTAGAGTTCGTTATCGTTGCCTTTATTATGCTATTTATTCTGATGGTTAATAGTCGTCAGATTTATTTGAATGAACAGGTCGCAGAAAAAACACAGTCCTTAAATCGTGCGGTAGAGGATGCGAATTTAGCGAATTCAGCTAAAAGTCGTTTTTTAGCAAATATGAGTCATGAAATACGTACGCCGATGAATGCGGTCATTGGATTTTCTAGACTGGCTAAAGAGTCCGGTGATTTGAGCGTTGTGCAGGATTATTTAGAAAAGATAGAAATCTCATCGGATTTTTTGCTGAATATCGTAGACGATATTTTGGATATATCAAAAATTGAAGCGGATAAATTGGTATTGTCTCATGAGAATTTTGATATTCATCAGAGTCTACACAGACTGAATAGTTTGTTTTATTCTCAGGCTGAGAGTAAGGGCTTAACGTGGAGTTTAATTAACAATATCCCCAAAACGCTTATGTTCAAAGGTGATCAGGTTCGACTTGATCAGGTATTAGTAAACTTGTGCAGTAACGCCTTAAAGTTTACTCAGTCTGGGTCTATTAATATTGTTGCCGATGTTAACATTATTAATAAAAACAAAAATCAGATAATAGTGAGGGTTCAAGACAGTGGTATAGGAATCAGTGACGGTAATAAAGATAAGGTGTTTTCTGCTTTCACTCAGGCCGACGAATCCACTTCAAGGCAGTTTGGTGGGACTGGGTTAGGCTTGGCATTATCAAAAGAACTGAGTCGATTAATGGTAGGGGATATTTCAATTGTTGATAATAAAGGCGGGGGAACGGAGTTTATTTTTCAATGCCTTATGGATACCGCAGATGCCTATTTTGATTTTCAGAAAATAGTGAAAGATCAGTTAGATATTATCGAAGAAAAAGAAAATTCCAATACGACAATACTCTCTGATTCTAAGGGCAGTCTTCAGCAAGGCGCTGTTCAGAGCAGTGAGCACGAAGTGATGCCAATCGCAGCGAAACATTTATTAGTAGCCGAAGATAATGAAATTAACCGACTGGTGATAGAGGCTATTTTAGAAAATGAGGGCATTACGGCGGATATCGTCAATAATGGTCAATTGGCTGTGGATAAAATACAAGAGCGGGCTTACGATGCCGTATTGATGGATTGCCAAATGCCAGTAATGGATGGTTATACTGCAACGGCCGCTATTAGGAGCATTCCTGGCTATGAAAATATTCCTATTTTTGCCTTAACGGCCGATGCGACAACTGAGAGTAAAGTAAGGGCTAAAAAAGTCGGTTTTACCGGACATTTATCCAAGCCTATTAGGGTAGAAGATTTAATGAACGCTTTAAATCATATGTGATTATCTAAAGCGTTCATTATCAGTGGCTTTTATTAATCAGTCTTATTGAACGGCATCAATGTAAGCATTGATGGCGGCTAAGACGCTGTTAATGGTTGCTGTCATAATATCTTGATGTTCACTGACCCCCATGTACTTGCGGTTATTGATTTTAATTTGTACAAACGCCATCGCTTGAGAGTTCGTGCCCTTACTTAAGGCAATCTGGTCAAAGTGTTGTACTTGAAAATCAATGCCTAAGGTTTTGTGCAAGCCATCACTCAAGGCCGATATAACACCCTTGCCTTGGCCATGAATGGTTTGTGTTTCGCCATGAACACTGCCATCACAAATACTCGCTTGAATAGACTCTTGCTCTCCTTGCTTATGTACCTCATAACCTAGCACTTGATATTGCTGCTCAAAATTTTGGTTAGCTTGTACAAATTGCTGCTGGAAAATTTTATAAATCGTTTCATTATCCACCTCGCAGCTGTGTCTAACACTGTATTCTTGTACGGCACGGCTCAATTCAATTTGCATCCAACGAGGTAAGTTAATGCCAAATCCAGTTTCCATAATATACGCGACACCGCCTTTACCCGACTGGCTGTTCACGCGAATGACGGATTGGTAATCGCGGCCTAAATCTCTAGGATCAATAGGCAAATAGGCGACATCCCATTGTTGGTCATCGCGTTGCACTGATAAGCATTTTTTAATCGCATCTTGGTGACTACCGGAGAACGCGGTATACACCAATTCACCAAACCACGGATGGCGTGGATGGGTTTTAATCTGGGTACATTCTTCTACGGTCGCCACGACTTCATCAGCAATCGACAAGTCGATTTCAGGATCAATACCTTGGCTGTATAAGTTCATCGCCATGGTGATTAAATCCATGTTGCCCGTGCGCTCACCGTTACCCATCAATGTGCCTTCAATACGATCAGCTCCGGCCAATATCGCCATTTCAGCGGCGGCGACGGCACAGCCTCGATCATTATGAGTATGAATCGAGATAATGATGTTCTCACGTTGGTTTACGCCTTTACAGAAGGTTTCAACTTGATCAGCAAACACATTTGGCCCAGCGCATTCCACGGTGGCCGGTAAATTGATAATGGTTTTATTGTCAGCGCTTGGCTGCCATACATTGATGACAGCATTGCAGACTTCAATGGCAAAATCGGTTTCTGTGCTAGAAAAGCTTTCAGGGGAATACTCAAATGTCCAAGTGGTCATCGGGTATTTCTTGGCTTCATCCTGTACTTTTTTTGCACCTCGAACTGCGATGTCGATAATGCCTTGTTTATCCAAGCCAAATACTTTCTCGCGCTGCACTGGCGAGGTTGAGTTATACACATGGACAATGGCTCGTTCAGCTCCAGCTAATGATTGATAAGTACGCTCGATCAACTCGTCACGAGCCTGAGTTAGTACTTGAATGGTGACATCTTCTGGAATCTGATTTTCTTCAATCAACCAGCGCACAAAATCGAAATCAGGCTGAGAAGCCGATGGAAAACCGACTTCAATATGCTTAAAGCCCATTTTGACCATTAAATTCCACATCTTCTGCTTTTGCGCCACTGACATTGGCTCAATCAAAGCTTGGTTGCCATCACGAAGATCAACCGCACACCATTGTGGCGCTTGAGTAATACTATTACTCGGCCATTGGCGGTTTTCCATTTTCAACGCAGGCATGCTTTGTTGAAAAGATTGATACTTTTTGTGATTGAAACGGCTGGTCTGAACTTGGCTCATCTTGGGCACCTAAACTTCATGGAAGAAGTAATAAAAAGGATTAACTAACTAATGAGATAACTATAAAGCTAATGTTTGGGTGAATGGTGGCAAATAACGATAATAAAATGATTTTTTTTGCAATTATATATCGCCATTACCGTTAATTTGAGGTTTTTATTGTTTAGTATTATTTTAAGGTATCTATTGATGCCTTATAAATAATATTTTTAGCAATTATCAGCCAAGATCATGTCGGCCGCTTTAGCAGCGATCATAATCGTAGGGGAGTTTGTATTGCCCCCGACTAAGGTGGGCATTATAGATGCATCGACTATACGCAGGCATTTTATGCCATGAACCTGTAACCGGTCGTTCACCACAGCATCATGATCATTACCCATCTTACATGTGCCTACAGGGTGATAAACATGATTGGCTTTTTCGCGTACGAACGTTTCAATGTCTTTATCAGTTGGATTTTCTTGTTTAGGGCATATTGATTTGCCACGGCCGTGATCAAAAGCAGGCTGAGAAAAAATATTGAGATTGATTTTTACGGCATTAACCATTGCGGCTAAATCATCTGGATGACTGAGCATATTCAGTTCTATTTTGGGATCTTGTAAGAAATCACTACTATGAAGGCTAATTCGGCCACGACTTTTAGGGCGTAATAAACAATTGTGCAAAGAATAGCCGTAGGTGAGTAGCGTCGACTTTTTACGACCGTGATCCTCCATAACCAATGGAATAAACTGTAGCTGCATATCCGGATCACTAAGTTCTGACTTTGATTTAATAAAACCGCCAGTTTCGACAATGGAAGTGGTTAAAAATCCTTTACGCTGATTAATGTAGAGCCATATATCTTTTAATATTTTCGCTATACCAACAGGACGTAATGCCACGGTATTTGCCTTTTTACTTTTATTGGTAGTAATAATATCGATATGTTCTTGCAAGTTTTTACCGACACCTGGTAAGTGATGTTTTACCTCAATGTTATGTTGGTTTAATTCTTCTTCAGGGCCAATGCCCGATAGCATTAACAATTGAGGAGAGCAAAAAGTGCCTGCAGAAAGAATGACTTCTTTGTTTGCTTTTAATGTTCGTAATGTATTTTTGTGAAGATATTCGATGCCTTGGGCTCGTTTATTTTCAATCAGTATTCGTGCGACCTTAGCCTCGGTAATCACCGTTAAATTTTGACGTTTGATTATTGGGTGTAAAAAGGCACGTGCCGCGCTGCAGCGTTCGCCATTAATTTGTGTGACTTGATAATATCCAATACCTTCTTGCTGAGCACCGTTAAAATCGTCGTTATCTTGATAGCCAGCTTGGCGACAGGCTTCTAATAACGTTTCCCCTAATGGATGCTTAGAACGGCCTTCTGCGACGTTCAGCTCACCTTTCACACCATGAAATTCATTGGCTCCGCGCTCTTGATGCTGAGTCGATTTGAAATAAGGCAAAATATCACTATAACCCCAGCCTTCATTACCTAAGCTGGCCCAGTGATCGTAATCACTGGGGGTGCCGCGAGTATAAAGCATGGCATTTACTGAGCTACTGCCACCGAGAACTTTACCGCGAGGGCAGTAAATGACACGATTACCTTGGCTGGATTCGGGCTGAGAGTTGAACATCCAATTGTATTTTTTGCTGTCCATCAGGCCAATAACACCTATGGGGGTGGAAACGAGAGGTGTTTTGTCACTGACTCCGGTTTCTAATAAGCAAACATGGTTTTTAGGATTGGCAGAGAGGCGGTTAGCAAGCACGCATCCCGCTGAGCCACCACCTATTATGATGTAATCAAATGCTGTATTGACTGTCGACATGCTCAGTTCTCTTTTTATAATTATTTAAACTGGCAACAGTATAAACAATTATAAAAAGAAAAATGTGTCTAATTAGGACGAAGCACATGTCTTATTCGGCAAGAATTATGTCGAAGGTTTATGTTCCATTTTGACTTCTTCTTGCATTGCCGTTTTGCTATTTTCCGATATTTTATAACGTTCGTTATATTGTGCAATACTGATGATGCTATGGGTGTGGTTATCCCAAAGAATGTATTGAAAAGCATTGGGGATTTCACTCAATTTAATACGTTTTACACTATCAAATAGGTGTTTATATTGTTCATGACATTTTACTAAATTGTAATTCGGTATGCGGGCTGAAAGGTGGTGAATATGATGATAGGCAATGTCGGCTGTGAACCAGTTTAAGAACTTAGGCAGTTGTAAAAAACTAGTGCCATCGAGAGTCGCCGTAAAATAATCCCAGTTGTCGCTGCTGGCTGCGTAAGACTCTTCGAAATTATGCTGCACCGTAAATAATACGATGCCTATTGCGCCGGCCAAAGAAAGAGCAACAATGTAGATGCTGAAAAATTCGATGACCCCAAAATAACTGGCGGCTAAGATCCAACCAGATAATAAAACGACATTGTTTGCTGTCATGTGGCGATATTCTTGCCAGGTATTCCAGTAGCCCGTTTCGAATTCGGCATTAATTTCGCTTATGGGTTTTGAGAAGTTACTCAGTTTTTGCTTAATGAAGAAAATTGAAAATTGAATGCTGCCTTTCATCCAGGTGAATCTTGGATTGAAAATAAAGTACAAAAATCCTGCCATTGGAGCCAATCTAAGCTTGCGTTGATTGGCATATGATTTTTTACCTTTCTCAGTGAGTTCAGCATATTGATCAACGGATAATACGGCGAGAGGACCACGATATTTTTCCCAATTACCGTTGGTTGAATGGTGGTAATCATGATGTTTTGACCATACATACTGAGGCACGCCGCATAATACGCCAAAAATAAAGCCTGCAATTTTGTTTTCTCGCGGATTGATGTACAAGCAGTTATGACCACAATCGTGCAGCATCACAAAAACTCGAATGATGAACAGTGTGAGTATTAGGGTGATCCCTGCTGCTAACCAATATGAGGTTTTTAGGCTTTCAATCGCAAGATAAAATAAGACGAAATACGGAACAATGGTAGTGAGGCTTTGAATAAATGCTTTGGTATTGTTGCGTTTGGCATAGTCTTCAATCAGCAATTTTTTTTGCTTTTTTAGTAGGATTGTTGCATTCATTATTTTATTATTATTCTCGTGTGCTTTATTGGACTAATGTCCTTATTTAATACAAGTATGACAGAATTTATCATGAGTGAAAAATAATTTTTAGCGATTATTACTGTATTAGAGAGCATTAATAGACCGTATATTATCCAAAATTACTTAAATGCATTAATCATGTAATAAAAAGTATTGTTACATTCAATAAATTTTATAAAAAAATATTATATTTCAATTATTTTATCTCTTGATGCTGCTAGTTCTTTCAGTATTTTGTTCTGAGATTGATAACTAATATCAGCACCTTCCATCGCGCTGATTAAGAGCTCTACGATACGATTGAAGTCTTTTTTACTGATATTCATACCGGTATGAATATCAGACATCGTATCGCCTTCATATTTGCAGGGACCACCAACAGCATCACATAAGTGACTGATAAAACCTTTTTTAAAGTGCGTGACATTAGACTTTGCAAAATAAGGGAGCATATATTTGTCCTGAGCAATTTTTTGGACAAAAATGTTTACTATACGTTCAATCCCCTCATGTCCTCCAATATCATGATATAGACTGTTATCTTGTATCACGTTTTTGCTACTGCATCCGACAAATAACTGAGAGAGGATGATCATCAAGAAGCAGGTTATCACTTTGAGCTTAAATAATTTAGGTATGAGCAACTTAGAGATGAGGAGCTTAGATATGAAGAGCTTAGATATAAATAGCTTAGATATAAATAGCTTAGATATAAATAGCTTAGATATAAATAGCTTAGATGTAAGTGAATGGAACATTAATACGACCCCGAAAGCGATAAATACCAGCCTGTTTGATTGGGAAGTGCTGCGATGGCACCCAAGTCAAGATACGCTAAGGTAAGATTTATATGCTTGTTTGGAAACCAGGCAATAAAGACGTCTTGCCAATCATCTTCTTTTAGCCCTAAATTATCAGGTTTTTGCCTGTATTCTGTACCAATGGCCAAGTGCTTATTAATCAATATGGCTGCTGATACTTCTGCATTTAATGCCGCTTTACCTTCAGGACCACCAAAGCCGAGTAAACCAAGTTCATTTGATTGTGTATGTCGAACAGTGGCATTCCATAAAACGTTATAACCCGCGAGTAATCCTAAATGTAATTTACTGGCGGCTAAATAGACATCGTTACCATTGTCATCACGGGCACCTAACGAAAAACCAACATCGGGGGTTGTTAACGTTTTATGTTGAATTCCCAGCGATAATTGTGGCCAATTGCTGTAAACCAAATCACCGTATAATCTTAACTTTATACCGATGATTTCTTGAGATAACGTTAGTGAAAGGGGTTCTACATCGAAGTTCTGTTTAGCAAAGGAGAGTTCTAAGCGATCATAGAAATTGACTTGACCACCGCAGCTATTTAACTGAAAGTCTTTTATATTTGCTTGTGTGCAAAATGCAGAAAAGGCGAGTTCATCTTCTGTTGCATAGCCCGCTAGTTGCGCCCAAGGCACAAGCCCGCCACCACCGGCTCCTTCTACTTGGGATACGCCAGGGGTTGCTAATAGTTTGCCATTTGCAAAGCTCATGAGCGGTAATAGGAGTAATATAACTTTAATTAACGTGTTCATCACTTTCATACCATTCAATAAATTTTTCTGCGCTAATCGGTCTGGACAAGTAATAACCTTGAGCATAATCACATTGAAATTGTTCAAGTAGTTCTAAACTTGCTTTATTTTCTACACCTTCGGCCACCACGCGAAGCCCTAATTTATGGCCAAGAGATATGGTGGATGCCACAATATCTTGATCTTGCTGGCATTGATCCAGTTTTAATATAAACGTTTTATCAATTTTAAGTTCATCAACGGGTAAGTTCTTCAACTTGGCGAGTGATGATTGGCCAATGCCATAGTCATCAACAGAGACCTCAAACCCCAGTGACTTTAAGTAGAATAAGCGTTCGGCAACAAGTTGCTCGTTGTCTGCTAAATCTCGTTCTGTTAGTTCAAGCGTTATCTGTACGGGTTCTACATTGAAATTGCTTAAGGTTGTTAATAAATACTCGATGAATTGTTCATGCTGAATATCTTGAGCGGATAAGTTGATTGATACTTTAAATTTATGACCTAGCTGGTTCCAATGATCAACTTGTTTGATCACTTCTAATATTACCCAGCGAGTGAGTGTAGTGATTAATCCAGACTTTTCTGCCAAGTTAATAAACAGCTCTGGGTTTACAAAATCGCCTTTGTTATTAATCCAACGAATTAAGGCTTCAAGTTTATCCACTTTGCCCGTTTTTATATTGAGCTTAGGCTGATAATTCATAAAGAGAGGACTGTTAGGGTTTTCTAGGGCCGCTTTTAACTCTTCAATTAAATGCAATTTGTAGAGATAGATTTCATCATCACCCTGCTGATAAAGTCTAACTGATACTTGGTCTTTATAAGCATTTGAAACAGCCATGCTAGAGCGTCGTATTAATCGTTCTGCATCCGTCCCATGCTCAATAGAGTTTGCAATGCCGTAGTAGATCGAGAGCCTTATCTTAATGTCTGCTATCCAGAATGTTTTCTCAATTTCAATTTGTAATTGTTTAACAATGTCGTTAAGTATGTCGATGCTATTAATGGGAATGCAGATTAAAAATTCATCGATATTTATTCGAGCAGCAATGCTTTTGTGGTCATTGAGTGTGTTCAACTTTTCAATGTAAGCATTAATGCGAGAAGCTATCTCTATTAAAATCGCATCTGCATTTTTGGAGCCTATCGTATCGTTTAGCGCCTTAAATTTTTTAATATTGAAGGTAATTAATGCGAGATGAGTATTGTTTTTAAGATAAACGTCAATATTACTTAATATTTTATAGCGATTGAATAAACCTGTGAGCATATCTCGTTCTGCTTGATACGTTATCTCCTTTTCTCTATTTTCGATTGCCGACCCCATCAAAACAAACCCTTCGTACAAGTCTGTAAATTCTGGGGGTAAATTACTGCTTAATTTGGGAACTTCTAACTCTCCTTTGCCAATGTTTTTTGTCACGTTCATTAGAATGTTAAGAGGAGTTGATAAACCTTGAGACAATATTTTTGAAAGAGAAAACGCAATAATAATCACAACCAATGCAATTATTAATATAGACATAATAAGCTGATTAAAGTCACTTTTAATTTGTATTAAAGAGGCTGATAAAATGGCATGAATATCATTCGAGCTGCTGAAGGCAATATTTTTATGATAATAATCCGATCGAGTTAATAACAAGTTCGGAGATTGTTGATTAATGCCGAATTGAGTTGCAGTTAACAGCGCTTGCTGCTTTATGTCTTTGTCTTCAATACTTGATTCAATTATATGCTCTTTCTTTACCAGAGAGACTTCTAATGAAATTAAGTTTTTTAGTTGTAATAACGCTGAATGGTCGAACTCAAAACCAATGACGGTATAGGCGATAACTCTAGGTGCTTTAACCGGAACGACAATAACTTGATACACTTTATTGTCAATGCTAAGAATTTGTGCGTGAATGTTTTTGAAGGGAAGTTTTTTAATGTTATTTTCAATTACATCAGCGGAAAAAGAATATAACGAACTGCTCGTCAGCAAGTTTCCTTCTAAATCTAATATTAACATTAAATCAGCGTTAATCCGTTTACCGTGATTGAGTAATACGCTCTTAATTGTTTGCTTATCTTCGGTTGCAACGGCTTGCTTAAAACCAAAGTCTGCAGCTAATACACTGGCCGTCGTGATCAATACTTGCTCTTGTAATCTGAGTGTTTGATTCAATACATTTTGTGCAACGTCTATTTTTTGTTCTATTTGAGCTTCTGCATAGTCGGCAAATCGGAACCAATTACTAATCGTTAAAAAGATAACGGTTAATAATATTAAGCTTGTTGATAACCAAGTTATTTGTGTTTTGAAACTGAACTTAGTGTTCATGTAAATTCAGTTCTTCGAAGCTGTTTCTAGGTTCGGGGTTATCAATGTTAATCATCAACGTTATTTCAGGTTTATTCAGCATTGCTTGGTCAATTGTGAATTCCCTATGTTTTGATAACCCAACACTGCTATTAGGGTGCCATATTTTTAGTTGTGTCTGTAACGGCAAATCTTGTGTTAATGAAACCTCTCCTTTCTCATCGGACATGATTGTATGTTCGTTAGCAGCAACATAAATGTACCCAACCATGGAGTCATGAATATTACAGCCCATAACGACCACGCCTTCTTTATCAAAGCGAAGCGGACTTTTTGGTTTTCCAGCATATAGCTTTAACTCAAATGTTTTTGCAGCTGAGAATGAATAAACATGATGGCGAATATCATCACTATTAGGAAAGCTGACAAGGCTGCCTTCTGGAACAATGAGTACATGAGGAGCAAATTGTTTATCTATCTGATCCATAATATATATTGGATCTTCAGCTGATGACTTAACTGATGAGGATTTTGCAGTATATTCAATGACCGCATTCGGTAGAGGGTCGTTATGCTGATCAACGATTTTTAATCGAGTTTGACTAAAAGCGGGCTCTATCAAGCCAGCAGAACACAAGCTGAGAATTAAAAAAGATCGAAGTTTAAGAGTGAGCATGATGGCCTATGGTATTAGTGTTTGCTACTTAAAATCATAGTTATACATTAGCTAACTGTCTAATTTATAAGTCAAATTTTGAGCGTAATGACGTTTGTTGAAAGGTTTTCTAGGCTGTTTTTAACTGAATATTAAAATTGTCCTATTTCTGCTATATCATAGGGTTAATTTTCGCTGTTCACGCATAATGTAATGGTTATTGTTATAAGGTATCAGTAATGAGCAATTTTTCACCTAAGTCATTGCCAAAAATAACGTTGGATCGTACGGACCGACGTATTCTTGATGAGTTGCAAAAAGACGGAGCAATTTCAAACTTAGATCTGGCTGAAAAAGTGGGATTATCGCCTTCACCTTGCTCACGCCGTGTTAAGGCTCTACAAGAATCGGGTATCATTCAAAAAACGGTAGCGGTGTTAGACCCAAAATCGTTCGGTTTGGATTTAATGGCCATGATTTCTATTAGTATGGACCGTCATACGCCTGAACGTTTTGAAAACTTTGAAGCGATAGTTTCTGGATTTCCCGAAGTATTAGAGTGCTACATTATTACAGGCTCTAGTGCCGATTATTTATTAAAAGTCGTGGTGAAAGATATGGAAGGCTATCATCAGTTTTTATTGGGTAAATTAACCCGTATAGAAGGTGTGAGCGGCGTACATTCAAGTTTTGTGATGCGAAAAGTGGTCGACTCGACACGCTTGCCTCTCAATTGATCGGGTGTATAGCGCGATGGAAATATAACGTTAGAAGGCATATATGGAATTTCTCCAAATTTTAACGCAATTAGTGCTCCCTATTAGTTTGGCTTTAATGATGTTCTCGTTAGGTCTCTCATTGAGTGCTAATGATTTTCGCCGCATTGCTGTATCTCCTCGTCCCGCGATCGTTGGGATTGTTATGCAACTATTGTTATTGCCACTTATCGCATGGATTTTGCTCATTGCTGTGCAATGGTTCATGCCAATATCCAATGAGCTAATTTTAGGTCTAATTATATTGGCAGCGTGCCCTGGTGGCGCAACTTCGAATATCATTTCACATTTGTCGGGTGGTGATGGCGCGCTATCGGTATCCATGACGGCTGTGGTGAGTTTGTTGATGCCGTTTATTCTACCGTTGAGCTTGGCGCTGCAGCTTGCGTGGTGGGATGAAACACTTAGTGTAGATTTTCCTGTTATGAAAACGGTTATGCAGCTATTGCTGATTACGGTTATTCCCGTATTACTTGGAATGTTAACGCGTGGGCGCTGGCTTGTTGTCGTTCTTCGTTTAGAACCAACGGTTAGAAAATTAACGGCGCTAATGTTTGTGCTTTTAGTGTTGTTCTTGATGCTTGAGCAATGGCCACAATTAAACGTATTGGGCTTTGAAGTTGCGGCATTATGTTTAAGCCTGTGTTTATGTTCAATGTTTGCCGCTTATCTGTTTGCGCGTTGTCTTAGTTTTGATAATAAAGTTATTAAAACCTTGTCGATTGAGGTGGGTGTTCAAAATGCAGGGATGGGTATTTTTATTGCAATAGGGGTATTAAACCAACCGATATTGGCTCTAGTGCCTTTGATGTATGGCTTAGTCATGAACATTCCAGCATTTAGTCTTATTGCAATTAATCTATATCGAAAAAGGAGCCAAAGTTAATCATGTTGGCTCACTTTGTCCTATTCTAAACGATGCAATTTCGGCACAGTCCGTTGTGTAGTTTCAGTGCTTAATTATGTTGTCTAAGCACTGGCCCTAATTCGATCATGCATAGATCTATTGATACATTTTAACCGCTGTGGCTTTTGTTATAGCGGTTTTTTTATGTCTTTTATTCAGGTAAAAACTGAATCAGTTTAGTCATGCGTTCTCTGACCCATTGATGAGCCGTGTCGTGTTCTCGGCTTTTATGCCACAGCAATTGAATGCAGACTTTTGGATAACTAAAAGGCAGTGCTATGCATTGTAATGTAGCTTCTTTGTTCGCTTGTTGGCGGCGATTAAAATTTTGTGCAATACGCTTGGGCACGATAGCAATTAAGTCTGATTGAGTGATGATGCTAGGAATACTGACAAAGCTTGATACGAGCATGGTGAGATTGCGCGAAGGTAGATCTTTCCCCATTAGTTGCTCTATTGGTGTGCCGCGAAGGTGGCTTTGTTTATGAGCCAGACTTGAACGGGGCGTAAGGCTCACTTGTGGTAATGTTTCAAATTGTTTTAAGGTGATTTTACCGTTCAGCTGTGGGTGGTCTGCACGACAGATAATAACCAAATCTTCTTCGCTCATGACCAGTGATTGAAATTGTTGATCTCCAAAACCCACATAATCTAACGCAAAATCTAATCGACCCTCTTTGAGCTGAGCCGGAATATCATCAAGGTAGTCTGGCTGTAATTGCAATTTTATGTTGGGTGCTTCTGCTTGCAGCCATTTATGAATCAAGGGGGCTATTAGGTATTCAGTGGCGCTATTTAATGAAATTTGCAACGTTTGCTCGCTGCTGCCTGGGTCAAAATTGCTCTCGATGCATCCTGCTTGTATTAAACGCAGTGCTGGCTGAATCGCTTGTTGCAGCTCTTGGGCTCTCGTCGTGGGTTTAAGTCCTTTAGCGGTGCGTACAAATAAGTCGTCATTAAACGTTTGGCGCAATCGCTTTAAAGCATTACTGACGGCTGGCTGACTCATAGCAAGTTGCTCCGCTGCTCGCGATAGATGTTGTTCCCGCATTAGGGCATCAAATACTGGGAGTAAATTAAGGTCTAGAGCGCGTAGATTGAGTTGCATAGTCATGCTCAAGTTAGGTTAATTGAAAACTAGCAATATTAGTTTGAGTGATAATGCTGTTTTGTATTATTGATTAGCCTTAAAAGCAAGGGCTGATATGCTAATGATTAGAAAAGAGTTTAGAAGTACAGAATAAATAGATGTGAATAAACTTGAAATAATAATGATGTGTATTCAGCTCCCGCATAGATGAGATCTTAACTATGGCAAAAATGACATTAGAAGCAATGACGAGATTTCGTTATCTATACCGCACAGGTATCTCCAACGGTTACAGTGGTTGGATTCATATGCTGAGTGTATTAGCAGTAGGGTTGGGCACAATCTTTTATAGTATGTCTCAAGTGCAATCAGCTTCATGGATGGAATGGATGGTTTTCCCATTAACCATGCTAGTTGTGAATTTTTCTGAGTATTATGCGCATCGTTGGTTGGGTCATAGAAAAACAAAATATGGAAAACTTTTTTATAGCCGACATACCGGGGATCATCACAGTTTCTTTTTAGAGCACTCAATGGATTATGAAGCGGTTAGTGATTGGCGTGTCGTATTATTTCCGGTGTATTTAATTTTTGCCTTTTTATGTGGCTTGATTTTACCTGGCGGCTATCTGTTAAGTGAAGTCTTCAATATGAACGTGGCTTATATTTATGCGGCAGCAGGTATTAGTGGTTATCTGCTCTATGAGATTATGCATTTTAGTTATCATATACCTCGTAGACACTGGGCTGAGAAAATATTTTTAGTTATTCCAGGTTGGAAACAGTTACGTCATTTACATGTACTGCATCATAAACGTGACAAAATGGGCGAAGCCAATTTTAATATTACGCTTCCTATTTTTGATGTGTTACTAGGCACGTTATTCTGGCAGCCGATTGCGGAGTTCGAAAAAGAGTATGCTTTTGAAGCAAAAGGCCGAACTAAATGAAAAATACGATAATTGTTGGTCTTTTTCTTCTGGCGGTCGCGTGTGGTTATGCTTAGGTGGCAACGATTGCTTTCAGTACATCGCTAGTAAAAGATACCCTTTGGGTAAATGTGGGTGGTATCACATTCTTAATCGCTGATGCTTTAATCGGGGTAAATCGCTTTATTATGACATTTGATTATTCAACCACTATTATTGTAACTGCTTATATTTCCGCTCAACTGATGATTGTGTGGGGTTTGTTATTTCATCGACACGGCGAATGAATTAAAATAAGCGTCAATAATCTCCTCTAACTTTGAAAAGTACTTTTAGCTATGAATTTAAATGACGCTTTGGCTTTAATCGCCAGTTTTAGCAAAAAGAGCAGCGAGGTATTGACTGCGGATGAGAATATGCTGGTTGATGGTAAGTCATTATCAACTTCCCTTTCCGAAGGTAGTCGTAAGGGATTACCGGTAGAGCTGATCCAATATATTGATGGGGTTTCTCCTGTCGAGGGATTGTCGTTAGAAGGCGTTGGGCATCCAGTAGAGCTTATTAAATCGGCTGATCTTGCTTGGCAGCCAAAGATGTTTGCTGAACTGTCGGCTGAGCTTCCTAAGTGGCAGGACGATTGGTTCTTAATTGCTCATGAAGGCGGCGATCCAATTATAGTGAAAACGTCTGAGCAGGGCGAAAATAGTCCAGTGTACAGTGCGATGCAAGGCATGGGCGATTGGGAGTTTGCACTGATAGCAGATTCTATTGGCCAGTTCTTAGTGTGTATCTGTGCGATACAGCATGCGTTGAATTTTCCAGGGCTAGGACAGCCTTTGGATGAAGATTTTAATTTAGCCCCAGCAGCGGCGAACTGGCTATTTCCATTTTTACGCCAACATGCGAATGCTCATTACGATGAGTGGGCATCGGTGTTCGAGAACTATTTATAAGAGCTCTAGATATCAAGTTATAAGAGCTCTTGATATCAAGAACTCTCTATAATAACGCTATTTAGAACAGCACTTCTTATATTTTTTGCCACTGCCGCATGAACAAGGATCGTTGCGGTTAGGGGTTTTCTCTAATACTACCGTGGTTGGCTTATTGAGCAGAACATCTAACTCAGAGATATTCTCTTCACCATCAGCATCTAATGTAATATTGGCAAAAAGCTCTAGTGCTTTTAATTGCTCTTCAACTTCCGCTTTTCTCGCTTCGTTGGTTACAGTAATTGCGATCGGGTACTTTTTAGAACCATGCTTAGTCGCTTGGTCGGTATTGTAGTTATAAGTACTGTAATCTGAAGGAAGCTCTATGCGCCCTTTGAAGAAAAATTTAGACATTGTGCTGGCCTGATATCATAACGGCTGTATAAAATTACAGCCTGAACGTGAGCAGTCTGTATTTGAGAGGGCGCATAATACAGGGTTTATTGTGTGATAGCTGTAAGAGATAGAGTAATGACACGGTTAAATTAAAAGATTAGGCGATGATGACCTTAAGGCCTTCGAGTTCTGTAGTAAAGCGCCCAAGCGTATAAAATGAATTAAATAAATCGAACAAAAAACGATGCAAACAAAATCCTTTCGAGTAGACCGATACATTAGTAAGAAACTTAATATTAATCGACGTGATATTAAGTTGATGTTGGCGCAAGGCCGCTTGGTCATTAATGGCAATGTTATTCGAGACGTTACGACCATTGTTGAAGAATTTGATTGCGTTGTATTGGATGAAGAGGTCCTACAAGACAAGAAAGCGGTTTACATTATGATGAATAAACCAATAGGTGTCGTGAGTGCGACTAAAGACGAACGACATAAAACGGTGCTTGATTTATTGCCAAATGAATTAAAAGCCATGAATGGCGATCAGTATGATTTACACATAGTAGGTCGGTTGGACTTAAATACCTCGGGTTTATTGTTGCTGACCAATGATAGTCGCTGGTCACGAAAACTTATGTCGCCAGAAGCAAAAGTGAATAAGGTTTATCAAGTAACGTTGGAAAATGAGGTAACCGAAGAAACGGTGTCTGCTTTTTCTAATGGTATGTATTTTTCGTTTGAAGACATTACGACACAACCTGCCAAGTTAACGATATTAACGAAGACATTGGTTGAGGTTGTTTTAACAGAAGGTAAGTATCATCAGATAAAGCGTATGTTCGGTCGCTTTAGAAACCCTGTTTTAGCCTTGCATCGAAGCTCAGTGGGTAACTTATCATTAGATCCATCTTTAGATACTGGGAAAAGCAGAGCACTCACATCAGATGAAGTGAGCGCAATTTTTAATAATTAGAAGCGATAGCCAACTGCGCCGATATATTCTTCAAAATAGAAGGACTGTGCGGCTGTATCACCTTGGCCAGTTGTTAAAACATCGCCTAAATTGGTGTAGCCAAATTTAACGAGGCCACGGAAAAACCAATTATGAAAGAAGGTAAATTCAAACCCGCCTTTAATCGATGTAGCATAACCTGCCAAGTGAAATTCATCATTTCGTTTATAATCCAACATTTTGACATTGGTTTTAGGAATCATCGCACCTAAACCAGCCCCTGCGAATAATGCGAAATCAAAATCTCTTCCATGGTTCCATAAAGAATGAAAATACTCAGTTTCAATCGAAATCATGTTTAAACCGTCGGTATGTTCAAAGCTTAAGAATTCACGGTTGATTTCTTTGTTTTCTAAAGCAGGGTTTGATTTTTCAAATCCTGGAGTGCTGATGGTTCCACTGATACCTACAACCTGATCTTCTTCGACTACATATTTCATATGATCGAAGCCCAAAGAAACGGCCCAATCATCGGCTACGAAATAACCGAAGCGATAGTTGTATTGCGGAATTGTAAGATTAACTGGGCTTAAATAGCGATCAAAAAGGGATGACGGTGTCACTTCATTTTGACGATCTTTAGCGGAGGTATTGTGCAATGTGAAGTCGTGATCATCCCCTTTGAAATGAATGTCACTATCTGAGTATTGAGAACGGTTCCAGCCCCAGTAGCCATACAACTGTCCCTGTTGGCGGATTTTCTCTTTGATTTCTTCTGCATTAGCTTGGCTTACTAAAGAAAATAAGCAGGCTATTATTAAAAGTGCTTTCAATGTTTTATCTAACTTGTATCGCATTTTAGGAGGCGCGAATGCTAACAGGTTACCGCGGTCTGATAAATAAATAGTGGTCCTATTTTACAGTTTAAGGATAAGACACACTGTTCCACGGAATGCTTACGGGTTAAAAATCTCCCCATAAATATTGAAACAAACTCAGCGCCGCGAGTGCAGCTGTTTCTGTTCGCAAGATTCGTGGTCCAAGAGTTAAACCTGTAAATCCCTGTTGAATGCAGAAATCTACTTCGTCATCAGTGATGCCACCTTCAGGACCGACCAGTAGAGCTACAGAGGCTGGGGCTTTGATATCTGATAAAGGTTTTTGATCGCGGGTATGAAGCACTAGTTTGGTATCAGATTCAACAGCGCGAGCCCAGTCTTGATAATTCATTGCAGGATGAATGGTAGGAATATGGTTACGGCCACTTTGCTCACAGGCCGAAATAGCGACTTTTTTCCAATGTTCCATTTTCTTTTCTAAGCGTTCACCTTTCAGGCGCACATCACAACGCTCGCTCCATAAAGGGGTTATGTCGGTAATGCCCAGTTCGGTGGCCTTTTGTATAGTGAAGTCCATACGGTCGCCTTTTGATACGACTTGGCCCAAGTGTAAAGGAAAGCTTACTTTTGAATCTGTGGATAATACATCGTTGATTTCAACTTGTGCGTTCTTTTTATTTGCGATGGTAATGTGCGCCAGATACTCGCAGCCATCACCGTTAAATAAACGCAGTTCAGCGCCTTCATTCAGCCTTAACACTTTAACAAGATGGGTACTGGCTTGGGAATCAAGATCTAGCTTGCCATGTAAGGCTAAATCTTCTGGAGTATAAATGCGCGGTCGAATAGCCATAAAAGGTTCTTTATTAGTCAGTGTCTTTATTATCAATGTCTTTATTAATCAGAGTAGCATCAGCGAGTATTCAGTGAATATAAACAAACACCGATTATAACGCCCTGATTATAAAGAGATAAGGCGATCGAGCATAATTAAAATAAAGATTAATAGTAAATACACAATGGAATATCGAAAGGTTTGTTGTGCGCGTTTAGTGGTCTGTTCAATTAACAAACGAATGGATAAGTAAATAAACATACCGTTGCACAGCATGCTGCCAACTAGGTAGATTTCATTACTGAAGTGTAAAAGGTATGGCAGCAAGGTGACTAGGCTGAGTAATAAGGTGTAGAGCAGCATTTGTAAGCTCGTAAACTCTTTGCCGTGGGTCACGCTAAGCATCGGTACTTTAGCTTTGGCGTATTCTTGCTGGCGGTAATATGCCAGTGCCCAAAAATGGGGGGGAGTCCACGTGAAAATAATAAGCACCAGAACCCATGCCAATGGATGAGTTTCTCCCGTCATTGCGACCCAGCCTAGTAACGGTGGCATGGCACCGGCAAGACCGCCAATAGTGATATTTTGCGGTGTAAGAGGTTTTAACCAGTGGCTATAAATCAATGCGTACCCGACCATGGAAGCCAGCGATAAAATAGCGGTTAAGGGGTTAACCCAGAAGTATAATAGACTGAAGCCGAGTATGAGAATCAGCGTAGCAAACCCATAGACTTGGCGTAAAGACAGTTTGTTATTTACTAGTGGGCGATGGCGGGTCCGAGCCATCAGCTTATCTCTTTGCTGATCAATACCATGATTAAAGGCTGCACCTGATGCTGCGACTAACGCGATTCCGATTAAACCGAGAGTAAGTTGTAGTAGATCAGGTCTCATATTGGTTGCTAAACATGCACCGACAAAAGCGGTAACGAGCATGAGTAAAATGACATTAATTTTGCAAAGTGCAAGGTAGTCTTTAATGTTGCGTTTTTTCGCGGCTATTTTTGTTTCTGATATGGGGAAGGTATTAATCATTACGCACCTCTGCTTTTAGAATAGAAAAATAGACGGTCCACAGGCACAGCCAAAAAAGTGCTGCCCCTGTATTGTGTAATAACGCTAATGACAGCGGTAAGAGAAGGAATACATTACCAATGCCGATCATTACTTGAAGCATTAGAGGGACTAAGATGAAGCCAATGAGTTTTCTATGTGGGCTGTTATACATTCGATAACACAGTAACAATGCCGATAAGATTAATAAGCAGGCCGTCAACCGATGTAGAATTTGAATCGCCATGCGGTCAGCCATTGGCAATAGACCGCCGAGGTATTGCTGAGCATCTACCATGGGCGCATGGAAAGGGCCGTGAACGGTATCTGGCCACCACTGACTCTGACATTGAGGAAAATCAGGACACGCAAGGCCAGCATAGTGCGAGCTAGTCCAACCGCCTAATCCCATTTGTAATATCGTAATTAATATCACTGCGAGCAAAGGGGAGCGAATGTGAGTTGTGATGTTTTTTAGTTGATAAGATTTTAACGTTTTATTAGGCTGCTTAATAAGTTGGTATTGCCAGAAGATAATGGCCAGCATGATCATGCCGGCCAATAAATGCAAAGTAACGACGGGAGGCCATATTCTTAACGTAACCGTTAGCATGCCAAAAATGCCTTGTAATATGACCCAGCCAAGGGCGATATAGGAAATGCTACGCAAGTATTGAAACTTGGCTTTGAAACTAATCCAAAGCGCAAACAGTAATAAACTTAAGCCCAAGGCCGATGCAGCAAAGCGGTGAATCATTTCTGACCATGCTTTAACGTGCTCAACGGGAAATAATGGGTGGGCCGCATTGGCCTGTTGAATTTGCTCGCTGCTTTGGGGTGGAGTTATTTGTCCATAGCAGCCTGGCCAATCTGGGCAGCCTAGGCCTGCATCTAACAAGCGGGTTAGCGCCCCTAGAGTGATCACGATTAACGTAATCAACAGATTTAATCGCGCCCAGTTTAAGAGTCTGTTATCCATATCAACTCCAGTTCGTTAAATAAAGGGATTAGTTATTACTGCGCAGTAAATGGCTAAGGTCTTTAAAGAGTGGTTTTCCGACTTGTTCGTTTCGATACGCTAATAATAATTGTCCGTTAGGCGTAGCGATATATACGGTATTTTCACTGGCTAATAGCTTAGAATCGATGCTTGGTGTTGATAGAATATTAACTAATTCAGAGCGTTTTCCTAATGCTGTCTTAATTTTATTGAGCTTATTAGAAAGGATGTCATAGTTTTTATGACTCGGTGATATAACCAATTGCCATTGTGTTGAGCTATCTAGCAGAGAGCTGTCTGAACGGGGTAGGTAAAATTCCGTCGTTAGAAATTCACCATACTGTTTTTGATCGATTTGTTGAGAAAAATAATCAGTGGTTAAAATAGCGGCAATTAAAAACGGTGAAAATGTAATGGTGAGTATGAGTAATAATACTTTATTATTTTTCATGTTTATTCCTTTAACAACAGTAGTTTAAATCTTACTTTTGCAGTAATTTATTTATTCTGTTTTTTGTCGAGAGCTTTATCTTTTTCCTCAAGCCTTATCGCACTGAATATTCCAACCATGAGGGCAGCGATGGCGATTAATAACCATTGCATCGCATAACCAAGGTGCTTGTGTTTATTTAGATAAGGAGATGAGTGATAGATGTTGATCAGCTTGCCTTTACCAGAAACCAACTGCCAGTAACTGGGGTCTACAGTATATTTTGTTGCCAGCTCAAAGCGTTCAATATCGATACTTTGAATGCGTTTTGGCCATGATGATTGTGTGGGGCTAGGCCAATGATCATTAGTCCAAACGACGGGTTTAATGATCGGTAAGTTCAAAAGGGTAATATTTTGGCGACCAGCTGGTATCTTCGGGCTAGGAATGTCAGAGCGTAAAATAGGCGCTTGTAACCAACCAAGGTTGACTAGAAAGTGATTAGAAGTACCTTCGGCTTTGAAGAGCGCTAGATGGTAATAGCCAACCTTGCCTTTATGTGTGCGGTTATCGAGTAAAAAGTTTTCGTGTCGCCATTGCCCGGTTAACGTGATCTGATTATTGGTCTTTATCTGAGTATTTTCCTGTAGTTCACGTTCATGACTTGTTTCCGCTCTTTGCCACTGCCATATTGCGAGTAACATACACAATAGAAAGATGCTGAAAAAGGTAATGCTTTGAACTAATTCCAATTTTAAGTAATAGCGTCTACCGTTAAGGGAGAAGTGTTTAATTTTCATGGAGGAATCCGATGAATACCTGGATAGCTTGGTTCGTGGTGATGTTAATATTGCTCATCTGTATTAGTTTAGGATTAGCATTGAAATATTTAATATTTAAGAAGCTGATTGACGCTAAGAGCGTTGGAGTACTGACTGGCGAAAAGAAAGTGATCAATTTTCTAACCTTACGAATTATTTTTTCAGCCATACTATTAATCCTCAGTTATTTCTATTTGTCGTCGCTGCCTGTTTAAAGAACGGTTTTAAAACCGTTCAAAGGACTATTTAGAAATTATTTAAAGAACATAGACAAAAAGAAATAAGAATAACCAAATAACATCAACAAAATGCCAATACCAAGCGGCGGCTTCAAAAGCAAATAAATGATCTGAATCGGGGTTGTTGATATGGCTAGTGGCATCCGTTTTATCAAAATGACCTTTTAGCATACGAATCAGTATGACTAAAATCATGATACTGCCTATGGTGACGTGCGCACCGTGAAATCCTGTGAGCATAAAAAAGGTAGAGCCATAAATTCCGGCATTTAAAGTTAACCCCAGTTCGTTGTAAGCATGAATATATTCGTAAACTTGAACACACAAAAAACTAATACCAAATACTAAAGTTAATGCTAGCCAAAATTTAGCCGCGGTCATTTGATTGGCTTTTAATTTATGATGACTAACAGTGATAAAGATACTGGAAATTATCAGTATTACAGTATTCATAAAGGGCAGTTTCCAAGCGTCGATGACTCCGCTAGGCGCAGGATATTTTTCAGGATCTGGGGTATTCAATAATGGCCAGGTCGCGCTGAATTCTGGCCATAATAAGGCCGAGCTGCCTTTGGCACCGTCACCATCTAACCAAGGGATGGCCAATGTTCGAACATAAAATAGTGCGCCAAAGAAGGCAGCAAAAAACATAAATTCAGAGAAGATAAACCACAGCATACCAATACGAAAACTGCGGTTCAGTTGGTCGCTGTATAAGCCTTGTTGGCTTTCTTGTACCACGGTTTGAAACCAGCCAAATAGCATATAAGCCATAAGACAAGACGAAAAAATAAAGAGAACTGCTGAGGCATCGTTACCGGTAATCATTAACGCTGTTGAGAGCACCATTAAAAAAACGGCGACTGCGCCAATGATGGGCCATTTGCTTTGCGCTGGGACATAATAATTATCAACGGACATGGGCCGTACTCCTGTAAGGGGCAGCGTAAATTCGATAGGCTAAGGTGAGTTTTTTATAGTCTTTTGGCGTGTCATTCCTGAGTTGAAATACCAGGGGCATTTCAACTCTTTCACCGGCTTGAAGTACTTGTTTTTGAAAACAAAAGCATTCCGTTTTAATTAAAAACTCCGCCGCAAGTCCTGGGCTAATGCTTGGGATAGCGGTGAATTCCATTACCGCATTGGTGGGATTGTGTAGAGTGAAGTAGGTTTTATATTGCTGCCCTGTATTAATTTCTAATTGTGACTGAGCGGGCTGAAACTTCCAAATTTCTTGTTGATCGCTGGCGGCGGTGAATTGCAAGATAACTTGATGCGACTCGATTTGTTGTTGAGTCGACAGTGCAGTATCAGATTGTATTAAACTTTGAGCATCTATAACGGAAGGCGAAAGATCAAACTTGCCATTAAGCCCCGTGATATCACAAAAGACATCGTAGAGTGGAATCAATAAAAAACCAAAACCAAACATCAAGCAAGGGAAGAGGACGAGTTTAATTATTAAACGAGTTTCAGGACTCTTTCTTTGAACGTGCGATTTGGTATTCATATTTCTTCAACCTAATTTTAATGATGGCCAGTCGGCGAAGGAAGGTTGTCTAAATTGGGTGGTGTCTGGAAAGTATGATAAGGCGCTGGAGAATCCACCGTCCACTCTAAACCTTCGGCACCTTCCCAAACCTGTGGTGATGCTGGGCAGCCACGCTGGCGCATACATTGGATGATGTTATAGACAAATATCAGCTGGCTTAAACCAAATAGGAACGCACCGATTGAAGCCACCATATTAAAATCGGCAAACTGCAAAGCGTAATCAGGTATGCGGCGTGGCATACCCGCTAAACCAATAAAGTGCATAGGGAAGAAGGTTAAGTTAACGCCGACAAAGGATAACCAGAAGTGAAACTTCCCCATGGATTCGTTGTACATAACCCCTGTCCATTTTGGAATCCAAAAATAAACCCCTGCGATAATTGAAAACAATGCGCCCGGCACTAAAACATAATGGAAGTGGGCAACAACAAAGTAGGTATCGTGATATTGAAAATCTGCTGGCGCGATGGCAAGCATTAATCCAGACAGCCCTCCAATGGTGAAAAGTACGACGAAGGCTATGGAAAAAAGCATCGGGGTTTCAAAGGTCATGCTGCCACGGAACATAGTGGCCACCCAGTTGAAGACTTTCACTCCGGTGGGCACAGCAATGAGCATGGTTGAATACATAAAGAATAATTCACCCACTAACGGCATTCCGACTGTGAACATGTGGTGTGCCCAAACAATAAAAGATAAAACGGCAATGGAGCTGGTGGCGATTACCATGGAGTGATAACCAAATAAGGGTTTGCGCGCAAACGTCGGGATGATGTGAGAGACAATACCAAAAGCCGGTAAAATCATTATGTACACTTCAGGGTGGCCAAAGAACCAAAAGATATGTTGGAACATGACGGGGTCACCACCGCCAGCGGCATCAAAAAACGAAGTACCAAAATGAATGTCCATCAACATCATAGTCACCACGCCTGCAAGTACGGGCATGACAGCGAGTAATAAAAATGCGGTGATTAACCAGGTCCAAACGAACATAGGCATTTTCATATAATTCATACCTGGAGCGCGCATGTTCATAATGGTTGCGATCACATTAACCGCGCCCATGACAGACGAAATTCCCATGATGTGTACGGAGAATATAAAAAAGGTAACGGAAGGCGGGGCATAAGTTGTGGACAGTGGCGCATAAAATGTCCAGCCAAAGTTGGGCGCGCCACCTTCCATAAAGAGTGTGGATAACACCATGCCGAAAGCAAAAGGTAATAGCCAAAAACTCCAATTATTAATTCTGGGTAGTGCCATGTCGGGCGCACCAATCATCATCGGAATTAGCCAGTTAGCCATACCGACAAACGCTGGCATGATGGCACCAAAAACCATGATGACACCATGCAGTGTCGTCATCTGATTGAAAAATTCAGGTTGCATTAATTGCAGCCCAGGCTGAAATAACTCACTGCGAATTAACAGTGCCATGGAGCCGCCGATTAATAACATCACCAAGCTAAAGATAAGATACATACTGCCAATATCTTTATGATTGGTGGTATATAACCAACGCGTGATACCCGTTGCAGGTGCTGAAGAATGCTCGCTCGTGGTTGTCATGGCTATTGTCCTTCTGCTTGTTTGAAGCTGACAATTTCAGCGGGTTGAATGCTATCGCCTTTATCATTGCCCCAAGCGTTACGCTCGTAAGTGATGATGGCTGCAAGTTCTGTGGGGGTCAGTTGTTCACCAAAGGCGGCCATGGCGGAGCCTCCTTTACCATTAACCACAACGTTGACGTGTTGTTGTATATCTCCTAACGCAATGGCGCTGCCTTTGAGTGCGGGAAATACGGGTGGGACACCCATGCCCGTTACTTGATGGCAGGCGGCGCAGTTTTTGTCATAGCCGATTTTACCTTGTGCCATTAACTCATCGAAGCTGAGTTCAGATACTTGGTTAGCATTTTGTTGAGCTTGCTGCTGTGTGATGAGCCAAGCTTGATAATCTTCTTCACTGACCGCTTCCACCACAATCGGCATGTAACCATGTCCTTGACCGCAGAGTTCGGCACACTGTCCGCGATAAATACCGGGTTTTTCTACCTTCGCCCAAGATTCATTAATAAAGCCGGGAATGGCATCTTTTTTAACCGCAAGTTCGGGCACCCACCATGAATGAATAACGTCTTGGGCGGTAAATAAAAATCGGACTTTTTTGTTGATAGGAATAACAAGGTGCTTATCAACTTCTAATAAGTAGTTTTCAGATTTAGCTTCTAAACCGTGCATTTGATCTTGAGTAGTGGTGAGAGTGGAAAAAAAATCAATGTCAGTATTCAAATATTCATAACGCCATTTCCATTGATAACCCGTGATCTTAATATCAATATCTGAGGTTTCCGTATCGTACATGTCGATTAGAGTTTTGGTAGCAGGAATTGCCATGGCGACGAGTATCAATAGAGGAATGGTGGTCCAGATAATTTCGACCATCGTACTTTCATGAAAAGGTTTAGCTTCAACGCCTAGGGACTTACGGTGGCGAATAATGGAATAGAGCATGATGCCGAAAACGACGATGGCAATGGCGACACAAATATAAAAAATGGTCATGTGCAAGCCATGAATATCTCGACCTATCGCAGTAACGCTTTCAGTCATGTTGAGCCCCCACTCACTGTGACTTGAAGATGTTATTATCATTAATATTAATAGCCGAAGGGCAAAGATGTTTATGCTGAGATGACGAAATACAGTTTCCATGTCCTTCACCTTATTGATATAGATAGTATTAGTCTATTGGCTAGTAGCGGACTAGTCGCTTAAAATGGATCTATGACTTAATACTAGATACGAAATGAAAAAGGGGGAGTAAATAGTCGATTTATATTCGAATTATTTATGCTTAGCAGTATAAGTAATAATAAATGCTTATATAAATAGGGTAGGTGTATTTCTTTATTATGACTCCGGTGGTAAAATTTATGCCGATTGACAGTGACGTTGATTTTATACCCATATCATACTCAGAGATTGATAATGAAAAACAAGGAAGTTGTTGGAGAATTATATCGTTGTTTTCGCAAGCAAGATGTTGAGTGCTTTAATCAATTGTGTTCCCCTTCTATTATTTGGCAGCAAAATAGTGGCTTTCCTGGTGAAGGCACCCATCAAGGTCCTACCGCCGTTCTAAGCAAAGTTTATAAAGCCTTTAATATCGAATGGAAACGCTGGTCGTTTGTGATTGAACGCATCTTAGATGCCGGTGATGATATTGTTGTGCTCGGTTATTTTAGTGGTCTTACGCGTGACAATAATGAACATTTTAAATTAGCGGCTTCTCATATTTACAGTTTTCGTGATGGTAAAGTCATTAAGTTTCAACAGTTTACCGATGAGCAAGTGGCATAATTGAATACTGCGCAGAGCTACACAATAAATTGATTTAAAATTATGGAATAAAAAAAGAGACTTTTGGTCTCCTTTTTTATTAATAAATTACTGATTAAGTAAGTTCGCAGTATGTTGGATTTTTTTAACCATCGCCGTTAAACCGTTACCACGAGTAGGACTTAGGTGTTTCACAAGATCTACTTGAGCAAAGAAATCATCAATGTCGAAGGCTAGTATTTCTGCTGGTGTTTTATTGTTATAGGCACTTAGTACCACCGCCAATAAACCCCGTACTATATGGGCATCAGAATCCACTTCAAAAAATAATTTTCCATCACTTACGGCAGAATCAATCCAGACCTGACTTTGGCATCCACGCAGTAAAAACTCTTCAGTCTTTTTACTGTCATCAATGGCAGGTAATTGTTTTCCTAAGTCGATTATGTATTTATAGCGTTCTTCCCAGTCGTCAAAAAATCCTAAGGTATCTAAAATTTCTTCAGGAGTAATCTCGGTGCCAAATGGGCTTTGTGTTATATCAGTCATTATATTTCCAAATTTCCTGTGATTAGCTTACAGGCCTTGTACAAATTGTTTGATTCTTTCGGCGGCTTCTATGCACTCTTCAACACTTGCGACTAGCGCTAATCGCACACGATTCTTACCGGGGTTGATGCCATCAACCGTGCGAGATAAATAAGAGCCTGGCAATACGGTAACGTGCTGTTGAGCAAATAATTGTTGAGCAAATTGCTCTTCATCCATTTCAGTTTTGGCCCAAAGGTAGAAGCTGGCATCCGTTTGCTTAACTTCAATTTTACCGGCCAAACTTGGGTCATTTAAGATCTCAAGTACGGCTTTGAATTTAAGGCTATATTGGCGACGGTTGTCTTTTACATGCCCTTCATCCCCCCATGCTGCCACACTGGCCAGTTGAGTATGAATAGACATTGCGCAGCCATGATAGGTTCGATACAGCAAGAACGGCTGCAAGATTTTAGCATCACCGGCAACAAAGCCTGAGCGTAAGCCGGGTAGGTTAGAGCGCTTAGATAATGAGTGGAATACGACACAGCGAGCATAGTCATGGCGCCCCATGCTTTCACATGCTTGCAGTAGGCCAATCGGTGCTTGTTTATCTTCTACAAAAATTTCGGAATAACATTCGTCAGAGGCGATGATGAAATCATGCTTATCAGCCAAGGCGATTAATTTCGTAAGTGTTTCTAATTCTAGAACGGCGCCGGTTGGATTGCCGGGGGTACATAGAAATAATAGCTGACATTTTTGCCAAACTTCATCGCTTACTGCATCAAAATCGGGATTAAAGCCTTGTTCTTCTAAACAAGGTAAAAAGTGAGGTTCAGCACCTGCAAGGTAGGCTGCTCCCTCATAGATTTGATAGAATGGATTTGGACAAACCACAAGGCCGTTTTTACTTCGATCAATAACCGCTTGGGTAAAAGCAAAGAGAGCTTCACGAGTGCCATTGACGGGCACGATTTGCTGTTCGCTACAGATTTTGGTTAATCCAAAACGCTGCTGTAACCATTGTGCGATTGTTTCACGTAATACTGGTAAGCCCTTAGTAGTCGGGTAGTTCTCGACTTTATCGATATTATCCTTTAGACACTGAGTAACAAATTTTGGTGCTGGGTGTTTAGGTTCGCCAATAGATAGGGCAATATGCGATAAATTTTCATTAGGGCTAACTTGTGCTTTTAATGCCGTCAGCTTTTCAAAAGGGTAAGGCTGTAGCTTTTGTAGATCTGGATTCATGGGACGACCCTAATTCATTGCAATATATAGTAAAAAACGCGCCATTATACCTAATATTGATCAGCTTTCAGCTATCGGCTTCTTCTCTCAGTCGGGTTAACTGTTATTATGATGAAAAATTAATACTCAAGGAGTTATCTTGCAGTTCAATATCGCAAGGATAGGGTTATTAATCGTCTGTTTTTGTGTGTTTAGTCAAATGAGCTTAGCTCGCACTAGCCATTCTAACTTGGTGCAGCAACAAGTTGATGGTGTTTTTGATTTTACACACTGGCACTCAGGCGATGGTGCAGTTCCATTGGACGGAAGATGGGCGTTCTATTGGCAGAAACAATTGTCTCCTCATGAGTGGCAGACGTTGCAAGCGCCGTGGTTTGACCTGCCCGCTACCTGGGATAAAGAAGGGGCGAGCCAGTCAGTCTATAATGGTAAAGGGTTTGCTACGTTTACCGCCAAGCTTATCAATCTTCCTAGTGATACTACTTGGGGCTTAATTATTCCAGAGCAATCAACGGCTTTTCGACTATTCATCAATGATGATTTAGTGGCTGAGGGTGGTATTGCAGGTGTTAGCTTTTCGAGTTCAGAAGCCTACTCAGGAAATCAATTTATTAAACTGGGTGAATTACCCGCTAACAGCAAAATAACTTGGCATGTCTCGAATTTTCATCATGCAAGTGGCGGGCCTTGGCAAACGTTAATAATGGGGTCTTATTATGAGCTAGGGTTGTATCATGTTGTTAAGACGTTCGATCAAGCGTTAGTTGTTGCTTTAGCATTATTGACCAGCCTATTCTTGATTATTCAGCACTTTATTGATCGCCGCGAGAAAGCATCGGCTTTATTGTCCGCTTTTGCCTTGGTCATTGCTGTGCGTGTTGGCATTATGGATAATCAGGTATTGTATCAACTGTTAGGTGTTTTACCTTGGCAACTGCACATCCGCGTATTGTATTTCACGATGTTAATCGCTGCGCCTCTTATCCTTTATTGGCAGCACAATACCTTTCCCGCAGAACTTTCTGAAAATACTGCGCGCCGAGTCGGGTATGCATTTTTACCTGCCTTGATCAGTATTATTATTTTTCCAAGCGCATGGTTCACTGAATTACTTATGCCTTTTCAGTTCATGTTGGTGGTGGTGATCGCTATCTATTTCTGGAGTCTGGTTAAGGTTATTTTACATAAGCGTCGAGGTGGCTATTACATTGTGTGTGGCGCTTTATTACTCTCACTGGCTATTCTTCACGACATCGCATTGTATGCTCAATGGCTAGAAGATGGGCGCTTGTGGCTTACTTATGGGCTGTTGGCTTTTCTTCTCTCTTTAGCGGTTAATATGCTGTATTTAAGAGCAGAGCAGAAGCAGCAGGTCGAAAGCTTAAGCGAGCAACTGATGACGGCCAACAAGCAACTTAAGGCCCGAGTTGCGCAACGTACAATAGAGCTGGCTGAAAAAGCAGATGCCTTAGAAGAGGCCAATGAGAAATTGCAATTATTAGCTAATATCGATGATTTAACAGGGGTCTTAAATCGAAGGGCTTTTGTTGAACAGTTAGAAATGTTTGCTCGAATTAAGCCTGATGTCGCACTGATTATGATCGATATTGATTACTTTAAACGGGTGAATGATGCCCATGGTCGAGAGGTGGGTGATCAAGTGCTAAAGCGTCTATCATCCGTTTTATTGGATGCCATACGAGGAAATGATCGAGTCGGTCGTTTTGGTGGAGAGGAGTTTATTATCCTTCTGCAAGATATTTCGACTGCAGGATTGAATTCTTACTGTCAGCGTTTATTGAAAGAAATTAACGATATTGATTTTTCTGATATAGCCCCCCTTGCTGGAATCACCGTCAGTATGGGGACGACGATGGGGACGTTAGTCGACAGAAATATCGACCAGCTCATTCAGCAGGCCGATGAAGCGATGTATTATGTGAAAAATCATGGTCGTAATAGTTTTCGCCATTATACTAAGCAATAAAGGTGTTTGGGTTTAATTAATCTTTATTGCGACTGCGCTCTGCGGGAACATAAAGCTGTGCCATTAAGTAATCACGAAAATCTTGCTGATAAGGTTGAGCATCCACGGCAATTTTCATACAGGCAAGCCATGCGTCTCTTTCTGCTGGGCCAATGTCTAGGTGGCGGTGGGCGACGGGAATTCTAATAGGGCCATATTTTTCACTGAATAATTTTGGGCCCCCTAGCCAACCGGTTAAAAAACGCGTGAGTTTATCGCGTGATTCATCTAAGTCAGGGTTGTGCATTGCTCGAATTTTTTGTGCTTGAGCTAATGTTTCCATCGCATTATAAAATGCATCAACCAGCTGTTTTATACCGTCAAAACCCCCAGCCGCATGAAAAGAATTATCTTCTTTACCATAGACTGACGCGGTATTAGAGATCGTATTGTGAGTATTCATAAATCACCCGTTCGAGTTCTTTTGGTCGGCTATCATTGAGCAGAACTTTATCATACTCTATCGAATTAGACTTAATTACTCAGGGGTTCAGCGTCTTCTGCGGACTCGCTTAATGCATCGACAGCGTCGATGGCTTGGTCGTTTGCGTTCTGATCTGAGAGCGCTAGTTTAGGTTTCTCTCCGACGGGTTTCAGTAAATGAAATCCAAGCGTCGTTTCAATGGGGCCGATAAACTTTTTCTCATCATCGTGAGTCGCTAAGGCTGTGATTAACTCAATGGGTAGATCGTCTTGCGGGTGATAACCTGCAAAACCGCCTTGATGGGACGAAGGGCAAGCAGAATACTCTCGTGCTAGCTCGGTAAAGTCTGCACCTAACTCAAGCTCTTGGGCTATGTCTTGGGCGAGTAATGAGCTTTTCAGTAAAATATGGTGTAACGCGATGGTTTGCATGGGCTAGCTATCCAAATTATTCCTTAATGTTGCTTTAAGGATAGCTGAAAAAACAGCTAAAAAGTGTGTTAGCCCATGAAAAGAAGATTTACTTTTTCAGTTGTTGATCTGCGTAACCCGCTAAGCATTGTCCTGATATTATGGACAGAAAGCAGTAAGCTAAAAACCAGTAGAAACCATCATGTAAAGCGGATTGTAAATCAGCCGTTGCTTTAGCCGTAAAGAAAGCAACCAAAATTGCGACGACAAAGACATCGGCCATTGACCATTTACTAATCACTGAAATTAGCTGCCAGCGCCAGCGAGCTGGGCTTAACCAAGTCCAAATGATCAGTAATCCTTTTGTTACTGGAATAATGATACTGAACGTGACGACCATAAAGCCGACTTCCGCATAACCCGCTTCTTTCAAGCTCAGTACGGTTTGCCAGATGCTGCGGGTTTCTTCAAATATAGTGCTTTTAAGCCCAAACATGTTGATCGATGCCTTGATCGTCATAATAGGCTCTGTCACACCAGGGTACAGGAAAAAGAAACTCAATACGGTTAGCATCAACCCTATGCGCTGCAATCCGTTTGCCTGCTGCCAAGACGCCGTCGCGAGTTGCCACGGTTTTAATAGGACGTTGGGCATTTACTTCTCTGGTAGCATAACGTTGAGTTCAAGCACTGATGCCGTCCCTTGTTGTTCAAGATTGACCTGTACTTGATCATCAGAGATGGCAATATACTTACGAATAACCGCGAGTAATTCTTGCTGCATCTTCGGTAAGTAATCAGGGCCACGGCTATTAACGCGGTCGTGGGCAACCAGTATCTGTAAGCGCTCTTTCGCAATGCTAGCAGTACTGGTTCGTTCTTTTTTGAAATAATCCATTAAGCTCATGATTAACCTCCAAATACACGTTTAAGAAAGCCTTTTCTCTCGGCTTCTAAGAAACGATGCGGGCGTTCTTCGCCAAGATAACGAGCAACGGCGTCCTCATAAGCTTGGCCTGCATCACTGTCATTATCGTGAATAACAGGAACCCCTTGATTGGAGGCTTTTAATACAGCTTGTGACTCTGGAATAACACCCAGTAACGGTACTGCAAGAATTTCTACCACATCTTCAACCGACAGCATTTCACCATTGGCAACACGGGTAGGATTGTAACGAGTGAGCAGTAAATGCTCTTTAACGCGTTTACCTTGTTCCGCTAAACGAGATTTACTTTGAAGAATGCCTAAAATTCGATCGCTATCACGCACAGACGATACTTCTGGGTTGGTAACGATAATCGCTTCTTCAGCGAAATAGAGCGCCATTTGAGCGCCTGTTTCAATGCCTGCTGGAGAATCACAAATAATATAGTCAAAATCTTCAGCCAGTTCATTCAAAACTGCTTCAACCGCTTCTTTATCAAGGGCATCTTTATCGCGTGTTTGAGACGCTGGCAGAATGTAGAGGTTGTCTAAACGCTTATCTTTGATCAAAGCCTGTCTTAAACTGGCTTCTTTATGAATAACGTTGACGAAATCGTAAACAACACGACGTTCACAGCCCATGACTAAATCTAGATTACGAAGGCCCACATCAAAGTCGATAACGACTGTTTTATGCCCTTTCAGTGCTAAACCCGTTGAAATTGCAGCACTGGTGGTGGTTTTACCCACGCCTCCTTTACCAGAGGTTATGACAATTATCTTAGCCAAAGTGAAAATTCCCTTACAAAAAGTTGCAAAACGCAGTATTCATTAAAGTGAGTGTATGTTCAAGCGCCCATCATCAAGTTGAATGAGGCTGGGCTGAGTACAATGCTGATCGTTACTTTCAAATAGCTTATATTCGCCAGCAATAGCGACTAGTTCAGCTTCAAGGGATGAACAGCTAATCGTTGCTTCAGTATCCCCCTTAATGCCCGCTAAAGCTCGTCCTCTTAGTGGTCCATAAATATGTATGCTTCCACCTGCCAATACTTCGGCACCCGTACTGACAAGACCAAAAATGACCAAGTCGCCTTCAGCCGTGAGTTGCTGGCCTGAGCGAACGGGAAATTTATGCACGGTGGTTTTTGCTCGGGGTGCTGGCACGGCAGGTAACTCTTCTGCCTCTGCCACTGCTGGGATACTTTCCATTGTTTTAATGCGAGAGGGCTTGCTATTACCCTTGCCAAAATCAGCCAGTTCAAGCTGCTCTAATAGCTCATGATGTTCTTCTTGAGCGTTTCTAACACCAATGGGCAGCATGCCGAATTCATGACAGGTTAGATACAAGGAAGGAAGGTCGATTTTCTCAGCCAGTTCAATAAAGTCAAAGATACAAGGAAGGCGGACAAACATTTTAGGTGCTTGCTCAACTTTCGCTTTCAGTTCTTGCTGAATCTGGGCGAGGTTATTACTTTGGATTAATAGGGTTGTTATGGGGTTTAACCCTGCTTTTAAGTTAAACGCGGCCATTATTTTTGTGTCTTCAGCTCTAGTGGAAAGTGATCAAAGCGAATATCAGAGAGATCTTCTTTTAGTACTCGGCGTAGATTGTGGTGGTTATTAATTTCAGGCGTTGCGAGTACATCGCGGTAATGCTGGCCAAAACAGGCGAGTGCTTGTTCTTTAGAAAGCTCTAATAACTGAGCTAAGGCGAACACCTTGCAAGAACCCTGGTTTTGCTCTGCGCTGTTTTCAACGCCGCCGTTATTAAAGGCGCTAGGGGTAAAGTTGTAATTCAGCTCTATAAACGCGAGTGTTGTCTCAAATTGAAAATCGTTGTGCGTTAGCTGTTGTAAAAAATCGATTTTGGCTTGTTCAAACGGTGACATGATTAAAAATCCTTTCAAATGACGTTAAGGCTACCACCTGCTCTTGCAGAGTGTCACTCTCAATATTAGAAAATCGATATCTTCCTATGTTTTAATTTTCTAATTATTACTATTTAGTAAAGGACTTTTCCAAGTTCTGGCAATTGTTTCGTAATGCGTGTGAATGTAATCTGTATGTAAGATGTAACTTTGGTGATACATACGTTGTTTTAGGAGGTCTTATGGCTGGGGGTTGGTCGAAAGATGGCGCGGTTCAAGAGCAGATAGATGCGAGTCTTGCACAGGCCGTTGAGTTAGCACGGAGTCGATTGCATCACGGAGAAAGTGCGACTCATTGTGAGGAATGTGAAGCAAGCATTCCAGAAGCGCGACGAAAAGCCATTATTGGGGTGCGTTACTGCATCGCTTGTCAGGCCGAAATTGATCAACAGCAATCCCTTGTGAGCGGCTATAACCGACGAGGGAGTAAGGATAGCCAGCTAAGGTGATTTACTATTATTACCGTAGAGTAAAAGTAATTTACAGAATGGATGGATTATCTCCATTTTATATTAGGATATAATTAAAACCATACAACGATAGAACATTGGCACTAGTCTAATGTTTGATCTTATTAATTTGGAGATAGCCATGACAGCACAAGTAATTAAGTCGAAAGCCGCAGTAGCCTGGGCAGCCGGTGAGCCATTAAAGATGGAGGTGGTTGATGTAATGCCTCCACAGAAAGGCGAAGTACGGGTCAAAATGATTGCAACGGGTGTATGCCATACCGATGCGTTTACACTTTCGGGTGATGATCCAGAAGGCATCTTTCCTGCTATTTTAGGCCATGAAGGCGGCGGTATTGTTGAGTCGATCGGCGAAGGCGTTACTAGCGTTGAAGTCGGCGATCATGTTATTCCGCTTTATACCCCTGAGTGCGGCGAATGTAAGTTCTGCTTGTCGGGTAAAACCAACTTGTGTCAGAAGATTCGTGAGACTCAAGGTAAAGGCTTAATGCCAGACGGTACTACGCGCTTCTCTATTAATGGTCAGCCAATTTTCCATTACATGGGAACGTCGACTTTTTCTGAATATACCGTGCTACCAGAAATTTCTTTAGCGAAAGTCAGAAAAGACGCACCACTAGAAGAAGTTTGTTTATTAGGCTGTGGTGTAACCACAGGCATGGGCGCGGTGATGAATACCGCTAAAGTTGAAGAGGGCGCAACGGTTGCTATCTTCGGTATGGGTGGTATCGGTCTATCGGCGGTCATTGGTGCAACCATGGCGAAAGCAGGCCGTATCATTGCCATTGATATTAACGAAAGCAAATTCGATCTAGCGCGTAAGTTAGGTGCGACGGATTGTATTAATCCAAAAGATTATGGTGATAAGCCGATTCAAGATGTGATCGTTGAGCTGACGGATGGCGGTGTTGATTATTCGTTCGAGTGTGTGGGTAATGTTCACCTAATGCGCAGCGCGCTTGAATGCTGCCATAAAGGTTGGGGCGAATCGATTGTTATTGGTGTTGCCGGTGCGGGCCAAGAAATCTCTACTCGCCCATTCCAGTTAGTGACTGGACGAGTCTGGAAAGGTTCTGCATTCGGTGGTGTTAAGGGCCGTACAGAATTGCCTGAATACGTAAACCGTTACATGGCGGGTGAGTTTAAGTTGGATGACTTTATTACTCATACCATGAGTCTTGATCAGGTGAACGAAGCCTTTGACTTAATGCACGAAGGTAAGAGTATTCGTACTGTTATTCACTTTGATAAATAGTCTTCGATAAGTAACCTTTTGCGCCGCGCTTAAGCATAACAATGTTTAACTGCGGCTAATGCATCGATTTAGAGAGCCTGATAATGAGCATTGAAAACCTGAGTAGCAATAAAAGTTTTGGTGGCTGGCATAAGCAATATAGCCATGTATCAAACACATTAAACTGTGCGATGCGCTTTGCTATTTACTTACCGCCTCAGGCATCAACAGGGGCGAAAGTGCCCGTATTGTATTGGCTGTCTGGCTTAACTTGCAGTGATGAAAACTTCATGCAAAAAGCCGGTGCTCAGCGCCTAGCCGCTGAGTTGGGTATTGCGATTGTTGCGCCAGATACCAGCCCTCGTGGTGAAGGTGTGGCGGATGATGAAGGTTATGACCTTGGTCAAGGTGCAGGTTTTTATGTGAATGCGACTCAGGCTCCGTGGAACCGTCATTATCAAATGTATGATTATGTGGTGAACGAGCTTCCTGAGCTCATTGAATCGATGTTTCCAGTGTCGGATAAACGCGCCATTGCCGGTCATTCTATGGGTGGGCATGGGGCGCTAACGATTGCCTTGCGCAATCCTGAACGTTATCAGTCGGTTTCTGCTTTTAGTCCGATTAACAACCCGGTTAATTGTCCTTGGGGACAGAAAGCGTTCACGGCCTATTTGGGTAAAGATACTGATACATGGCGTGAATACGATGCGAGCTTGCTCATGCGAGCAGCCAAGCAATACGTCCCTGCGCTGGTGGATCAAGGGGAAGCAGATAATTTTCTGGCAGAACAGCTAAAACCAGAAGTGTTAGAAGCGGCGGCCAGTAGCAATAACTACCCTTTAGAATTGCGCAGTCACGAAGGTTATGACCACAGCTATTATTTTATCGCGAGTTTTATTGAAGACCATTTGCGTTTCCACTCGAACTATTTGAATGCATAAGACGATTCAGCTTAGCTATTAATACCAAAATAAAAATGCGGTATTAATACTTGATGCTGGGTTTATAACCAGTATTATGAGGCATGCGAAAAGTCTTACATATTGACTGCGACTGTTTTTTTGCCGCCGTTGAAATGAGGGAAAACCCTCAGCTTTGCCATATTCCTATTGCCATCGGTGGTCACTCTGATCGTCGAGGTGTTATTTCGACTTGTAATTATCCCGCCCGAACGTTTGGCGTTCACTCTGCGATGGCATCCGCTCAAGCCTTTAAAAAATGTCCCCACCTTATTCTATTGCCTGGAAATATGGCGCTCTACCGCGAAGTATCTCAGCAAGTGATGGCGATTATTCGTCAATACGGTATTGGCTTTGAACAGGTTTCGGTGGATGAAGCGTATGTCGAACTAGAGCCTAATGAATCTGCCATAGAGATCGGAGAAAAAATTCGTGCCGAGGTTGAAGCTAAGGTAGGTATTACCGTGTCTGTTGGCGCAGCACCCAATAAATTTTTAGCCAAGGTTGCCAGTGACTGGAATAAGCCGAATGGCTTGTTTGCGGTTAAACCGCATAAAGTTGATATGTTTGTGCAGCAGCTTGAAGTGCGAAAAATTCCAGGTATTGGGCCAAAAACCGCAGAGCGTCTAGCGGCCAAAGGGATTGTTCTTTGCTCTGATGCACAGCCCTACAGCTTGATTGAATTAGTCAATTTATTTGGCCGTACTGGGCTTACCTTATTTAAGCGGTGTCGTGGACAAGATGATCGTGCTTTGAGTACCGATCGCATACGCAAATCGATCAGTGTTGAGCATACATTTGCCAAAGATCTGTATTCAGCCCAAGAGCTTGATGACGAAGTGAACCTGTTATGGGAAAAATTTTTACAACGCACGGATAAGGCGAACATTGATAGTCGAAGTTTAGCGCCGTTTGTTAAGGTGAAATTTAACGATTTTAGCCAAACCACATTAGCCGATCATTTACAGACTGTCAGTTTAGAATCTTTTCGTCAGCTGTTGCAGCAGGCTAGATTGCGTAATGATGCCGATGAAGTTCAAGGAGTACGATTGATCGGTATTGGTGGTCGCTGCCCCGATATTAATGAGCAGCAACTGGCACTGTTTTAGTATTTTACTGCCACAAGTGCCTAAGTAGTTTTACTTCACCGATTTTCTTACTGCGCGGTAATAGCTTGGAGGATTACCGGTCCAGCGCTTGAAGGCTTTGCGAAAATTAGATGGGTCGTTATAGCCAATCAACGCCGCGATTTCTTCTATCGGTAAACTTGAAGTATTTAAGTATTCAATCGCCATTTCTTTGCGCACTTCATCTAAGATTTTTTGATAAGAGGTGCTCACTTCTTGCAGGCTTCGGCTTAACGTTCGAGTACTGGTTGCCAAGTGACTAGCAACGGTTTCTATCGGAGGAAAATGGCCAGGATGACTCAGCAAAATGCGGCGGACTTTAACCACAATGCCTTCTCTTGGCCCCATGCGCGATAAAATGTCAGCGCATTGTGACTCGGCCATTTTAGCGGTGGCTTCGTCAGCGAGAGTGGTTGGTGCATCCATGATACTGCTATCGAATACAATCTCTGTACGAGGTTGGTCCCAGTTAATGAGGCAGCCTTCAAAGAATTGTTCGTATCGATCAGAGAAATCAGGCTTGGGGCGGTTAATATTGATCGCTCTAGGTAAGATATTCAAGCCTGTCAGAAAGCGCGCAAGGCTGATGAAGTTGGCTATGAATACATCACATAAAAAATTATAAATGGTTTCGATAGGAATATGCGAGGTAAGGCGAACGGATGTCATTTCACCCTGTTCAACGACTTCAAAATTGAATGCAGGATCAATGAGTACATGATATTTCAAGCCGAGGTTCAACGCTTGGCGCACATTCGCACAACTTAAAATGGCGTAACCCAGCATACCAAATTGATTGATATTAATGGCTTTACCCAATTCAATACCTAAGGTGGGTTCATTGCTGAGCCTAAGAGTGTTATTCGTTAAAATAATAACTTGTTGATAAGTCAGCAGAGCCTTTGGGTCAGAGAAGGCAGCAGGATCGATCTCTGTATTTTCAAGTAGGGCGTCTTGTGATATGCCTTTTTCTTGCCCCATTCTAACCAAAATGGCAGAAATGTTGGCAGGTACTAAGGGCTCATTTAGACTCCAGGTTCCTCTAATCACCTAGGCAATCCTTTTTCTTATTGTCACTTTATTTGGAATAGCTTTGATATAAATATCGCTAGAATGACCGATTTTGTGACTTTACACAAGGCAGTCGTACGCAAGCTTTGATAACTAGAGGTCTTTTATTTGTTTTGGAAAGGGAAGTGAGAGCGGCTTAAAAGCCGTCCCCAATCAACGACTTGTGTTGAATTGTGGTTACTTAGTAGATTAAAAATAATGTCATTTAGGGCTTGGTCATTCTTACGAGCAATAAAAAAAACTAAATCAGAACGGCGCCACTCAAATTCGGCGATTTCACATTCAAACTTAGCCTGTTTGAGCAATTGGTATAATTGATACGCATATTCACGTTTCATTAATAACATCCAAAACCCAGATCTGAGGCGGTCTAGCATGTGACCTTGAATAGACTCCACATGAATCATGCAGGTAAGATTATAATCTCTTTGCTGTTTCTTACACTGCATGAGTAAAGCAGCAAAATGACGAGGCTCATCTTCGTTTAGATAATAATAGCGGCCATCAAATTCTCGGTAGCAAATATGAAACGGTTGTTTGGCTTCAGGAAAGGCAAGTGTAATGTTACGGTTGAATTCATTATCGGTTTCTTGCGGAATTTGATTCGCTTGTGTTGCGCCGTAACTTAGTAAATCAGGAAAGTCTTCTTCGCATTGGCTGACTTTAATACCGTGGATAGCACTGATCGATAGTGAGCGTGGGTATTCATTTTCACTGCTCATTTTTTTTAATAGCTCGGCCAGAGAATGCCACTGTTGGTCGCTAGACGTTAAGCTATCGGCGGCGGCTTGATGTACGTTAATTAGACTTAACCAGCGATGGCAAAGATAACTTTTGGGATTAATGTCTTCGATTGCCGATATTTCTATTTCTTTCACCGCATGGCGAGCATACCAGCGAGGAAAAAGCCGCTGGGCGATTAAATTAATGAATTGCTCTAAATCAAATCCAGAGTCTGTCGCCTTTTCGTTACTCACGTAGTCTTCCTTGGTTTCTTGACTATTCTTGTATTAATTAAAGCAGTTAAAGGAACTTGCTAATGAATAATCCTCAAACCTTACCTTCGTCTCTTAAGATAGCGGCCGAAGTTGATGCAGCTTTAGCGGCTGCAGGGCTAACGGGTCCACAAGTTGAGCGAGAAGCGGTGCCTCTATACCTTTCATTTATCGAAGAAATGATTGATGCAGAAGGAAAGTTAGCGCTAAATTTCCAGCATTCTTCTCCACGAGACATCGCAAAGCAGCTTGTTAGCTGGGCTCGCGAAGAGGGGGTTAGTGAGCAAGGTCTTTTATCAGCGATTGCTGAACACCTTGAGGAAGCCTTATTGTTAACGCGTGCTCATGGTACTTTGAGTGATATAAAACGACGTAAATTATTGAATTTAAACCAGCAGATTGTTGATTTCATGCCTGTGCTGCTTTCTTTGGAGATGGTACACGGGCAGAAATAATTATAATGGGGGGATTGTCACGATCTGCATTAGGATTGTTTAAAATATTCAGTTATACCGCTAGGCTGCTAGCGATATAACCAAAGCATTTAGAAGAGAGATGTTAAAAACTGTACTTTAACTGCATGGTTGTTTCATGCACTTCTTTTGATACGCCAGAAGGAGGTTGGCTATCCCAGTTACTTTGCAATTTCCACTGTAAATGCAGTTGTTCGACAATAGGTATCGATACTTGTGCTTGCAATAATGCTTTGACATCGTCGATATCGGACAAATCTGGCTGAACATATAATGTGACACTGGTGCTGACGGCGCGTTCGCCAGAGTGCTGATAGAGCCAATGGCTATATAAATTACCTCGAAAGCGTTGCTCTACTTGAGTACGACCAAGATCAACTTCTCTAACCTGTTCGTTAAAAATCCCTATTCCTTGATAGCTTTCACCGGAGGATTCTTTTTGTTCGGTCTGAGGCTTGAACCAGCTGCGAAAGCGAACGCCAATACCTTCTAATGCACGTCGTTTTATTCCCGCAAAAGGTGCTTGTTCGTATTGTAAAAAATATTCGGTTGCAATGACTTGCTGGTGGTTATGGATTAAGCGAGTATGAAAAAAGGTTTCATCATTACTCAGAACACCGTTATTACGTTGATAGTCTCGGCTATACCAGTTAAGCCATTTTAATTGCTCATTATTCCAACGAATATGGCTACCTATGCCTAATTCAGCCTCATCATTATTGCCCGTTTTACCATTGAGATTAACGCGAATATGACCGTTCCAGCCGTCTTCCGATTTTGCGGTACGTTCTTTTTCAATGTTCGTAATAGCGAAACTTTGGCAGGACAAAAAGCCCACGCTGGTGATTAATAAAATGTTAACGAGAGAGGGGATTCTCATTGTCTAGGCCTATCCATTAAAAATAAATGGCGGCTATTGTAATCACTCTGCTCTGAAAGGCTAATATAAACGCAGTTATTTACCGATTTATGGCAGTTGGCGTGCGGAGGCCATGTTTTGAATAACAACACTCATTTTATCCACTTGTTGACGCATGCTGTAAGGAATCTCTAGCTCATCAAACTTCGCTTTAAAATTGTTCAGTAGGTCAACCGCATTGATGGTGTCTTTTGGTTCTGTTAATTGACGTGCAAGCGAGAGTGATCGCATGCCATTAAGATCGCCAGCCGCAATAAAACCATAGTCGTTTAGTTTTGTTTGTAGTTGATTCAGTTGTTCGTTATTTAATGACGTAACGTCAAATTCTTGTGATAGGTATTCTAGATAGCTAGCGCGGTTTGAAAGGTGTAATTCTTCTGGTTGAGGCTCTTTAGTTTGCTTTGGTAAAACGGACTTAATGCTTACTGTATCAGCCTTTGAAGCATCTTGAGCCTTGTTTTGCGTACTGTTTTGAGCGCTAAAAGGCTGGTTTTGCATGTAACTGCTGAGACGGTCAAGAATCATGCGCAGCTCCTAATAAGTCAGTTATACCGAAGTAATTTTCGGGTAAACGAATAACTGCAGGAGCCGTGCCAGATAGGTTTAAATTATCAATATTGGCTAATTACGCGTTAGAACTTCCAATTGATCATTAAGTTAGGGCCAGCAGCGGCAACAAATAAACGTTGCTGATTCGTTTTTGCCGTTTTAGTTGAATAGTTACCATTTTGATAAGCTTGCTGAGCTGCCATCATTGTTTGTGGTGCGGTGTAGATTTTAAACTCACTGACCGCGACACCCGTCGCGAACGTTAACCAGCCATCGATAGGGCGCTTATCATCATACGCAACAGCCAAACCTGCTAAGCCATTCACTAATCCAGCCAAAAGGTGATTGGTCCAGCTTTGCTCGTAGGCTTCACGCGCCGCGGCTTTAACTAGCCAAGCTTCGGCTTGTTGCAGCTTGTCTGTTTTTTCAAGGACGCTATTGCTGTTCATTTGTTGCAGTTGATCACTGTAGTTATGGCTTTGCATTGGGTTTAATAACATATCTGCGGCGCCTAAAAAGCTGGTGACTGCTCCCACGCTCATATCGTATTGAAGCTTATCGTCATCAGCAGTATTAGCGACAATGGTTTGTACGACTGAAGCGCTGCCCAAAAAACCAAACCAGCCCCATTGCCACGTTTGACTATGATTACGAGTTTGCTCGAATTGCTGTTGAATAAAATCAATTCGTTGCTGATGTTGTGGTGGCTGTTCCTCGGCTTGGCTATTGAAAGCCAATAAAAATGTGAAGGCTAGGGAGAGTGTGCGCATTGCTGCTTCCTTAATTTTTATTATTATTTTTTAGCTATTTGTAAATAGTACGAAGGGCGATTAGGCCGCCCTCGTAAATCTAGAACTTCATATTGATGCCCGCAGCAAGTGATAATACGTCGGTAGAAACATCCCCTTTAAGTTTGCTTAAGTTTTGACTAGGGTCGGTTATATCGCCCTGTGCAATGGCACGCTTTTGTTTAAGCGTTTTTTGGATACCAAAATCAAATGCGAGTTCTTTATTCAAATCATACGTTAAGCCAAATGAGATGGCTTTATAGTCATCAAATGCGAAATCAATCTTGGTTTGTTTGTCTTTGATTGGAGTATTATCCAATGCCAAACCCGTGCGTAATGTTAAGGCAGGAGTCATTTTATAAGAACCCCCAATCGCATAACGATAAGAATCTACCCAGTTGTAAGTCTGTGGGCCAGCAACGCCTTTAATCACATCGTTATCGGATTTGACGGATAAAGTATCGAAGCTTGACCACTGGGTCCATTGTACGTCGGCTTGCAGGGAGAACTTTCCCAAGCCTTGATAGAAACTAAGGTTTGCTTGGCTAGGGGTCTCTAACGTTGCGGTGCCTTTGGCTTTGGTATCGACAAGACCTGCCAGATTACCAAACGTTTCCGCAGCGGTAGGCACTTCTAAGGTCGCGTTACCTTGCAAGTCGTGACTGATGCGGTTTCTGTAATGCATGCCGAGGCGGCTTTCAGGGCTGAATTCGTACAGCATACCGGCGGTAAAGCCGATATTAAGGTCATCGCCTTGCATTTCGAACTGGCCATCGTAAGTGCTTGTGCCTAGTCCAGAATCAGCAATTCCCAAGCCTGGGCAGGTGAAAGGACTGAGATCACCTTGTAATTCAGCACCTTTACAGGCTGCGCTGGTATTCACCGCTTGTGCAACGGTCGCACTAAGATATTGCATGACCATGCTAAAACCGAATGAGAGGTTATCACTGACTTTAAAGCCGAAAGCGGTACCAAAATCAATGCCGGTAATGCTACTTTCTGTCGAAAAGTAACGTCCTATAGAATTGTCACCAAAATCGGTTCCTGTCGCATAAGGTGCATTCAAATAAGCACCAAAAACCAAACCTTCACTCATCGGGGCTGAGAAGTAGATCGAGGGTAGAATATCAAAAGCTTCTGCACTGACATCTTTACCTGTAACGGTAGTGCTGGCGAGTGTAGTAGAGGAGCCGTTAAATTCGGATGTTACTGAAATTGCAGACAAATTAAAGGTAAGTTGCTTTTGTTTTAATCGAGTTAGGCCTGCTGGATTATAAAAGGCAGTTGAGGCATCATCAGCTTGGGCTGCAGCCCCAGAGAAGGCATCCCCTAAGCGTAAGGCTGATTGCTCGTCAACATAGAATCCTTGAGCCATGGTGAGTTGGGCACTGATGAGACCTATCGCCAGAGAGAGTGTTTTTTTAATCATAGTCGTATTCCGTTGTACAAATATTGAGCGTATTTGTAGCGATCCTTTTTTATTATTAATGTGTACTATGGTTCTATTTTTATCAGAAGTAACATAATTTTACTAGTAATTACTGGACTAACTGATCACACTAAAGTATGAAAATACCTTAGTGGTACGATTGTTCGGCCGATAATGGTTCAATTAATGTGCCGTTGTGAATAATAATGTAAGGATTAATTAAAGTTTTTTGTGTATTTGAGGAGCAAAATGTCGCAGTTATCAGACTCATTATCGAATTCAAAATCGGGTAGCGCCGTTAAATACCAAGGCCGTAAGACCAGTCGAGCAGGTAGTGAGCTGCGTCGACGTTTGATTTTAGAAGCGTCGCTAAGAATTGTTATTCGAGAGGGGGTACGTGGAATACGTCACCGGGCTGTTGCTAAAGAAGCTGATGTGCCTTTAGCCGCTACTACCTATTACTTCAAAGATATTCAAGAACTGATCAACGATACCTTCACTCTTTATGCTGAACAATCATTAGAAATCGTTACTCAGTTTTCAAGACGCTTATATGAGCCACTAGAAAATAGTGATGGTAAAACATTTGTTGAAGCGATGAATAGCGCTGAAGATATGTCGGGGATTATTGCTGACAGTATGACGCAATATGTCGTAGAACAAATTACCCAGCACAGAGATGCATTAATTGCTGAACAGGCATTTCGTTATGAGGCTATTTTAAGCCCTCATCTACGTAAGTTAGGAGAAGTGCATAAGCTTGCATTGATACAAAAATTAACTGAATTGTTAAGCTTAATGCAATCACCACAGCCAGTTGAAGATGCAACCATTGTAATTTCTATATTGCATCGAATCGAATACGAAGGCTTGCTGGTAGAGCCCGAAAATTTAGATATAAAGGCGATTCGTGCGACACTTCTACGACAGCTAAGTTTAATGTTTAACGATCAAAGTCGTGCTTAGTGCGACTTTGATCGTTAGCTTAGTCATGTTCTATAAGGCCCTCGTTAATGAGGGCTTTTTTATGCCTGAAAAATGCTATTGCTAACATTGTCAGCGATGGCCAAGCTTGCGGTAAGGCCTGGGCTTTCGATGCCAAATAAATTAATTAAACCCAAAACATTATGATCTTTATGAGTTTGAATTATAAAGTCTGCAGCAGGTTCATTAGGGCCCGTTAATTTAGGGCGAATGCCACAATAGCTGGGTACTAGCTTGCTAGAATCAAGGTTAGGAAAGTAGGGCTGTATCGCACGAATAAAATATTTTTTACGCGACTCGTCACATGAATAATCCAATGTTTCAACGAATTCAACATCAGGCCCAAAGCGCACTTGCCCCGATAAATCGAGAGTCGCATGTATCCCTAGACCTGCGATATTTTGGCTGGGTATGGGATAAATGAGATGAGAAAAGGGAGCGTTGTCTTGATAACTAAAATACTGGCCGCGGCAAAAGTGATATTGAGGAATTGACGAGAAGGCACTAAGGCGAGGTTCCGTCGCGGCTTTACTGGCAGTAAAAATAGCTTTTGCAATATAAGGTGCATGAAGCCCAGCACTATTGATTAAGTATTGGCAGCAGAAGTTAAAAGGCCCATCAGGGGTATTAACGCGAACATTGAAGCCTTGTGTGTTTTCTTCAGCGTTTATAAAGCGAGTATTAGGGCTATATAAGACACCTTGCTGCTCTGCTAGCGTTAATAAGGTTTGCATATACTGATGGCTATCAATAATGCCTGTATTGGGGGATATTAACGCGGCTTTTGCCGTAACGTTTGGTTCAATTTTATAGCAGTCTCTTTGATTTAAATAATCAAGAAATACGTTGTTCTTTAAAGCATTTTTTTGTATCACTGCCAACTTATCAACGTCGCTCTCAGCGCTAGCAACGATTAATTTTCCAATGCGTTTGTAAGGTACACCATAATCTTCACAAAACTGATAAAGCTGGTTGCTACCTTGATGGCAAAGCTCAGCTTTTAAACTATTTTCTGGGTAATAAATTCCAGCATGAATGACTTCACTATTACGGCTGCTCGTTTCACTGCCAAATTGATTGTGGGATTCAATTAATAAAATTTTTGCTTGAGGCTGTTGCTGGCTTAGTTTAAAAGCGATAGCAAGGCCGACAACTCCGGCCCCAATAATGCAGTGATCAAAATGTTCCATAACGCGCGAATTAGCCCTCTAAGTTTTCAACACATTCATAATGACTTGGATTTGCTCTGCAACGAAGTTTGAAAAGAATTTTTAACATGCGAGGATCATAAATTCCTTCATCTTTTAATTCGATGCGAACTTGGCGTAACATTTCTTTGTATTTTGTATGCTTTTCTTTCGATAGATCAACCCAATATTTCTCGGGGATATTCTTTTCGGCTTCTAGAATGTGCTCTAGAGCTTTAGGAAAATTTTTGTAGGCATACTCACGACTTTTTTGACCGAATTGGGCAGGGAAGCGATCTTTTCTTAAAATTAACTGGCCATTCATTTGAGCAAGATTAAACCGTAATATGCCGCCTTTATCACCCATACCCTTGTACATTTCAAAAGGTTTATAAGCAATGGCGGGGGCGTAGGCAAGATCGACATAGCCATTATTAAAGCGTGGAGCAAAGGTAGCGATGCTAACAGGAACCATCGTTGCACCAATATGCTTAACAACTTTAATCGAGGCAACATCATAATCTATTGTGGCAAGGCGCTTACCCGCAGCGGCTTCTACTGAATTTATGGCCTTATCACGCACAAATACAAACACCGCACCGGCAGGCATAATGCCAGCTACCTCATAATCACCTTCAATCATGTACTTGCTGGCTTTTGGGTTAGCTAGCATGCCCACAAGCTTGCGCATCTGGTCGTAGTCATCAATAGCGCCAACCGCCTCTATCGTGGCGGTGAATTTGTTGAACGGACGAATGCGTGTACCGGTTAGGCCTACTGCATCACAGTGTCCCGCTTTAAAATCGGCTAAGGCGACGGCTTCGTTTGTATAAACGTTTAAATCGAGTAACGCACCCCATTCTAAGGCGGCTGCTTTATAGTCCAGCATACCTTGATAGGCGGGACCTTTTTCACCGATAGGGTCAAAAATACAAAAGCTACGAGTAGGAAGCTCCTGTGCGTGTATCGAGAAACTGGCAAAGCATAAGCTCAGCAGGAGAAGAAATAAGGTAGAAAATTGTTTGATGAGATGCATAGTTTTTATCAGCCACTGGGGGTCATTATTATTAACCCCATCATAGTACAAAAAGTATCAATATTATTCTGATTTTTGAGATTTAAGGGTATTCATTGTAAAGACCTCGCTAGTATTCGCAGTTTTGAATGGTTACTATTACGCCGATTTTCTACGGTATCGCTAAAGGGTGCAGTTATGACAACAGAACAATTCGAAACGTGGTCGCTTTATATTGGTATCGCGGTACTAATTTCTTTCATGTTCTTTATTATTTATGACTTAGGCAAAAAGTCGAATGCAGGAAAATTCGGTAATTTTATTCTCTTTATCGCCTTGGGTTTAGGCATGGTCGGATTTTTGATTAAGCTATTTTTGCAGTACTTTATGGAATAGCGCGAATTTTGACTGTAAAAGGTAGCTTTGGCCTACAGCGATTCATGACGTTATATGAGGTTCAACGCCATAATTGCTGTAGTTCTCACTTCAAAGTCACCAAACGATAAAACCAACTCACAGTTGGTGACGGCTATCAATCAAATAAACTACTATGAATTTACTAAGCTATGAAGTTACTAAAAAGATTATTTTGATCCAGTCTTATCGAATAATTTTTCTTTGGCTGAGCTAAACGCATGGCTGATGGCATCCCATGCATCTTCGGCTCCACTTTTAACATCTTGCCACGCGCTATCTGTTGTATTCTGTATTTCTTCAAGCTTAACAAAGGCCTCATCCCGCTGTTTTTTAAGCGCACCGATTTGGCTTTGATATTCTTCATTTAGGTCCGAACTGGCATTTTTGGCTTTTTTCTCTATTTCATTGATATCATTATTCCATTCATCAATTTTTGCTTTCATTGTGTCTACGTGCTTTTGACGTTCGCTCATTTTAATTATCCTTATTGAATTGTGTGGGATCTGCTCACGCTTATTGGAAGGGCGCAGCTAATGTGCTGATAGCTACATATATGGCAGATATCTTAGCGTGAGAATAGACTATTCATTGCGCTAGCTAACCTTCTCCAATGCAGCAATTTCTCCATTTTAATCTTATTGGCGTTATTGTCGGTTCGATATCGCACAGACAGCTTGGGTTTTTCTCACTAAATTGAATTAAGACATGGTGGTCAATAAATATTTAACACACCCAAAGCAGAGCTTATTGCTCAACAACTTTGTGTAACAGTTAATTTGTATTTTATTTGAGATACCGCTCAGCCCCGTGATTACCAGTGTTACTTAATTGAGACGAATAAGCAGCTTACGAGAACGCTTTCTTCAATCTTAGCGACTCACTTAGAGGCTGAATTATTTGCCAAGGAAAAAGATGAAAAACTCCGATAATACTTTTAATACTCTCAGTACATTAACCGTTAACGATAAGCCGTTTCGTTACTTTGCAATTAATGGCGGGGAGCTGGCCTCGCATAAAACAATTGCCCGGCTGCCGCTGACAATAAAAATTTTGCTGGAAAATATGCTGCGCAATGAAGATGGTCTAAGTTGCCGTCGCGATGACATTGAAGCGCTGGCTGCCAGTGGCGGCAAGGCGAGTGAGCAGGAGATTGCTTATCATCCTGCACGGGTATTGATGCAAGATTTTACCGGTGTACCTGCGGTAGTCGATCTAGCCGCAATGCGCGATGCCTTGGTAAAACGAGGCATTGATCCACAGACAATAAATCCTTTAACAAAAGTAGATCTGGTCATCGACCACTCGATTAGTATCGATAAATTTGCCAGTGAAAGCGCCTTCGAAGAAAACGTGGCGATTGAAATGCAGCGCAATCATGAGCGTTATCAGTTTTTAAAATGGGGCCAAAGCGCGTTTGCTAACTTTAGTGTGGTGCCACCAGGAACCGGTATTTGCCATCAGGTGAATCTAGAATATCTGGCGAAAGTGGTATGGACCGAAGATAAAGACGGAGAACGTTTCGCTTATCCCGATACGCTGGTAGGCACGGATAGTCACACCACGATGATTAATGGCCTTGGGGTATTAGGTTGGGGTGTGGGAGGGATCGAAGCTGAGGCTGCCATATTGGGTCAGCCGATTTCGATGTTAATTCCTGACGTTGTCGGTGTTGAGCTGACGGGGAAATTACTTGAGGGTATTACGGCGACTGATCTGGTATTAACGGTGGTAGAGATGCTGCGTGAATATGGTGTGGTGGGTAAATTTGTCGAGTTTTATGGTGCGGGTCTGGATCATTTACCCCTTGCTGACCGCGCGACGATCGCCAATATGGCACCGGAATATGGGGCGACCTGTGGTTTCTTCCCAGTGGATAAACAGACGATTAATTATTTACGTTTAAGCGGTCGTGATGAAGAACAAATTGAATTGGTTGAGGCTTACTGCAAAGCTCAGGGACTGTGGCGTGATGAGCATTTTTTAGTACCTGATTTTTCGGCGACTTTGCGCTTGGATCTAACCACTATCGTGCCCAGTTTAGCGGGACCCAAGCGACCACAAGATCGTGTTCCCGTCACTGGCTTGAAAACAGCCGTTGCAGGCTCTATTGAATTAGCCGGTAAGGCTAAGCAGCTGAATACGGAATACCCATTGGCGGGTAGTGAGGTAGCGATGCACCATGGCGATGTGGTGATTGCCGCGATTACTTCCTGCACGAATACGTCAAATCCTGCGGTGATGATTGCAGCGGGCCTAGTCGCCCGCAACGCTTTGGCTAAAGGTCTGCAGCGTAAATCATGGGTTAAATCCTCGTTGGCGCCGGGTTCCAAGGTCGTCACGGAATATTTGCAACAGGCTAAATTACAGGAACCACTGGATAAACTTGGCTTTAACCTTGTCGGTTATGGCTGTACTACCTGCATCGGTAATTCCGGGCCATTGCCAGAAGTGGTCGAGGCGACGATCGCGGCGAATGATTTGATCGTCAGCTCAGTATTGTCCGGTAATCGTAACTTTGAAGGCCGTATTCATCCACTGGTACAAGATAATTGGCTTGCTTCACCGCCTTTGGTCGTCGCTTATGCGTTAGCGGGAACAACACGGATAGATTTGAGTCGCGATTCATTGGGCAACGATGACAACGGCCAACCTGTGTATTTAAAGGATATATGGCCCACGAATGTTGAAATTGCTGAGCTGGTACAGGCCATCACTAGCACGATGTTTAACAAGGAATACAGTGCTGTATTCGATGGAGATGATCGTTGGCGTGCCATTGATAGTGGTAATGGTAAAACCTACAAATTTACGGAGGATTCGACTTACATTCAGCTGCCCCCATTTTTTGAGGAACGTTATCGTGGCAAATCCTCTAGCATTATCAAGGCGCCTATGTTGGCTATGTTGGGGGATTCAGTGACTACAGACCATATATCCCCTGCCGGTGCTATTCCACAAGACAGCCCCGCGTCACAGTATTTACGTGCACAAGGAATTGCTGAGAAAGACTTTAATTCTTATGGTTCCAGACGCGGAAATCATAAGGTTATGGTGCGAGGTACCTTTGGTAATATCCGTATTCGCAATGAAATGACACCTGAACTTGAAGGGGGATATACCCGCATGCAAGGTGAACATCAGCCTCGCTTTATCTACGATGCGGCCATGCTCTATCAGTCAAAAAATATCGATACCGTAGTGGTTGCTGGCAAAGAATACGGCACGGGGTCGAGTCGTGATTGGGCTGCAAAAGGTACCTTGTTGCTGGGTGTGAAAGCGGTGATTGTGGAAAGTTTTGAACGTATTCATCGCTCTAACTTGGTCGGTATGGGTGTATTGCCTTTGCAGTTTATGCCCGGTGAAACCCGAAAAACACTGTCACTTACCGGTGAAGAAACATTTGATATCGTCGGGCTGGATGAACCACTACTGCCAAAGCAAGAAGTGGTTGCTACGATTTATTATCCTTCGGGTGAAGTGCGACCTATAAAATTGCAGTCACGATTGGATACCGCCGTCGAGGTAAAATACTATCTGGCCGGTGGTGTGCTGAGTTATGTGCTCGATCAAATTTATGCCAAGGCAGAATTAGATTCGCATAATTAATTAATCGACGCTTGCGACCTGATAGGGAAGCAGGCGATCCGTTTCACGTTTTACAACGGCATAACACTCACAGCTTAACTGTTCGAGTTTAGGCCTATCGAGTACCGTAATATGACCGCGATGATAATCAATAATCCCCTGTTTCTGTAATTTTCCCGCCGCTGCGGTGACGCCTTCGCGGCGCACACCCAGCATATTCGCGATGAGTTCTTGAGTCATGACCACGTGGTTGTCTGGTAAGCGATCCAACGACAATAACAGTAAGCGGCATAACTGCTGATCAATGGAATGGTGGCGGTTACACACAGCAGTCTGAGCCATTTGAGTGATCAAAGACTGGGTATAACGAAGCAATAGCACCAATAAATGACCATGGCGATTAAACTCTTCCGTGAGCACCGTACTTTTAAGCCTATAAGCATGACCAGCGCTTTGCACCACGGCGCGGCTTGACGTGCTATCACCGCCCATGAACAACGCAATGCCGATAAGTCCTTCATTGCCTACTACCGATATTTCCGCCGACGCACCGCTTTTCATGACATATAGAAGTGACACAATGGAGTCGGTAGGAAAATACACATAATCAAGGGTAGTACCTGCCTCGTAGATGACCTGGCCTAGTTCTAATTTCACCAGTTCAATATGAGGAAATAAACGATCTTGCACTTCTACTAGCAGTGCTGCTAGTAGATGATTTTTCAAATGTGGCCTAGTCGGTGTCACACCTTTAATGCTAGTCATATAGTGCTCTTTAGAAGATCGTGCATTGATTTTAGATGTTATTTAATTGGGTGAGCGACTGTCGATCTTTGTATTTTTATTGCACTGTTTTTTACTTTGCACTCTGCACTCTGTGCGACAGCGCACACAGTAGTACCACGTCTATGACAATAAGTAAGTATAACAATCGATACTCTTGTAGTTCGCTGATTTCTTTGCCAAGGTGCTCTAGCGTACAGAGCAAAATTTCAAAAACTGCCAGAGTGTCAGTAGCAAAATTAATTTTTCAGGTTAAGTGAGAAACTATGGTTAATGACGCCTATATAGAACACAACAAAACCAAGCGACAGGCTTGGCTACTGGTACCCATTTTATTCGTAATAATTCTACTTATTGCGCTGTTTGGTGATCGTGATAATGACAAGCTCTTGCAACCTAAATTGCTTGAAAGCTCGCCTGCAGGTCTGTTGCTGGAATTGCCGAATGTTTCAACGACTAAGGCAGGAGATTGGAAAACTCAATGGAAGCCGTCTTCGGATATAGCGCGACAGCAAGTACTTCAGTCTCTCAGCGAATATGCCGCTGATTATAAACAGTTGCGAACGCAGTTGGAGGTATGGGCAGAGCCAGGATCGACTTCGCGGGATCAATTAGTGCAGCGTATTGGTAGTGCACTGGAACGATATGATCTAGGGGAAGTAAAACAAGAGGCTAATCCGGCTGTCATTCTACCCGCTAAAGGGATTCTGTTGATTTGTGCCGCCGCTGATAAAGAGCTTGCTCTGCGAATGTTGGCAGCACTGACGCCTTATATAAGCGGCGAAGTGAGTATCCGTTTTGAGACGAATCTCGCTGCCCAAACCATGCGCCTGTATTTATTTGGAACACCGTATTTCAACGATCAGGGTCAGGCCAAGTTTGACCGTGTCGATATTTAGCAAGACTATGCACTCTGAGGACTGTGCATACTCGACTGCTGGTGATCACCTTGTTAATTGCATTTTTTTTCAGTACTTTATGGAATAACACACGTGTTGATTTTAAAGACTTACTTAATGCACATTTTTAATGATCAAATTTGATTTGAGTTAAGGCTTTTTATTTTCAGCGCTCTATACTGTAAAAAAAGGAGATCTTTATGTCTGATAAAAAACTACACGAACTATTAACTCAAGTGCATGAGCAATTGCAGCAGCAGAAAAGTATTGATGGAGAAAGCCAAGCGCTATTGCAACGAGTACTGGCTGATGTGAAAGTGGCTTCAGGCTCAGAAAATAGTGATGAAATATCACAGGATTTATCTGATCGCATTGAGCAACAAGCTGTTGAATTTGAGCAAGAACATCCAACTCTAGCAGGAGTGCTTCGCCAGATTATGGATACTCTCGGTCGAATCGGAGTCTAAGGAGTACGGTGCTATGCGCCACATGCCGACATTAACCGAGGTAATGACACCATTCCCTCATTTGGTTGAAGAATCCACAGCAATTAATTATGCGATACAATTAATGGCTGAAAAACAGGTTAATCATTTGCCTGTGGTGGTTGACCATAAAGTTGTTGGGCTGCTATCTACTGCGGATATTAAGTTGGCACAAATGCCGGGCCACCCAACAACAGAATTCACGGCACTGACGGTTGGTGATATCTGCCGGCGTCGTATTTATGTGGTTGATCTGCATGTGCGTTTAGATGAAGTACTTGATCAAATGGCAGCAGAGACATGGGATGCTGCTGTTGTTTTACGTGAGAAGCGTTTAGCTGGAATTTTTACCAGCCATGATGCTTGTCGTATTCTATCCCGTTGGCTGCAGAAAGAATTTTTACCCGATAATGACCCAGGGGTTGCTTAGCGATTTTTATAAGGGTCAGTTGGAAGGTCGTTTTGTGTGATATTTGATATAGCTGCACTTAATTAGAGCTTAGTGATTATCAGGTGGCTTAAAAAGAGGCAGATTTCTGATAGTTTTCTTCATAGATACCTTTATTTTGGCTATTTCATCGGTCTTTACTTATTGGTATGAAAGTTGCGATATAAGTTTCATCACTAACGGGAGGTGAGCTTATGTATGATGTAGCCAAAATTCAAAACTACCGACATGCTGTTAATAAAATTGATGTTCCTACAGACTGGATGGTGCAATTAAGCAACGTGCTGGAGTCGCGTCAGAATGATGATCACACGATTCAGAAATTATTAAAATTAATGGTCAGTATGACGACCATTGATAATATCAGTATTGCTATTCCAGATGCGTCAAACCGCTTTCAAGCGAAGCATTGCTCTCGCCAAGTAGAGAATGGTATTTACAGCTTTGCTGTTCAGCATTCTCTATGTCGTGTATTTGAGTCAGGCTCTGTATTGGTTATTCGTGAAGGGTCAGAACGACCAGAGGCGTTTAATCGTGACGCATTATCGCCAATGGATTTCAGTCATCGTGATCATTGTTTGTTAGTCCCTTTACGCCTACGTCAAACGACTCTTGCGGTTTTAGTATTAGACTTGCGCAATGTAATCGCGGGCGGTCTGCCTTTGCAGGAGTTGTGGTTTGTCTGTGCTCAGCTAGCGCATACGATGGCGACTCAAGTTGTTCCTAACTTTCAAACCTTATATTCACGGCCTTATCAGCGTGTTAATGAAAATGAGTTGGGTGAAATACAGAAAACGGTTGAGAAATGCGGCGGCAATAAAACAATGGCGGCTAAAATTCTCGGTTTAACACCTCGTCAATTACGTTATCGCTTATCAAAGCTGTCTTAAATAAATATTGATAATTAGATATTGTACCTCCTTTAAAAGCCTAGGTTTTCATCTAGGCTTTTGCATTATTCTACCTATAATCTCCGTGGCTCACGCTGATAGACTGCTACTCTTAATTTAGTTCATGTAATCTACGCTATTCAATCTATGTTCTCAATTTAGCTCAGAAGTATTCAGATGGAGCATTACCATGGAATGGTTTCGAATTCCGCAACAAAGAGTATCGGCCTACATTGGTATTGTACTATCGGCTTATTTGATTTTTTTGGGTTTAAGTATAAATACTAATGAAAATCATTGGTTAAATCGGCTTGATTTTCTTTTTTATGATACACGCTTTAATGCCTCGCTTTCGTTAGCAGAGAAGATAGAAAAAACAGAAAAAAAAGAAACAGCAGAACATAAAATTATTATCTTAGATATTGACGAGAAATCGTTGGCAGATGAAGGTCGCTGGCCATGGAGTCGTCATAAATTGGCTGAGTTGATAACCAGACTTAAAGAATACGGGGCTATTGTAGTCGCTTTTGATGTGGTCTTTTCTGAGCCAGAGCGAAACCCCGTCGCTGACGTAAAACAGCACCTTAGTAATAATAAAATTGATTGGAAGGCTCCCAAAGATTGGCTGGAAATAGCCGATGGAGATAAGAATTTTTCCCGCCATATTAGTGATATGGATGTTGTTTTGGGTTATTTCTTTCAAGATCAGATTGATATTCAGGTTGGACAATTACCAGCTCCGAGTTATCAGTTAACCGCAGAACAAAAGAGTCGACTAGTCTCTATTACTAAGTCAGGTTATGCAGCTAATTTGGCATTACTGCAGCAAGCGGCATCGGGTGCTGGATTTGTTTCAAATTTTACCGATGCCGATGGCATTATACGCCGCTCCCCTTTAGTTATCCGACATGGCGATGCGCTATACCCATCATTGTCCTTAGCGACAGTGATGAGTTATTTATTTGTGGAAAAAATAGACATTGAAACCTTACCGTTGGGCAATGTTGAAGTTATGACGTCTATCATCGCGGGTGGTCAAAAGGCTCGCACAGATGTTAATGGGCAGGTAATTATACCGTTTAGGGGCAAACAGCATAGTTTTCCATATATTTCTGTTACGGATGTTTTACAAAAAAAAATTGATTCAAATACTCTAGAGGGCGCGATTGTTTTGGTCGGCACTTCTGCTATTGGCCTAGCAGATTTACGGGCTACTCCCGTCGGAACTCAGTATCCAGGTGTCGAAGTTCATGCCAATATTATTCAGTCTTTATTATCCGGTGAGTTTCCTTATCGACCAGAGTGGGAGGCGGGTTTAACACTGTCTGTTTTGGTGTTCTTGGGGGCATTATTATCACTTTTGTTACCAAAGCTAGGCCCCATTTCTTCTGTTGCATTGAGCTCATTAACACTGACTATTATTGTAAGTGGTAACTTTTACTTATGGCACGTTTATCGGCTAGATTTACCCATTGCGAGCACGATACTGCTGATTTTAATGCTTACCTTATTAAACTTAGCGTATGGATATTTTCGTGAAAATGCGAGTCGTCGATTATTAAAAGGCATGTTCAATCAGTATGTTCCTCAGGCGCATATTGAACGCATGTTAGCGGATCCTGAGGCTTATCAATTTACCGGAGACAGCAAAGAATTAACGGTTTTATTTGCGGATATTAGAAATTTTACGACCATTTCTGAGCATTTATCCGCTGCGGATTTAAAGTCTATGTTGAATCAATATTTTACCCCGATTACTAAAATTATTTTTGATCATGAGGGGACCATCGATAAATATGTTGGGGATATGGTAATGGCATTTTGGGGAGCACCGATTGAAGATGGTCAGCACGCTCATCATGCTATTTTAGCCGCGTTAGAGATGCAGCGAATAACTGAAGTAATTAGTACTGAATTTATGGCTAGGGGGTTGCCAGAGATCAAAATTGGCGTGGGTTTAAACAGCGGAACTATGAACGTTGGAGATATGGGATCGTCTTATCGCCGAGCTTATACTGTATTGGGCGATGCCGTTAATTTAGGTTCGAGGTTGGAAAGTATTACTAAGTTTTATGGCGCAGGTATTTTAGTCGGTGAACGCACCGCAGAGCTATGCCCTGATATTGTTTTTGCATTTGTTGATCGTATTCAGGTAAAAGGAAAGGATGAGCCGATAGCCGTTTATCAACCTTTGGGTATTGAGTCCGACGTTACTGCTGAGCAGAAAGATGAGATTGCCCGCTTCTCGTTAGCGTATGCTGATTATCTTCAGCAAGACTGGGAGCAGGCGGTGAGCAAGCTGATTGAATTAAAGAAGGATTTTCCGGAAATAAAACTTTATCAAGTTTACCTCGATCGAATTCAAGACTTGCGTGAGCAGACGCTCACGCAAGATTGGGATGGGGTGTTTAGGCATACCAGTAAATAATCAAGTACAGGTATGTGGCCGTTCATGTTACTGCCCTGTTTGCAGTATGATGACCCCTGCGGCATTATTTACGCCATCAGTCGTTGAAAGTTCAAAGCCTCCTGCAAAGGTAGTGATGTCAGAACTACCTGTACTAGGCGCTAATAATAGACCGTTTAACGTTCCGCTTGCCGTGGCTGAAGTATCGGTTGGCAGGGTTATAAAACTCCCTGTTAGATTTTCAATTGAAATGCCTGCGCCATTAATTTCCCCAGTAGTAGAGTGCATGTTCCAACGATGTTCAGACCCTATATCGACATTGAGAGAAACGTTACTAATCGAATAATTTCCTGAGCTCGAAGTGAGATTAAACTGGGCGTCTATATGGGTTACATTGCCGACATTACTGCTGGCGATGTAATCCGTGTGACCTGTGCTTAAGTCCATAACACTGGTAGAAAAATTCATCGTGCCCTCTATGATGCCAGCGCTTAGCTCAGTTGAGGATGCAGGCTGAGCCGCCATATAAAATAAGTCTTGCTCTAATGGTGTGAAGTATTGGTTATTATTAAACTCGGTATAACGCTGAATAGGATTCTCACTGTCGCCTTGCCAAATGCCCCAACTCACTTGATCGCTCCAGGGTTGTTTATCACTAAAGTCAGCTTCAGTGGCATTACCTCGACGTATCGTTTCGTATGATTTCTCTCCGTCTTCTGCAATATTAGGCGTGAGAAAGAAAGTTTCTCCTGTGCCATCGGTATTTAATGCAATGGTGAGATTTTGGTTGTTGCTACCCAGCAGAATGGCTAATGTATTTTCGGTGAGGAGTTGGTCCATTTCTGCACTCGTTAGACGTAAGTCTGGACTGGTGCTAGGTGTTTCATTATCTGGATCGTTGGGATCTGGAGTTGTTGAGTCCGTATTTGTGTCTGTTCTAGTGAAATTATTACTTTCTGCAATGCTCTTATCGGGTCGACCTTCTTTTTCGAACGGACTTGGAATACTGCCATTCGTGGTAAAGAATGACTCTAGTTGTGATGGCTCATTCGTTGCTACAGCGTCATTATCACCGCTACTAAATCCTTGTGTTACTCCACCATTTCCATCTTCAGTTGTTGAATCTGTTTGGGTCTGAGGCGTTGGCGGCGTAAAGGCTTGCGGTGGGGTTAATAGCCCTGTAAATGCACCACTAGACGAGATTTCTCCAAAATCAAAATCTGAGTTTAAACCTAAATCAAACTGACCTTGCGCAGTATCTAAAGCAATACCTCCCTTCCAAACCCTCGCTAAGATTTTATCAACAGCGAGTTGTACATCATAAAGCGTCCCTCGAATACCGATACTCGCGACAGGGGTCTCAACCTTGTAGGCGGCTTTATTACCTTTGCCTATTTGCCCGGTTAATGTTCTGAAGCCACCCGTGACTAACTCCATTAAAACTTGGTTATCTTCTTCGTTTTCTGTGGAGTAAACATAGGCTTTAATATTCAATTCTGAGTCGGCTTTTAAAGCCAATAGGGCATTATCAATAAAGCGAATTTGAACCTTACTGTCTTTGCCTGTTTTAATGATTTCATGGTTATAAATAGAATCACGGCGTTTAAGTTGGCGCATAACGCCTTCTTCATTGATCGCTTGTACATCACCACGGGCCATAATAATACGTCCGGCAAGGTCTGCGGCAAGCGTTGAGTGGGAGAACAGAAAACTGCTGCAGATTAAGCTGAATAAGCACAGCGGCAGAAAGCGTTTGAATGAGTATGCTTGAAATTTTTGCATTGTAAGAGCTCCTTTATTTAAACGCTAAGGTTATGCCAGCTTCGATTAATGTACGCTGGTAGTCATACAGTTCGAGATTACTTTTATTTTTACTGTGATTAATGTGCAGTTTAATTGCAGTCGTTGGCTGGATGTTATAAACCCAGCCTGCCGTGAGTTGCATGATATCGTCTGTTCGTTTTTCTCCAGCAAAAAATAGATCATCATCGGCAAATGCAGATGAATAGGTATTGTTGCGGAAACTGGCTAGTGCATATATTTGTTGATTGTCAGTGAACCTTTTCTGAGCCTGATAACCAAGGCTATAGTAGGCACTTCCTTGAAAATCATTCTTGCTATCTTTTGCAATATTACTGCCTAAACTAAGCTGTAAATCTTGTATGAAGCCAGCCTCATGCTGTCGCTGAACACCGAGCTTACCTTGCCATTGATTGAAATCTAGCGCGTCATTTTGACTGTTATTTTGTTGTCCTGCCTGCAACTCTGAATGAGCTTTCCAAGATGGAGCGAAATACCACTGCCAGCGAATGTTTGCGAGCAGTTGGTTCTGTAAGGTTTCACCTGCTAACCAATACTGACGAGCCAGTCCGCCAAAACGAACACTGTGATTGCTGCGTAACAGGGTATAGCCGCCGTTGAATGAAAGGTTGGTCAGATCGTAGTTATTATTAATAAAATTATTTTTTTTCGAAGTGGATGCACTTGCGTCTAGACTTGAGCGTTTTGATAGCGGCTTTCTGTAATATCCAAATGCTTGCAGCTGATAATAGTTACTGGCTTGTGATTTTTGTTCATCATCTAATCGCAGCGTACCGGTTAAAGTGGGTACGTTATTAGTATCGTAAAAAGTAGCATTAATTGCGTCAATATCAGCAGCTGCATTAATATTGGAATCGTGCCCTAAAACAATACCGACGACGGCTCTTAATGATTGACTGACTTGCTGTTTCTGTTCGGCGATACGATTTAAAAAACGATCGATTTGATTCTGAACTTCTTCTGGAGGATAGTTCTTGGCAACGGTATTAAATTCACGCTCTGCTGCGGGTAGGTTGTTTAAGAAAAAATAACAGCGGGCCAGCTCTAAGCGAAAACGGAGATTGTTGGGGTAGGCTTCTAGTAGGCGCTCAAAAGGAAATATCGCTTGATTGTAATGCTCTGTTTGCGCTGCCGCCAATGCGAAGTTGAAATCAAATTGTTCATCACCTTCCCAGTTAGAATACATACTGAGACCTAATTGATAAGCGAGCGCAAACTGAGCGTTTTCGATAAGCTCAGTGAGTTGAGCAGGTTGCGGATCATTTTCTACATCACTCAAGCTTGTTTCAATAGCGCCTGCATGATTCGAGTCGTTTGCATCAGCGGCATAAATTGGGGCGCTTAGTAAGCTGAAAGTTAGTAATGAGGCGAAAAAGGGTCCATTCACAATATGATCCTATCAGGCTAGGCAAAATTATTTGAAAATACTGCTCTAAGTATGGCTTAAAAAACTATCCTTATTAATACAAGGTGCACAGACTAGGTCAATCTTGCACGTAAGTCAGGATAAAGTATGAAAAAAACAACGGGGTTAAGCCATGCTCATATTCAAATGGTCCTACAGAAAATACCTTTCTTTAGAGGGTTTATGCCGGATGAGCGAGAACGACTAGCCACAGAGCAGGACAGTTTTGTGGTTGCTCAGCCGAAAGAGTTGATTGTTTTAAAAGGTTCTATGGAACGATCTTTTTATATCTTATTGTCTGGTGTCGTCGAGGTGATCGATAGAGAAGGCCGCAAACCTATTTTTGAATTAATACCAGGTGATTTTTTTGGCGAAATTAGCTTTCTTTCTGAAACTCCTAGAACAGCAAGTGTTCGGGCGCAAGATGTCTGTATCTTAATGAGAATTGATCAGCAGTTAATGAGCCGATTACGATCAGAAATGCGTGAAAAAATAAAAGATCAGCTGATTGATAAGTTGGTAAAAAGAATTTTATCACAAGGTTAATTCCGATTCTAAGTACGGCAAAGTGAATTGAAATAGGTTGATTTTTGATCTAGATCAACTTTCATATTTGATTTGTCAATATGGCATTAGAACGTTGATCCAGATCAAAAAAAATCCCCACCTACTTGTTAATCTAATGTTATCAAATCATTTAGCAATAGCCTTATAAGTAATCGCGAATAGGTTGTTGTGATATGTGAAAGCTGAATATTAGAATTGGATAAGAGAGGTACACGTTATGTATATGGATGAAGTTGTTTTTGCTGGTTTATTAATTGTATTCCTAACATGCGCATTTTTTGGTGGCTTTTACGCAATGATTAGACGAGACATTGCGAAGAAAGGAACTGGTGCTCCAGACTCTAAGCCTACTCTTTAATTTACCTATTTCTGTGCTGAGTACCTTGCTCGGGCCTCAAAATATTTTGATGGCCTTTTTTTTCGTTTTAAATTCTTATAAAGTCTTCATAATAGCGGCATACTTCTTTGAGTCTTTCTTTTCTCATGCGGCCTATTATCTCCTTCCTGTTTCTACTTTTAAATCTGTCTTGCACTGCCATTGCTGATTCTTTGCTTAAAAAACACTGGTATCAGCAAGGTGATCGCTGGTTAAACGATAAAGTTCAATTCCTTGAAGCATCGATTAAAACTCAATCCGATACTCCCGACAACGCGGCTGCAAAAAATATTATTCTCTTTATTGGTGATGGTATGAGCATTACTACATTAACCGCTGCTAGAATTTGGCAAGGTCAGCAGCAAGGGTTGTTGGGGGAAGAGCACTTTCTACACTTTGAGACATTTCCTTATACAGCATTGATAAAAACGTATAACAGCAACCAGCAAACTCCTGACTCTGCAGGCACCATGAGCGCGATAATGACGGGGGTGAAAACCCGTGCCGGTGTTATAAGTATGGGCCCAGAGCAAGATAGAACGGATTGTAAGGGCAGTGCACAGCATAATCAGAAGACACTTCTAGAGTGGGGATATGAGCAGAATTTTGATACGGGTATTGTCACCACGGCACGGCTCACACATGCAACGCCCGCGGCAACTTATGCTCATAGTCCTGATCGAGTTTGGGAAGGTGATTACGATCGCCATTTGAATGCGTATTGGTATGGTTGTGATTCTATTGCTAAACAGTTGATTGAAGGGGCTTTTCCTGCGGGATTAGATTTAGCGTTAGGCGGTGGCGCTTCTCGACTTGAAAATTATTATGATTCATTCCAACAGCAGTTCCCTGCGGGACATTTATTAAACAATCAACGAGACTTACTTGAATGGAATACTGCTACACAGCCGCAATCTGAAGACGGCCCTGTGCTTGGGGTATTTTCATCTGAGCACATGGATTTTGAAATGGATCGACGCCGTGAGCAACCATCGTTGCAGCAAATGACGCAGAAGGCGATTGAGTATTTTGAAGGACGGAACAAAAATTATTTATTAGTAATTGAAAGCGCACGTATTGATCATGCTCATCACAATGGCAATGCCGCGCGGGCGTTAGCAGAAACGGCTATGTTAGCCGACAGTGTTCAGCTCGCAGATGACATGACAAAAGATGATGATACGCTCATTATCGTGACGGCAGATCATAGTCATACTTTTGTGATGGCGGGTTACCCTAAACGTGGAAATTCTATTCTGGGTATTTCTAAAAACCAAAAAAATGAAGTTGTGCTCGCCAATGACGGCATGCCTTATACCAGCTTGGGATATGCCAATGGCAAAGCCAGTGGGCGTAAGGAATCTACCGAGCACTTTGCTAGTAGTGAAGACAAAAATTTTCATCAAGAAGTCGGTATTGCGCTACCATTAGAAACCCATGGCAGTGATGATGTGGCTTTGCATGCAAAAGGCCCAGGGGCTTATTTATTTTCAGGTTTAATGGAGCAGAATGAGATTTTTCATACCATGTTGCAGGCGCTTTCCCGTGCTGACATGTCTGCAGAGGATTCTCAATAATGAAATTTATTAAGGTCTGTGCCGTTGCGGTATTTTTAATATCTTGTACTTCTGATATTTCCTTTGATACATCTGCCAGAGAAGAAATGAAAGATTCGCGTACTGCTGCGCAATGGTATCAGCAAGGTAGAGAAAGCGTACAAAAGAGAAAAGCGGCGGTTACCAAAAACTCAAACTCAATTAATACGACTAAAGCCAAAAATATTATCTTTGTATTAGGTGATGGCATGGGGGTGAGTACACTGACCGCAGCGAGAATTTATGTGGGTCAGCAGCAAGGTTTATTAGGGGAAGAGTTTGCCCTCAGCTTTGAAGAGTTTCCATATTCAGCCTTGATAAAAACCTACAATGTTGATCTACAAACGCCAGATTCCGCAGGCACCATGTCGGCATTGATGACGGGTGTGAAAACTAATGAAGGCATTATTAGTTTGCCTGATTCGGTTCAGCGTGGTGATTGTGCTTCCATTTCCCAAGAAATATTACCAACCTTCATCGATCTTGCTAAAGCCAAAGGAAAGAGCACCGCGATGATCACGACTGCAAGGGTTACTCATGCAACTCCAGCAACGACCTATGCTCATAGTGTCGATAGAAATTGGGAAAGCGATGAGGCTATTCCTAATGCTGAAAAAGAACGGGGTTGCACTGATATCGCTAGCCAATTTGTTGATAATAAACAGCACTCTTTGGATATTTTATTCGGTGGCGGTCGTCGTCATTTTTTGCCAAAAGAAGACGGTGGTAAGCGCAGTGATAATAGGAATTTGATTGAAGAGTGGCAGCAGCGAGGACGCTATGTTTCAGATCTAGAGGCACTAAAAGGCTTAGAAGCGTTAGAAAAATCACCAACGTTAGATGAGTCAGTGTCTAATCAGATACAACCTTGGTTGGGCTTATTTTCACATTCGCACATGGATTATGCTTACCAGCGTCCACCTCAACAGCCATCATTACAGCAGATGACAGAGGTTGCGTTAACGCGCCTGCAGAAAAATAAGCAAGGGTATGCATTGGTGATCGAAGCAGGGCGGATTGATCATGGTCATCACGATGGCACCGCGTATAAAGCCCTAACCGAAACTCAAGAGTTGCATGAAACAGTGGCGTGGTTATTAACGCAAGTCGATACTAAAGAGACATTAATCATCGTCACTGCCGATCATAGCCATACATTAACCTTGGCGGGCTATGCAACCCGCGGCAACCCAATATTGGGCGATGTCGTGTCTAATGATGCTAAGGGATACCCAAAGCGCAAAGCAAGCTTAGATCTTACGGGTCAGCCCTATACCTCGTTAGGTTATCGCGATGGCCCAGGTGCAATTCATGGCTCAGGCGAAGATCATTTAAGCGAAAATACTTTAGCCAAAGATGATCCTAATTACCGGCAAGCGGCTCTCGTGCCCATGGACTATGAAACCCATGGTGGCGAAGATGTCGCGTTATATGCGATTGGGCCGCAATCGCAGCTATTTTCAGGAACCCTTGAACAGCATTGGGTTTTTCATGCTTTAAAGTATGCGATGTGAGTCGTCTAAATAATATTAAACATTAAGGCGACTAAAACGTGTCTACTTTTAAATTACAGAAATTCTCTGTTAAGCAAACAGTCTCGGGAATGAAAGTCTGTTCAGATAGCTTATTATTTGGTGCTTTCATTCCCGTTGCTAATGCGAAACGAATTTTAGACATTGGTGCAGGAACGGGCTTGTTATCTTTAATGCAAGCGCAGAAATGCTCTGAAATATCCCCTACAATTGTTGAATCCATTACGGCTGTAGAAATTACTCAAGAAGGTGCAGAAGAGGCAGCAGAAAATTTTTATGCTAGTTCTTGGCATTCATTATTAAACATCGTGCATCAAGATATCCAGAGCTTTGCGGATAAATCATTAGTTAAATCGAATGAAAAATATGATCTGATTATCTGTAATCCACCGTTTTTTTCTCAGCACAGTCCGACGAGTTCAGATAACAATCTTAGGCATATCGCTCGGCATACAGACTGCCTGACATATAAAGACTTATGCGCATCCATTGCTAAGTTATTAACAAAAGAGGGGGTAGCGTACTTATTATTGCCTGTAGCTATAAAGCAAGAAATTATCCTTTCTTTTGCCGACGTTGGTTTAGGTGTATCAGAAATCATCGATATATCTGAAAGTGAACATCATGCGGCTAAAGTTATGATGATAAAAGTGTCTTTCTGCTTTAATGAAGAAAATAAAATATCGAATACCATGTATAAATTCAGTTCGCATGATTGTCATACTCATCAAGTGAAACAGTATTTATCTCCGTTTTTATTAAGATATAAAAAAACAATTAAATCGAGAAAATAGAGACAGTCTATTTAACTTTGCAGGTTGATTAGCCTCCCTGTAAAGTAACCCGTTATTGATAAAATATTGGTTATTATCGTGAACATTACACAATCAAGTACTCGTTACCCGCTGGGGCTCATCGTCAATCAAGAGCTGGTGGCTTCTTTTGCCAGTAAACGCGGTATTTTTGTGACCAGCGTTTTTATTCTAACGTGGACTTGGCTGCTTTTTTACCCCATTAGTTTTGCCGCAGAAGCGATGAAAAACTCACAAGGTGGCTCATTAATATTTGCTGCTTTAAGCCTTCTTGGTTTGGAGTCGTTAAAAAATTGGTCAATGGCAGAGTTCGCGGTCTATTGGGTCGTCGCTTTATATTTATTTCCTGCGTTCAGTTTATTGATGGCCTCCGATCAAATGATTTCTGAACGAAAACGTGGAGGACTACGATTTTTAACCTTGCGCTGCAGTCGTGCACATATTTTCTTTGGTCGATTTATCGGACACATGCTGATACAACTGTTCTTATTGATCGCGACTCTCGGCATTACCTATACATTATTACTGCTCAATAATTCTCAGTATTGGTTAGAAGGATTGCAAATATTACCGTTATTACTGTTTAATTTAATATGGGCAACGAGCCCTTTTGTTGCGCTGATGAGTCTATTGTCTGTTGTCATAAACTCCGTTCGGATATCCATTTTAGTCGCGATTATTATTATTGTACTCGCAGGGCTTATTATTAATTATGCCGCGTCGTATTTTCCTTTTTTATCTTTGTTAAGTTATTGGATTCCTGGAACGCAGATCGCACAGATGGCACAAATCAGTCCTAGTGCGGCATTGTCTTCATTGTGGAACCCTGCCATGCAAACGTTGGGGTTTTTAGTATTAGGCTATGGCTTATTTAAGAGGCAGGCAATATGAGTGCTTTAATTGAATGCCAAAATTTGACCAAAGCGTATGGCAATAAAAAAGCGTTAAATAACATCAGCTTTGAAATTCAATCAGGTCAGCCGATCGCCTTGGTCGGCCCTAATGGTGCTGGCAAAAGTACCTTATTTGGAATTCTCGCGGGTTATATACCGGCAACGTCAGGTGAGGCTAAAATTCTAGGGCATAATGTCGGTAGCCCAGAATTAATCGGTCGTATTGGCGCTCTGCCACAAGACGCACTGTTTAATCCGAATCTTACCATTCAGCAGCAGCTTAGTTTTCTTGCTCGGCTACAAGGCTTTGGACGAAGTAAGGCTTTTAAAGAAGCGGCTCGAGTTTTAGAATTGATGCAGCTAGCTGATACAGCAAAAGAGAAAATAACCGCATTAAGCCACGGTATGAAAAAACGGGTCGCCATTGCCCAAGCATTAATGGGTGAACCTGAGCTGGTGCTTTTAGATGAGCCTACGGCAGGCTTAGATCCAGAAAATGCACGTAATATTCGACAACAAGTGATGGCCTTATCGGATGAAACTACGTTTGTGATTAGTTCTCATAATTTAGAGGAGTTAGAGCGCTTGTGCGAGCAGGTTCTGTACCTCGATCAAGGGGAATTAAAAGCACAACACATCATTGGGCAGCAAACAGAACAGCAAACCCTATCGTATTTAACCGTGCGATTAGTGGTTAAAAATACCGCTATCGTGTCTAACATTAAGCAGTTAACTGCGGTTTCCCAAATAGAGTTAAAACAGGGGGATGAGTTAGTCATAGGTTATAACTCCAGCGAAAATCCAATACTCGATCAACAGCTATTGCAGCTATTGGCGCAGCACAAGGTTCCTTATCGCCAGATAACTCATGGTCAGTCGTTAGAGGATCAGCTTTTTATGAAATAACAGGCAGAAAGCCTCGTGTATTTTGACCAAGTTCAGGAATAACCGTAGATGGTTAACATGTAGATGATTATTGCCGGTTGAGTAGGTACAATCATAGGTCACTTTATTGCATAGTCGATCTTGATCCATGACCAGCCCTGTTGATACGCCAGAAATTATTGAAAAGCTGCCTGCACCTGCCCAATTTGTTCATTTACGGGTGCACTCAGAGTTTTCCATGATCGACGGTATCGTGCGTATCAAAGACTTGATTAAAACCACCGCAGGGCATCATATGCCCGCGGTGGGATTGACCGATCAAAGCAATATGTATGCGTTGGTTAAGTTTTATAAAGCCGCTCAAGGCGCAGGCATTAAGCCGATTATTGGCGCCGATATCTGGTTAGAAAATGATGAAGAACGAGATTTACCACACCGCTTAACCCTGCTAGCCCAAAACAAACAGGGCTATCGCCATATCACCGAGCTTATTTCTCAAGCGTACAGTCACAATCAGTTTGATGATAAAGCCATTGTGCGTAAAGAATGGCTGTTTGAGAAAAGCGACGGTTTAATCGTTTTATCCGGCTTTCGTGATGGCGATATTGGTCAGCAAGTGATCAAGGGCAATGTTGAAATAGCCGATGCGCTATTAACAGAATATGTGCAGCATTTTGGTGATCGCTTTTATCTAGAGATTCAGCGTACGGGCCGAGAAGATGAAGACCTCGTGCTCAATGCGTCTCTTGCCTTGGCCAGCAAGCATTCCGTGCCTGTGGTTGCGACCAACGATGTGCGCTTTATTAAGCCCGATGATTTTGAAGCCCATGAAACTCGCGTCTGTATTGGTGAAAGTTACGCGTTAGCGGATAAGCGTCGAAAAAAACGTTATAGCGACCAGCAGTATTTCCGCAGTCCTGAAGAGATGATTGAGCTGTTTCAGGATATACCTTCAGCGATAGAAAATACCTTAGAAATTGCCAAACGCTGTAATGTAGAAGTAGAACTGGGTAAATATTACTTACCCGACTTCCCTATTCCCGATGGCCTTACTGAAGCTGAGTTCTTCCGTAAAATATCGTATGAAGGCTTAGACGAACGTCTTGAGAAAATCCTAAAGCCCGAGCAGCCAGATTACGAAGAGTGTAAAAAAGAATACTACGATCGCTTGAAATTCGAACTCGATATTATTATCGACATGGGCTTCCCCGGTTATTTTCTGATCGTAATGGACTTTATTCAATGGTCGAAAGATAACGACATTCCAGTAGGCCCAGGCCGTGGGTCCGGTGCGGGTTCTTTAGTAGCCTACGCGCAAAAAATTACCGATATTGATCCTATTTTATACGACTTGTTGTTCGAACGATTCTTGAACCCAGAACGTGTATCCATGCCCGATTTCGATATCGATTTCTGTATGGAGCGTCGTGGTGAGGTAATCAACTACGTAGCAGATCATTATGGCCGAGAAGCCGTATCGCAGATCGTGACCTTTGGTACGATGGCAGCAAAAGCCGTAGTGCGAGACGTAGCTCGTGCACAGAGCAAGTCATTTGGTTTAGCGGATAAAATATCCAAGCTGATTCCCGGCGACCCTGGTATGAGCTTGGCAAAAGCGCTCGACATGGAACCCCTGCTGAAAGAATTCATCGAAGAAGACGATGAAGCACAAGAAATTTGGGAAATGGCGAAACGCCTTGAAGGCATTGCACGTCAAACCGGTAAGCACGCCGGGGGTGTAGTCATCGCGCCGACTAAGCTGACTGACTTTTCTCCGACTGCCTGTGATGAAGATTATACCGGCCTAGTAACGCAATTCGATAAAAGTGACGTAGAAGAAGCAGGTCTGGTTAAGTTCGATTTCTTGGGACTTCGAACATTAACAATTATTGATTGGGCGATTAAAACCATTAATCGCTTTAAAGATAAAACCGGCGAGCCTCATATTCGCATTGAGGAAATAGACCTTCATGACAACGAGTGCATTGAGTATTTAAAAACAGCGCAAACGACGGCGGTATTCCAGCTGGAATCTCGTGGTATGAAAGATCTGGTTCGCCGTCTGCAGCCGGATAACCTTGAAGATATGATTGCCTTGGTGGCCTTGTTCCGCCCAGGTCCGCTTGAATCTGGCATGGTTGATGACTTTATTAACCGTAAGCATGGACGCGCAGAAGTCGCGTATCCCCACCCAGATTTCCAGCACGAAAGCTTAAAAGAAATTCTAGAACCGACTTACGGCGTTATTGTTTATCAAGAACAAGTAATGCAAATTGCTCAGGTTTTAGCAGGTTATACTCTTGGTGGCGCTGACATGTTACGTCGTGCTATGGGTAAGAAAAAGCCTGAAGAGATGGAGAAGCAGCGTGGTACGTTCCGCGAAGGGGCTATCTCGGTTGGCGTTGATCCTGATTTAGCAATGAAAATTTTTGACTTGGTTGAAAAATTCGCAGGTTACGGTTTTAACAAATCTCACTCCGCCGCGTATGCGGTGGTATCGTATCAAACGCTTTGGTTGAAATGTCATTATCCTGCGCCATTTATGGCGGCGGTATTGACTTCGGATATGCAAAATACCGACAAGGTCGTAGGCTTTGTTGAAGAATGTCGAGAAATGAAACTCGACTTGGTATTACCCAATGTTAATCAGTCTGAGTTTGGTTTTATCGTAAACGACGATGGTGCAATTGTGTACGGTTTGGGTGCGGTGAAAGGGGCGGGTGAAGGCCCTGTTGAAGCCATAGTTGAAGCGCGTAATTTGGAAGGCGATTTTAAAGACTTATTCGATTTTTGTAAGCGCTGTGATCCCAAGAAAATTAATAAGCGTGTGTTAGAAGCCTTAGTTCGAAGTGGTGGTTTTGATTGCTTTGGGCAAGACCGCGCAGTCATGATGGCCAGCATTGAAGATGCTGTTAAAGCAGCGAACCAAAGCGCAGCCAATGAAGCATCGGGCGTATTTGATTTATTTGGTGATGCAGAAGCAGAGGCCGCAGAAGATATTCAATTTGATGTGTATGAAAAGCATCGCCATCTACGTGGCTGGACGTTAAAAGAGCGTTTACAGGGCGAGAAAGATACCTTGGGCTTGTTTGTTACTGGCCACCCATTTGATGAATATGAAGACGAAGTACGCCAGCTAGCGCCGACTAAACTATCGAATTTACGTGATGATAAAAAAGTACAAAAGCTTGCGGGCTTGATTGTTAATCTACGCATTATGAAAAATAAGCGTGGGGAAAATATGTGCTTTATTACTCTGGATGATAGAACTGGACGTGTCGAAGTTTCTTTGTTTTCAGAGGCATTTGAGAAGGTTCGCGAAGTCATTGATAAAGATAAGGTCATAATCATCGAAGCGAATGTGCGCCACGATGATTATTCGGGTGGACTGAAAGCCAATGCGATTAATGCAATGGAAATCAGCCAGGCTCGGTTAAATTATGCAAAGTCGTTAAAAGTAAGAGTGAAGCGTGAACAGTTGGATCATAAGTTTGTTGCTAACTTAAAGGGCATGCTCGACCCTGTGAATATTGCCCAAGGCGAGCACGGCTGCCCTGTTATTTTACAATATTCAAATGACAGTGCTCAAGCTGACATTCAGTTGAGTGATCATTGGCGTATTCGTCCTACCGATGAGCAATTATTGGTATTGAAGTATGCTTTCGGAGAAGAATCTGTGGCAATGGATTATTCTTAAATGCACGACTGTTAAATGAGTTATCACTAAATGTTAGTTGAGCAAGCCGTTGCTGAAGCGTTAAATTCGATTGTTATAAATAATAATGTAACGGCTGACAATCGAACGGAATTTGACCTTTGGTTAGGCCTTAGTGGTGGTGTAGATTCAACAGTCTTACTCCATGCTGCGGCTTATTACTGTTCTTTGCAATGCTCCGAGGGTTACAACAGAAAATTAAAAGCTATTCATGTACACCATGGCTTATCGGAGAATGCCGATGCGTGGGCTAAACAAGCTCAAGCATTGTGTATAAACCTTTCACGGAAGTTTTCAATCACGATTGATTGCTTCGTTGAAAAAGTACAGCTAGATGATAGGTCCGATGGTTTAGAGCAGGCTGCTCGTTCTGCGCGTTACCAAGCATTTGAAAAATACTGCGGGCCTAATGATTTATTGCTGCAAGGGCATCATCTGGATGACCAAATAGAAACCTTTTTTATGCGCGCTGTACGTGGCAGTGGCTTAACGGGCTTAGCAAGTATTCCTAAGCAGCGATCACTTTCAAGAACGAATACTTGTCAGATATTACGTCCGCTTTTAGCCATTGAAAAAACTAAGATTATAGAATATGCCCAACAGCATCAGCTTGATTGGGTAGAAGATGAATCTAATCAAGATTCTGATATAGATAGAAACTGGTGGCGCAATGAGTTATTACCTCAAATCTGGCAGCGTTATCCTAAGCAGAAACACTCGTTATCTCGCACAATTAATACCATTCATCATGAACAAAACTTATTGCAAAAGTTAATTATAAATGACATTTCATCTCATGATGCATTGCCGCTTTTAAAACTTGAAATTCACGCCGCATTAAAAGATATCCCCAGCTTTGACTTGTTATTAATAAAAGAATTAAACCAAGTAACCAGTGTGAGTTACTTGAGAGCATGGTTTTCTCAATATGTAGATATTTTGCCATCTGTAATACAAATGCAAACTATCTATGCTGATATGGTTCTTGCTCGAGCTGATAGTGAACCTCAATTTAAAGGGGCTGAATTTTTTTTATATCGCTATCAAAATCGACTGTATTTATTAAAAACATCCATACTTAATAATATTGCTGCTGGGCTAAGACTAACTACCTCGGTTAATTGGCAAGGCGAAGAATTAAAATGCTTTAGCGGGTTCTTGACGTGCACTGATTTAGATTCTAACTTCGCTTTAAAGCCTGCTCGATATATTGTGAGAAACTGGCAGGCAGGAGATGTGGCAAAGCCTTTTGGTCGCTCGACACGGAAAATGAAAAAGTGGTGGCAAGATTATAATGTACCAAGCTGGATGCGGGAGCATTGGCCGATGATTGTGAACGAAGAGACCCATGAAATAGCGGCTGTCCCTGGGCTATTTGTTTGCCAAGGCTATTGTGTTGAACAAGGAAATTCAGGCTGGTTAGTTGAATACAAAGTAAATTTGATATGAGTAGATTATTGAACATGGGATTAAATCTAAAGTGTAATGTGTACTTAAATATTCAGAAAATCCTTCTTTTTGTTATTGCTTATGGTTTATTCGCGACGTCCACGGTTTTGGCAGAAGTGAATAAAACCGTCTTGCAAGTTGATGCAAGTTTATCGATAGCTCAGCAAATTGAGTTTGAAAAAGCGCCTTTTGTTTTACTTGAAGGTGAGCCTTCTACTTTGACAGAAGAGGGGCTGGGTGGTTATAAGGTTGAGCTGATAGCTCAATTGAACAAAGACAAAAGCTATACCTTATCGAGTAAGATTTATAACTACACTAAAGCGGGATATGTATTGTTAGGGACGCCGAGTATTAAGCTCGAATACCAAACTTTAGGACTTATAGAATTTGAATCTGATACTGCTGGGGTGGTATCTCTTCAAGTTGAAATAGTGAAGCAGGCTTTAATGACAACCGATTCAACAGACTTTGGTAATAGCATTCGTTAGCATTATTTTTCTCATCTAAGCTGTTGCCGTAAATTGACAAAGCTCAGCTTAAATCATTACTTAACTTTCAATAATGCCCTCTCATTAGAATTATTCGTTCTAATTTTGTTTTCTTTTATAATATTCCATATTATGAATATTAAACAATACTTCTCATTTTATATTCATAAAATAAATTTATTTTAGCCAGATTAGAAGATATTTATAATATTTTATTATAAATAGTGCTGTTCTAATGCTATTTCATTTTCATTTTCATTTTCATTTTCATTTTCATTCTGAATCGCCCCTAGTTCACTAGACACTCTTTAACTATATAATGAGTTAACAGAGGAGGCCAATATGGCTGGTGAACGATACAACGAAGAATTTAAGATAGCAGCAGTTAAGCAAGTAACCGAAGGCGGTTATTCAATAGCCGATGTTGCTAAGCGTTTAGGGATTACAACCAAAAGTCTTTATAACTGGCGTGATCGCTATGGTGAAAACGCACAAGTCTACCAAGAAAAGCAGTCCAGTTCAGATGTTCGTAAGCTTAAAGCTGAACTTAAGCGTGTAACCGAAGAGCGTGACATCCTAAAGGAAGCCGCCGTGTTCTTTGCCGTCGAGTCGAAGAAAAATACACGTTCATAAAAGCTCGCCGCCATAAATATCCCATACGTACGCTATGTCGGGCACTAGAAATTCATCCTAGTGGTTTCTATGCCTGGCTAGCAAACCCACTAAGTAAGCGTGCAAAAGAAGACGAATACTTATTAGGGTTTATCAAGCAATACTGGCTAGAGAGTGGCTGTGTTTATGGCTATCGAAAAGACTATAAAGACTTACTAGCCGGAGGTGATCAGTGCGGTAAAAATCGTGTATATCGCCTGATGCGAACCGAAGGACTTCAAGCTCAGCGAGGCTATAAGAGAAAAAATAACTATGGAGGTGGTGACTTATCGACCGTTGTACCGAATCTACTTAATCGTGAATTTAATGTCGAAAAACCAAATACTGTCTGGGTTACAGATATTACTTATATTCGTACACAAGAAGGGTGGCTTTTTCTTGCAGTGATCATTGATCTGTTTTCACGACAAGTAATTGGCTGGTCTATGGGAAGTCGTATTAATACAGATTTGGTACTTAATGCAATAACGATGGCCTGCTGGCGACGTAAGCCAAAAGGCGAAGTGACGTCATGGAAATAATAATGACTTGTCGCCAATGCAATATGAAAAGAACTATTTTTTGAAACAAAGCAGTGTCTAGAAAACTAGAGGCGATTCACCCCCACCCTTTTTTTTAATTCTCAATCATAAGATGAAAATAGGAATAACAGTGACAAATTAGATTCAATTAGGTCACTTTGTGAAGTCAGCTATCCAGTCATTATATTGACATTTTTAAGATGTCCATGTAACTAAATGTAATTTTACGCTTATGTATTTTTATATATGGCTAAAATGGCGGATAATAGTTTCTGAGAAATTATGCTTAGATATTTGGGTTTTAGCCTTGTGTAGGATGTATTAGCGCATTTAACTGTAAAATAATCTCTAAGAATGTAAAAGAATCAGCATTACATAATATTACGTTGTTAGTATGCGCGACAGAAAATCTCTAGATCTAAGAAGTAATGATTTAGGTCGGTTCGTACATTAAAAACCCAAATGGAATAGTTCAGAATGTCATTCAAAAATCTATTATTTAAAACCCCTCTAAATGTATCTCCAGCAGCTTTATTTACAGGATTAAGAGCGGCGTTAATTGCGTCATCTGCGTTGTCATTTTCAGCAAATGCAGAATGGTGGAATGAGATGGATGCTTATGTTGGTGCTGGTATCGGTCAGAGTGATATAAGTCCTCAGCACGTCAAGGATCAAGGCTTTACCATTGATGATTTTTCGCAAACATCTTGGAAATTAACCGGTGGTCTGGATTTAAATGAGTATATTTCTATTGAAGCTTATTATAGTGATTTAGGCAGTACAGATCTGAGCCCAAATGCTGAAATCGGTTACCGTATGGCAGGTGCAGACGCTATTTTTCATTATTGGGCGAAAGGTGAAGAGCGCCTACCTGGTAGTATTGCTTTATACGCTAAGGCTGGTTTAAATCATACGGACACGTATAGTCGTGGTAATGTTGATGAAAATGATGGCCTAAGAAAGTTATTTGGTGGTTTGGGTGCAGAAGTGTATTTACCACAAAAATTTAGCGTACGCTTTGAGTTCGAGTCATATAATGCGGATGCTTCGTTACTTTCGTTGAACCTAATTAAGCGTTTTGGTTTCAGTTCAAAACGATCGACGCAAAAAGAATTTGTTGCGATGGTAGAGCAGTTGCCTAAAACAGCAGCAGGTCCAAAAGTGGCTGTATTATTACCGGTTGTCCTTGATTCTGATTTAGATGGATTATTAGATGATGAAGACCAGTGTCCTGATACGGCTAAAAATGCGGCAGTTGATCAGTTCGGTTGTGTCGTTGTAGAAAATAAAAAGGCTGCCAAGAGAGAAAGTGTTATTAGTAAAAGCGTTATGGATGGCGTGATTTCTAATGTACAGTTTGACTCGAATTCTGATAATTTAACTCAGACAAGTAAGAATGAATTGGATAAAGTGGCACAGTTATTAGCTGTTAGTACTGCTGTTAACGTTGAAATTCAAGCGCACAGTGATAATACTGGTAGTGCTATTTATAATAAAAACCTATCGCAGAAGCGCGCTGAATCAGTAGTTTCATATCTAACTGATAAAGGAATTGATTCTAGTCGAATGTCTGCCGTTGGTTATGGAGAAGAAAAGCCTGTTTTTGACAATGAAACAAAAATTGGCCGTGCAAAGAATCGTCGCGTTGAATTTATTTTAACAACTAATTAAAACAAGCATACCTACTTAACGGCATTAAGGTTTAACAGCATTAATGTCGTTAAGCAGGGAGGTCACTATGAAGTCTAATCCTATGAAAATCGCTTACTTAGAAGATGACCTTGAACAAGCAAAAATGGTTATTGGTTGGTTTGAAGAGTTTGGTTATGCTTATGAGCATTTTTCTCGAACTCAGGCTTTATTGAATAGGCTTAGAGACGAGGACTTTGATATTGCATTGCTTGATTGGGAATTACCCGATATGTCAGGCCTCGATGCGATTAAATTAATACGCAGTAAGTATCATCAAGATCTACCTATTTTATTTTGCTCAATGAGAGATACTGAAGCTGACGTTGTACAGGCGTTAGAGTTAGGTGCTGATGACTACATGCGGAAGCCGTTATTGCGTATTGAGCTTAAAGCACGTATCAGCGCGTTATTACGTCGATCACAAGGCATGCAAGAAGACAAAATGATTGAGCATGGCCCATATCGTTTTGACTTGAGTAACAAAGTTGCATTGGTAAATGGTGAGCCTGTCAATATGACTGATAAAGACTTTGAGGTTGCCAGCTGTTTATTTGATAATATTGGCCGTATTCTCTCACGCAGTTTTTTATTAGAAACAGTATGGGGCATTTCGTCAGATCTTAATACGCGTACAGTTGATGTTCATGTTAGTCGTGTTCGTAAGGCTCTCGGGATTTCACCAGAAAGTGGCTTTCGAGTTAAAACTATTTACCAGCATGGCTATCGGCTAGAAAGGGTCGAATAGCATGAAGTTCAAAAACAATATAAATGAGGATGTAAAATGAAAGCAATAAAGCGATTATTAATCTCTACAGTGTGCGCTTTACTGCTAGTTAATGTTTCTTTTGCCAGTTCAGATACCGGCGATTTGCGTTATACGGTAAAGAAAAACGATACGGTTTGGGGGATTTGCAAAACTTATGTTAGTGATCCTCTATGTTGGAAAAAATTGGTTGTCTATAACCAACTAAAAAATCCTAAGTACCTTCCTCCAAAATCGATCATACGTATACCTAAAGAGTGGTTGTCAGATCATCCTACAACGGCATTGGTTATTGCTGTAGAAGGGCAGGTGAGTGTGACGCGAAATACATCCAAAGAACAGCGAAGCTTAATCGTTGGTGATCTACTTAATCAACAAGATGTTGTGCAAGCACTTAATGGCAGTGCAATGATTAAATTTGCCGATCAATCTAGATTGCTGCTAAAAGCAAACAGTACTATTCGCATGGAAACTCTTCAGTTTTATGACCCGAGTCAATTGGTTAATACTCGGGTGGAGTTATTAAAAGGTCGAGTGAAAGCTCAGGTTGAAAAAATCAGTAATGAAAATAGTCGTTATGAAGTCGTTACACCCGCGGCAGTTGCTGCGGTAAGAGGAACAGAGTTTCGAGTTGCGAACGAGAAAAATGATAATGGCCGCGCTGTTATGAGAACAGAGTTATTAACTGGCGCGCTTGAAGTTGTATCTGATAATAATAAACAAAATATTATCGCAGGTCAGGCGGTAATGGCGGTTGAAGATGAGGGCGTTTATGATCCTGTTGTATTATTACCTCGGCCTTTATTAGAAATTAATGGAGCGCGAAGTTTTCAACTGCCTTATGACGTTCAATGGAAACCTATTAAGGGGGCTGTTTCTTATCAGGTTACGCTCATGACTGAAGATAACCAAATGTGGCAAAAAAGTACTACTGAAACAAAATTTAAATTACAGGATTTAGATTCGGGTCGCTTTGAATTGCTAATTCGAGGTGTTGACTCCCAAGGATTCGAAGGACGAAATCGTCGTTTGAAAATAAATTTTCCTTAGATGCTAAGACTTGAATGTTAGCTTTGTTGAAAAATTCAACAACGAATCGCTTTGATTGGCCACTATTAATTCTAGGACTAATTATATTACTCCAAGTTAATAGCAATCAATATTGGGATTGGACTCAAGGCTTTGACTACTCTATTTATGACAGTCATATACAGAATTTTTCGCAGCCTGCTGACGATAAAATACTCATAATTGAAATTGATGAGCAAAGCCTCTCTTTGCTCGGCGACTGGCCATGGCCACGAAGTTATCATGCTCAGATGATTAATCTGTTAACCCAGGCAGATGCCGGTGTTATTGCTTACAACATCATCTTTTCCAATTCAAATCCCGAAGATATAAATGATCAACTGTTATCTGGTGCTATTGAAAGCAGTGGGCGAACGATTTTGCCTTTGTACTTTGATCGTTTATTAAAAGAAGATGATGTTTCAGAAGTCCTGCCAGCACTGGCTTTTAGGAAATATTCTGGATTGGGGCATGTTAATACCTATTTAGATGAAGATGGGACATTGCGCTCAATTCGTTTGATGGATCGATTTAAAGAGCAGCGTTGGCCACATTTCTCATTTGCCAGTTTTTTGTTTAACCAACCTTATTCCCCGTTATTAGAATTAAATTTAGATGATGTATTTATTCCTTTTATTACTAAAGGGGATTTTCAAAGGGTATCGTTTGTTGATGTATTAACAGGTCTGGTGCCAGCAGAAACATTTTCACAACGCACTGTATTTGTTGGCATGACAGCGACATCAATGGGAGACCCGTTATTGATTCCAACTAATGATGGTGGAAGGCAAACGCCTGCGGTTGAGATTAATGCAAACGTTTACCAGGCGCTTGATAATGGCCAGTTAATAAGTCCACTTCCTAATCTACTGTCTTTGATTATTAATACAGTGTTTGTACTTGTTGCTTTGTATCTCATGCCCAAGTTATCAGGGATTCAACAGTTTGCGGTCACTCTGGTGTGTATTTTATTGGCTTGGTTATTAAGTTACGGATTGTTGTATCAGGGTTATTGGTATAGAAGTGCGGGTTTAATAATTGCTCTTCTTACTATTCCTTTTATATGGAATTTATTGCGCTTAAGTCGATTATTTAACTATCTTCGACAACAAGTTAATCAGTTAAAGCGACAGCAAGATACGGAAGCGTTTCGTTTGCCAAATTATCATGGTTTGGATACTGAGGACGACCTCAACGCCTTTCTTAGGTTGATGCAGATCGATGATTATCAAATATTGTCTTTTGATTCGGATCTTTCAGAGCAAGCAACATTATCTGCTTATGACTCTGTCGATACGATTACCAAAAAATTAAAATTGTTACTTAATAGTGAAGAAAAAATCTTATTGTTAAATTTTAAAGAATTTACGTCATTAGAGCGGCATAAGTTAAACATATTAAAACAGCTGCTATTACAAAAGCAGCGTGATGAATTAAAAGTTATTCATCAGTCACAATCTTCAAATGATGTATTTACACAGCAGTTATCATTAATTAGCGGTTTTCAGCAGCAGCTATCAATGACACATTCATTATTCGAAGAGAGTATTGAGGGCGTTTCGGCAGGTATTTTAGTATCTGATCTTACGGGTAAGGTTTTATTCAGTAATAAAGCGTTGAGTGAGCTAATAAAAATTGATGTCTTTGATACGGATTTGTTATTCCAGTCAATTACCTTGATTAAAGGTGAGTGGTTAGGGCTTTTACGAGATGCCGTTTTATTGCAAAGCTCTGTTACTGTCGAAGCGAAGATAGGACAAAAAGATTTATCTGTGAGTATTCGCTGTATTCAAGATAAGGTGGATGCTAGCCTCTCACCTTTAGCGCCTTTATTAGTTTTCAATATCACCGATATCAGTACTGTAAAGCAAGCTCATAGAAGTCGCAGTGAGATGATTGATTTTCTTTCTCATGACTTACGCTCTCCCATGGCCTCATTGCAGGCATTGGTTAATCAGTTGCGCAACAGGAAGTCAGCGTCTTTAGATGTCGAAGATTTAATTGATAAGGTTGATCAGTACAGCCGACGGGGATTGGATTTTTCAGAGCAGTTTTTAGAGCTGGCAAAAGTAGAAAGTGATGAGGAGGTTTTGTTATATGAAGTGGACCTTTATTCTGTCGCACAAAATGCGTTCGATACGCTTTATCACCAAGCGCAAGAGAAGTCGATTCAGCTCGAAATAGATATTGATGGTGATTATTGGGTATTGACCAATGGTGAGCTACTTGAAAGGATTTTACTCAACTTGGTCAGTAATGCGATTAAATACAGCCCTAATGATAGTCGCGTTTTATTGAAAGTGCGGGTTTTACAAAATACTCTTTTACAGGTCGGGGTGGGTGATGAAGGACCTGGAATTCCAGATGAGTTATCAAGCCGTTTGTTCAAGCCTTATTCAAGAGGAGAGGATAGTAATACAAAAAAAGCGCAAGGAATCGGTCTTGGTTTGCGTTTTGTTGATGTGGCTCTGAAGCGACTGAATAGCCAAATACAATTTGAAACCTCTGCTGACGGAACATTGTTTTACTTTAATTTAGAATCAATCGATCTGGTTTAATATTATTGTCTGGCCGCTTATAAAGCGGCCAACTTATATCTTTTGTTGTGCTTCTACTTGCTGATCTAAAATTTCACAGATCTCTTCTTGAATATGCAGGCACAAGTCAGGGTCACTGATGGGCTTATCATTGCAGTCGGAGATAAAGAATATATCAGAAATGCGTTCGCCTTCTGTCATGATTTTAGCACTGTGCATGAGTAAATTATGCGTCATAAAAAACTCCCCCATGCGTGCTAGTAGGCCCGGACGATCCGCTGCAATGACTTCTAATACGGTTCGCATCATGACGGGATCATTACTGAGTGTCACTTGAGTTGGGACCTGGAAATGCTTCAGTTGGCGAGGTGTACGGCGTTGAATAACTGAGCTGTATTCTTCGGGTGTGGAGAGCGCATGAGTTAACGTTTTTTTGATCTGATCAATTCGTGCAGGATCGTTGCCAATGGCATCCCCGTTCTCGTCTAATACAATATAGGTATCAACGGCATTGCGATTATTTGATGTCATGATGCGAGCGTCTTGAATACTAAGATTCAGCTGATCTAAGGTCGCTGTAGTGACTGCAAATAAATTGGGATGGTTTTTCATAAAGATAAAGATTTGAGTTGCCCCCTCAAAATCGATATCACTCGTTTCTTTAATAGCGACTAAGGGAGATTCACTAAAGCCGTGGTCAGTAATGATCTGAGTATGCCAAACGATATTCTCAGTACCTTCTCGTAGGAAGTAGTCATCTCCTGGTTCAGCCCATATTGTACGAGCATGATCTTCATCGATGCCGAGTTTTTCTAATTCGTAAATAGCTTCGCATTGAATGGCACTAATGAGCTGTTCTTTACCCATTGAATTATTTAAGCCCCGGCGGAATGCTTGTTTTGTATTGTAATACAGTGTGCGCATTTGCTCTGCACGCCAGCCAGTCCATAGTTTTGGGTTGGTGCTGTTTATGTCGGCGATGGACACTAGAAATAAATGTTGCAGGTGATCCATGTCACCAACTTCAAGTGCAAAGTGGTGAATGTCTTCTGGATTGTTGATGTCAATTCTTTGAGAGGCTTGTGACATTAGCAGGTGATTGCGTACTAGCCATTCCACCATGTCAGCATCGTACTGGCTAAGTTTGTGCTGTCGACAAAACGCTTTGGCGATTTCAGCCCCTACAACTTCATGATCTCCACGATGCATTTTACCTGCATCATGGAGAATGGCTGTGATGTATAAAACTTCTTTGCGTTTGATTTTATGGATTAAGTTGTAAGCAACAGGGAAGTGTTCTTTTTCATCCGCATGGCGATACCTACGCAACATTTGCACCATTCGAAGGCTATGCTCATCGACGGTATAAATATGAAATAAGTCATACTGCATATGACCAATGATACTGCCAAAATCAGGAATATAGCGGCCTAAAATACCGTAGCGCATCATGCGTTTTAATGTGCTGGAAATTTCTAGATTGTTTCTAAGAAATTGCATAAAAAGATCATTATGCAAAGGCTTCTCGCGAAAGTCTTGATCAATTAATTCTCGATGATCATGTAATGCTCTGATGGTGCTTGAGTGCATTCCTTCAATATTATCGCGCTTAGCAAACTCAACAAATATACGTAATAGAAGTTCAGGCTTGTCGGCAATTCTTTTTGGGTCGGTTAGTCGAATGTGACCATTAAAAATATAAAGATCATCGTCAATCGGTTCAATTTGATCTTGGCCACTGTCGCCAAAAACATCGTCTTTAATATGGTAAAGAAGAATGTCGGTGAGCTCGGTAAGTGCAAGTTGATGACGATAAAATTGCAGCATCATATGTTCGACGCCGAGCATTTCTTCATCATCACGAAAGCCTAAAATCTCGGCAATCTCTTTTTGTAAATCAAATAATAGGCGATCTTCTTCCCTGTTCGTGACCATATGTAAAGCGTATCGAAGCTGCCACAAAAATTCAGTGCTGCGTTTGTATTGATCTAATTCAAATTGAGTTAAAAATTTATATTGTTTTAACTCTTCCAATTCTTCGTGTCGGAAGTGTCGCATCGCCATCCAGTTAATGGTTTGGATGTCGCGTAAAGTGCCTGGTGAGTTTTTTACGTTGGGCTCTAAGTTGTACTCTGTATCTTCATGCTTTGCATGGCGCTTTTTTAACTCTTCCCATTTGGCTGCAAAAAACTCAGGGCCAGACCAGATTATGCGAGGATCTGTTTTCTCTTGCAGTTGCAGTAGTAGTGACTCATTGCCAGCAATGGTTCTAACTTCCATCATGTTGGTAATAATAGTGAGGTCTTTTTTTGCCTCGCTAACGCATTCGTCCAATGTGCGAACGCTATGGCCAATATCCAGTTTTAAGTCCCAGAGTAGGGTGATAAAGCTTTGTAAGGCTTCTTTATGTTCATCGAATGCGGCTTCGTTTTCTAATACAATTAATAGATCAATGTCGGAGTGTGGTTGCAGCTCGGCGCGCCCGTAGCCACCCACAGCGAGTAGCGATATGCTGTCTTTGCTATTAGGATTGTCATTGAATCCTGAGTTTTGCCACAAACAAAATAAAATTTGATCGATGAGTTTTGATCGATGAGCAACGAGGGTTGCCGCGTCTAGTGTGGCACGAAAATAGTTATGGCATTGTTGTTTTATATCGGCGAGCAGCGGTTTGATTATGGGGAGGGGTGAGATGGCCGTATTTAATTGCTCAAGTAACGCTTCGTTATCGATGCTTGGAAGCTCTAAAGTCGTCTGATTTACGGCCATCGTTGTCAAAATCTATACCCTAACTTGTTACTGTTATGAAGCTGATTGTTAAACCGATTGTGATACCTGCTATTTTAAGCCAGTGAATGAAAGACTCACTTACCAATATTGAGTCTCTTCTTTACGACGGGTTAATACATCGACCCCATCTTCGGTGACTAAGCAGGTGTGTTCAAATTGTGCACTAGGCTTGCGGTCTTTAGTAACCACTGTCCAACCATCAGGTAGTTGTTTATTAAAGCGTTTGCCTTGGTTGATCATTGGTTCGATGGTGAAGGTCATGCCCGGTAATAATTCCATACCAGTGCCGGCTTTACCATAATGCAGAACCTGAAAACCATCCTCGTGGAATTCGCTGCCAATACCATGGCCGCAATATTCACGCACAACAGAGTAGTGATTACTTTCAGCGTACTGCTGAATAATAGCGCCAATATCGCCTAAGCGGCAGCCTGGCTTAACTAAGGCGATGGCTTTATACATGCTCTCTTGTGTGATATCGACTAAGCGTTGAAGTGGCGCGCTTGCTTCACCAATAAAGAACATTTTACTGGTATCACCATGATAGCCATCTTTAATAACAGTAATGTCGATATTAATAATATCGCCTTTTTTTAAGGCTTTATCATTTGGAATGCCGTGGCAGATGACGTGGTTCACGGAAGTGCAAATAGACTTAGGGAAACCATGGTAGTTGAGAGGGGCTGGAATAGCTTCTTGAACGTCAACGATGTAGTTATGGCAGATCGTATTGAGTTCGTCAGTGGTGACACCCACTACAATATACTCTTCGATCATTTCCAATACTTCCGCAGCCAATCGTCCGGCAATGCGCATTTTTTCGATTTCTTCAGCTGTTTTAACAAATTTTGACATATTTATTCGCTTACACTGTCGCTTATACGATTGATTAGTTTCACTTAGCTTACGTGTGATACCCATTAATTGGATCATTGTACGCTCATCTTAAGCTTTTATAAATGGGGCAAATATGACATGTAAGAAGGCTATTTAAAATAGATATTGAGATGGAATTTTCTTTATTTTCATCTCAATTAATGGTATAAAGCGCCGCTGATTAGGCCTATCTTACCTCAGTATTTACGAATACGTTCTTAGATGCTTTGTTTGATACTTGATCAGTAAATAATACACACACTCATCATAACGATGTTGCGGGGTGCCGAAAGGTCGCAGTATTGGATGGGTGGAGGCTCAACCCAAATTTAATTAAGGTAGTTATATTATGGCGCAAGTAAGTATGCGTGACCTGCTTAAAGCAGGCGTTCACTTTGGACACCAAACTCGTTATTGGAACCCTAAGATGGGTAAATACATCTTTGGTGCTCGCAATAAGATTCATATCATCAACTTGGAACACACTGTTCCTGCATTAAACAATGCATTGAAGTTGATTGAAAGCCGCACTTCAGGCAACAACAAAGTATTGTTTGTTGGTACTAAGCGTGCAGCAAGTAAAATCATCCAACAACAAGCAGAGCGTGCTGGCCAGCCATACGTTGCTCACCGCTGGTTGGGTGGTATGTTGACTAACTACAAAACTATTCGTCAATCTATTAAGCGTTTTCGCGATTTAGAAGCTCAAAAAGCAGACGGTACTTTTGAGCAGTTGACTAAGAAAGAAGCTTTGATGCGTGCCCGCGAAATGGACAAGCTAGAGCGTTCTATCGGTGGTATCAAAGACATGGGCGGTTTGCCTGATGTTGTTTTCGTAATCGACGTTGACCACGAGCGCATCGCGATTCAAGAAGCAAATAAATTGGGTATCCCAGTTGTTGGTATCGTTGATACTAACTCTAACCCAGATGGTATCGATTACGTTATTCCTGGTAACGATGATGCGATCCGTGCAATCGAGATTTACGCAACAGCAGTAGCTGACGCGGTTCTTGAAGGCAAGCAAGCAACGGCTGCTGATAAAGGCGAAGTTGTTGAAGAGAAAGCTGAGCCAGCGGCTGAGTAATTTCTAAGCTTCATCAAAAAAAAGGGGCTTGCCCCTTTTTTTTTGATCATTATTTTAAAGCTTTGTTGAGAAACGAGGCTTTGTACTTTATATAAATACTGGACATTAAGGACTCTTCCTATGGCACGTATATCTGCACTATTGGTTAAAGAATTACGCGAGCGCACTGGCTTGGGTATGATGGAATGTAAAAAAGCTTTGACGGCTAGCGAAGGTGATATCGATCTAGCGATTGAAGACCTACGTAAGAACTCTGGCCTAAAAGCGGCTAAGAAAGCTGATCGTACTGCGGCTGAAGGTAAGGTATTTGTTGCTACCAATGGCAATGCTATCTTTGCTGTTGAAGTTAACTCTGAAACAGATTTCGCAGCAGGCGATGCTAACTTCCTAGGTTTTTCTGACAAGGTTGTTGCTAAAGTTGCTGAAACTAAAGAAACTGACATTGCGACAGTAATGGCGGGTGAGCTTGAATCAGCTCGTGAAGCTTTAGTTCAGAAAATTGGCGAAAAAATTGAAGTTCGTCGCATCTTTACTTTAGAGGCTGACGTAGTAGGCCATTATGTTCACTCTAACGGTAAACTAGCGGCAATCGTTGGCCTTCAGGGCGGAAACGAAGAAGTAGCTAAAGACATTGCTATGCACATTACTGCACTAAGCCCAGTTGTGGTTAATGCGGCTGATATGCCTGCAGACCTTGTAGCTAAAGAAAAAGAAATTATTAAAGCTCAGCCTGATATGGCGGGTAAGCCAGACGCTATCGTTGAAAAAATGATGGGTGGTCGTATTAGCAAGTTCTTAAAAGAGTCTAGCTTGACGGATCAGCCTTTTGTTAAGAATCCTGATATCACTGTTGGCCAGCTTGCGAAAGACGCCGGTGCTGTTATCGTTTCTTTCCAGCGTATTGCTGTTGGTGAAGGCGTTGAAGTTGCTGAAGTTGATTTTGCTGCAGAAGTTGCTGCTCAACTTAAGGGTTAATTCTGATTGAATTGACTGGGAATTCTTTCTTGTAATGTGAGAGAATTCTAAAAATGCCGGGGTAACCCGGCATTTTTTTGAAAGCCTGAAATGGTTTTTGTCACCCCCAAATTATATTGATGACACCACTGGAGTTGGCTATGGCTGAACAACGCACCCCTAGATACAAACGCATTCTTCTTAAATTGAGCGGTGAAGCGCTAATGGGAGAGCTGGGTTTTGGTATTGATCCAAAAGTTTTAGACCGTATAGCGCTTGAAATTGGTCAGCTGGTAGGTATTGGTGTGCAGGTCGGGATAGTAATTGGCGGTGGTAATTTATTCCGTGGTAAAGCGTTAAGTGAAGCCGGCCTAGATCGAGTTACTGGCGACCATATGGGTATGTTGGCTACGGTAATGAATGCTTTGGCTGTGCGTGATGCGCTAGAGCGTTCAAATATTACGACACGTGTTATGTCTGCGATTCCAATGAGTGGTATTGTAGAGCATTACGATCGTCGTAAAGCAATGCGTGGTCTGAACAATGGCCAGGTTGTTATTTTTTCTGCGGGCACCGGTAACCCGTTTTTTACTACCGATTCTGCAGCGTGTTTGCGCGGTATTGAAATTAATGCTGAAGTGGTTCTTAAGGGCACCAATGTGGATGGCGTATATACTGCCGATCCTAAGAAAGACCCAGAAGCTGTAAAATACGATACATTAACCTATACCGAAGTGCTGGATAAGCAGTTGGGTGTAATGGACTTGACCGCTATTTGCTTGGCGCAAGATCACAACATGCCTTTGCGTGTTTATGATATGCATGAGGCAGGTAACTTAGCGAAGATTATCATGGGTAGCGATGTAGGCACCCTAATTGTCAATGAGGAAAGCTAATAATGATTAATGATATTAAAAATGATGCGCAAGAGCGCATGGTGAAAAGTGTAGGCGCTATGGTTGATGCCTTCAAAAAAATTCGTACCGGTCGTGCGCATCCCTCTATTTTAGAAGGTGTGATGGTTGATTATTACGGCTCTCCTACGCAACTTTCACAGCTTGCCAATATCAACGTAGAAGATGGTCGCTGCTTAGCAATTGTGCCATGGGAAAAACCTTTAATTCCAGCGATTGAAAAAGCCATTATGAAGTCTGACTTGGGTCTTAACCCGTCGACGACAGGTGATAAAATTCGTGTGCCTATGCCAGCTTTGACTGAAGAAACGCGTAAGCAGTTTATCAAGCAAGCACGTGCTGAAGCTGAGAAGGGTCGAATTTCAATTCGTAATATCCGTCGTGATGCTAATGGCATGATCAAAGATCTTTTGAAAGAGAAAGAAGTTTCTGAAGATGAAGAACGTGCGGGTCAAGATCAGGTTCAAAAATTGACTAATCAGTACGTTGCTGAAATTGAAACGGTATTGGCCGCTAAAGAAAAGGATTTGATGCAGGTTTAACCTGTATTGAAACTTTAAGGCAAAAAAATGTCGACAAGTATTTCGGAAAATACAGCTGTGGAGGGGGGAGTTCCCCGCCATGTTGCTGTCATCATGGATGGTAATAACCGTTGGGCGAAGAAGCGTCTAATGCCTGGTGTTGCCGGGCATAAAGCGGGTGTTGATGCAGTACGTGCGGTCGTTGAAACGTCTGCAGAGCAAGGTATTGAGGTCTTAACTTTATTCGCTTTCAGCAGTGAAAACTGGCGACGCCCAGAAATAGAAGTGAATGCTTTAATGCAGCTCTTTATCATTGCGTTAGAGCGAGAAGTGAAGAAACTGCATAAAAATAATATCCGTCTAGTTGTTATGGGGGATAAATCGGCGTTTCAGAACAAAATTCAAACTCTTATTTCTGATGCAGAGCAACTTACCAAAAATAATGATCGCATGACTCTCGTTATTGCGGCTAATTATGGTGGTCAGTGGGATATTGCCCAGGCGGCAAAACGTATTGCTCAAGATGTGGAAGCTGGTAAGCTGAGCGCAGATGACATCAATGAACAAGTATTTCATAAATATACTTGGCTGAATGAATTCCCAGCGCCGGATTTGATGATTCGTACTGGCGGTGAAGAGCGCATCAGTAATTTTATGCTGTGGCAAACTGCTTATTCTGAATTCTATTTTTCAGATGCGCTTTGGCCTGATTTCAAACAACAAGAATATAAAAAAGCATTGGCCGCTTTCGCTAATCGAATTAGGCGATTTGGACGGACCGATGATCAGCTAACAGAAGGGTAGTAGTTTGTTTAAGCAACGTCTTATTACAGCATTAGTTTTAGCGCCACTTATGATTGGCGGAATTTTCTTTTTACCGATAGAGCAGTTTGCTTACTTTATTGGTTTTATTGTTACGGTTGCCGCGTGGGAATGGGCAAATTTATCAGGCTATACTTCCCCGCTTGTCCGTATTGGTTACGCAGTGTTAGTCGCAGCGAGTACTTTTGTGACGGGTTATTGCATGGCGAAGCATGCTGAACTTGCATCCTTGATTTTAGCTATCGGCGCTTTTTGGTGGTTAATTGCCTCTGTATTAGTGATGCAATATCCTAAAAAAGTTGCTCTTTGGCAGGCTAGGCCGGTACGTGCAGTATTAGGTTTATTGGTTTTGATTCCTATGTGGGTTGGCTTTATGACATTGAAGAGTCAGGAGCACAGTTCATTAATAATCGTCTACGTTATGCTGCTTATTTGGGGGGCTGATACAGGGGCTTATTTTGCAGGCAAAACTTGGGGCAAGGCAAAGCTAGCACCGAGTGTGAGTCCCGGTAAATCATGGGCCGGTTTTTGGGGCGGCTTGGCCACCACTGGTTTGATTGCGGTTATCTTTTCTCTGTGTGTTCACCAGTGGTTACGTCCGATGACGATGGCTGATTTTGCATTGCTGGCCGTGATGACATTTATAACAGCCATTATTTCTGTAATGGGTGACTTAGTTGAAAGTATGATGAAACGTCATCGTGGTATTAAAGATAGCTCACAGCTATTACCTGGACATGGCGGAGTGTTAGATCGCATTGATAGTATGGCGTCCGCAGTACCTGTGTTTGCTTTTTTTATGCTGTTATTCGGTTGGCAGTTGGCACTCTAGTTGCTGATTGATAATCTTTTGAATATTAAATTATGAGCGAGCAATAATGAGCCAGTGGATTACCGTATTAGGCGCAACAGGCTCAATTGGTAGCAGTACCCTAGATGTTATTCGTCGTCACCCGACTCGTTACCGCGTTTATGCGCTAACGGGTTTTTCTCGTATAGAAAAACTTGTTGCAGCTGCGCTTGAGTTTTCTCCTCGTTTTATAGTGGTTCCTGATGATTCTACCGCTGAGCAAGCCCGTGACTTATTGATTCAAGTGCCGAAAAATAGCCAAGATTTTGATTGTCAGGTATTGGTGGGTGAAGAGGCACTTGCGCGCGTTGCTTCAGATCCAGATGTCGATATGGTGATGGCATCGATTGTTGGTGCTGCGGGTTTATTGCCAACGTTGGCCGCTGCAAAGGCTGGCAAGCGAGTATTGCTAGCCAATAAAGAAGCTTTGGTGATGGCGGGTCCGTTATTTATGCAAGCTATTCGTGATAATGGTGCTGAGCTATTACCGATCGACAGCGAGCATAATGCTATTTTTCAAAGCCTGCCGGCCAATTATCAGGGCGATTTTTCACAGCACGGTATTGAGAAAATTTTATTAACGGCTTCGGGTGGTCCTTTTCGTAATAAAACGAAAGCAGAGTTGGTTGATGTTACCCCAGCCGAAGCCGTTGCTCATCCAAATTGGTCAATGGGCGCAAAAATTTCTGTTGATTGCGCCACCTTGATGAATAAAGGGTTGGAGTTGATTGAGGCGTGTTTCTTATTCAATTGTCGAGCCGATCAAATACAGGTGGTTGTTCATCCTCAAAGTGTTATCCATTCCATGGTGCAGTATAACGATGGTTCGGTGATTGCTGAGTTGGGACAGCCCGATATGCGAACTCCCATAGCTTACGGTATGGCATGGCCTGAGCGTATTGATGCGGGTGTTAAGCATCTTGATTTATTTGAGATTGCTCAGCTTGATTTTGTCGCACCTGATCATGAAACCTTCCCCTGCTTAAACTTGGCTAAAGCGGCTTTTAAGCGCGGTGGGATTTCCCCCGCGGTATTGAACGCGGCTAATGAAATTGCAGTTGCGGCTTTTTTGTCGGAACAAATTGGCTTTTTAGCTATCCCAATGTTGATTGAAAAAGTTATGGCTGTTTGTCCTGACAAAGCTGTTCAGTCTTTAGAAGATGTATTAGCTGCAGATCAGTGGGCTAGAGAGCAAGCAAATCGTGTATTGACGGATTTTAAAAACAGTAAGCAAAGAGTAGGTCTGTCATGAGCACCTTATTATCGTTTATTTTAGCCATTAGTATTCTCGTAGTGATCCATGAATTTGGTCATTTTTGGGTTGCGCGTCGCTGTGGGGTTAAGGTCTTACGTTTTTCCGTTGGGTTTGGAAAGCCTCTGTGGTCGTATACTGATAAGTTGGGCACGGAATTCTCAATTGCACCGATTCCGCTGGGTGGTTATGTTAAAATGCTGGATCAGCGAGAAGGCGACGTGAAGCCTGAAGAGTTGCATCAAGCCTTTAATCAGAAAACAGTTTGGCAGCGCATTGCGATTGCCAGTGCTGGGCCTATTGCGAATTTCATCTTTGCGGTATTTGCTTACTGGTCGATTTTCATGATGGGTACTTCAGGCTTGGTTCCTGTATTAGGCCAAGTCGAAGAGAACAGCCCTGCGTATGAGCAAGGCTTACAAGCCGGTGATCGCATTGTTGCGGTTGCAGATGTGGCGGTAGACAGTTTCCAGGAAGTCTCTTGGCAGTTAATTTCCTTTATTGGTGAGACGACTGAGTTGCCTTTAGTTGTTGAAGATAGTCAGCAAGTTCAGCGCAGTATACGTATTCCTATTGAGCGCTGGTTAACGGAGCAGGAAGCGCCTGATCCAATGAAAGCGCTAGGTATTCAGCCAAGACAGTTACCGATTGAAGCTATCATCGGGCAGGTGGTTGAAAAAGGGGCTGCTGCTCAAGCTGGACTTGTTGCAGGCGACAAAGTTGTGGGTATTATTGGTGCTGATACCTTTATTGAGATAGCAGATTGGCGTGACTGGGTTGCGGTTGTGCGTGATAATCCAGAGCAGTCCATGGATCTGTTGATTGAACGTGATGGCAAAGAGCTTTCTATTCAATTAATTCCTGCTCTTAAAAGTATTGAAAATGGTAAAACAATTGGTTATGTCGGAGCTGGGATAGACCCCTCTGCCATACCTGAAATACCGAGTGATTGGATAGCGGTCACAAAACTAGGCCCGATTGATTCCTTAGTTCAAGCGACGATTAAGACGCAACAACTGATTGTTTTCACTTTAGAGTCACTTTGGAAGATGATTTCGGGCGATCTTTCGGTCAAGAACTTGAGTGGACCGATTACCATTGCTAAAGTAGCGGACTCTTCAGCGAGTAATGGTTTACAGGCCTTTATTGGATTTTTAGCGTTATTAAGTGTTTCGTTGGGTGTTTTAAATTTATTACCCATTCCTGTATTGGATGGTGGTCATATTATGTTTTATGCCATTGAGGCAATTCGAGGTAGAGCATTATCTGAACGAACTCAGATAATGGCTGTACAGGTTGGCATGGTACTGTTAATGAGTCTCATGGTTATCGCTTTTTATAATGACATCAGCCGTTTATAGTTCTGTGTTATACAGACTGTTAATAATAGTGGCCTAATTTTTTTTGGAATTGAATCGCATATGCGCGTTTTGTTTTTTACCTGTTTTTTAGCAGTATTTAGTCATTTAGCGGCTGCAGAGTCTTTTGTCGTGAGTGACATTCGCGTTGAAGGTTTACAGCGTATCTCTGCGGGAACGGTTTTTGAAGCCTTCTCTATTGATGTGGGTGATAGTGTCGATAGCCAGCGGTTAGCGACCGCGTCAAAGCGTTTATTTAAAACGGCATTATTTAACGACATATCATTGCAACGAGATGGTGATGTGTTAATTGTGCAGGTGGTTGAATTACCCACCATTACGCAGCTAGAAATTAAGGGCAACCAGGCCATTACCAGTGACGCGTTAAAAGACGGTTTGAAGCAATCGGGCTTAGCGGAAGGATTGGTTTTTAAGCGTTCTACTCTAGAGCGAATCTCACTCGAACTAGAGCGTCAGTACGTTGCACAAGGCCGTTACGATGCCAATATTAAAACCGAAGTGACTCCATTACCGAGAAACCGAGTAGGATTAGTTATTCAGGTCGACGAAGGTACTGTTGCCTCGATCCAGCATGTTAATATCATTGGTAATTCCGTATTTAGTGATGAAGAATTGCTGAAAACGTTTCAGCTACAAACTAGTAATTTTTGGTCTTGGTATGCCAGTGATGATAAATACGCGCGTGAAAAACTTTCTGGGGATTTAGAGACTCTAAGGTCTTACTACCTCAATCGGGGTTATATTCGCTTTAACATTGAATCAACTCAAGTTTCAGTCTCGCCGAATAAAAAAGGTGTCTACATCACGATAAACGTTACTGAAGGTGATATTTATAATGTGCGCGAGTTGCAGTTAGCGGGTGATTTAGTTTTACCAGAAGAAGAATTAGAACGTTTTTATATTATTCAAGAAGGTGAGGTTTTCTCTCGTCAAAAAGTGACGCTTAGTAGTGACTTGATGATTAAGCGTTTAGGTAATGACGGTTATACCTTTGCCAAGGTTGATGGTATTCCAAAAATTGACGATGAAACAAAAGAAGTGGATATCACGTTCTTTGTTGAACCAGGCAAACGAACTTACGTTCGACGTATTAACTTTGCAGGTAACGAAAGCACGCTAGATGAAGTCTTGCGTCGTGAAATGTTACAAATGGAAGGTGGTTGGGCATCAACTGAAAAAATTGAAGCGGGTAAAAAACGTTTAAACCAACTCGGTTTCTTTAAAGGCGTTAACGTTGAAACGCCAGCGGTTGCTGGGGCCGATGATTTAATTGATGTGAACTACAGTGTTGAAGAGCAACTCAGTGGCAGTTTGAACTTTAATGTGGGTTATGCCGGTGGTAGTGGGTTTATTATAGGTACCAGTATTAGCCAGAATAACTTTTTAGGCACGGGTAACCGTATGTCTTTAGCGTTGCAAAAAAACAGCACCGTACAATCGTATAATTTTTCCTTTCAAGATCCTTATTACACCATTGATGGTGTGAGCCGCGGCTTCAACTTATTTTATCGTAAAACCGATTTCTCTAGTCAATCGTTTACCAGTGATTATCAATCTAATACGCTAGGCGGTAATGTCTCTTTCGGCTATCCGATCAGTAATCGTGAGCGTTTGTCTTTTACCTTGGGCGCCTCGGAAACAGAAATGTTTGAAGGCTCCACCGTACCGGCAGAAATTTCAAGTTTCATCGATGATAATGGTGATCGCTTCCGTGAGTATTCTTTAGGTTCAAGTTGGAAGTGGTCGAATTTAAACCGTGGCCTATTTCCTACCGATGGCGCTCAGCAAAGCTTATCGTTTGACTTAGCGATTCCTGGCAGTGATTTGACCTATTACAAATTAGGTTATAAAGCGGATTATTATATCCCTTTAAATCTAGACTGGTCTCTTCGTTTCCGTACCGAGTTAGGATACGGCGATGGCTTTGGCGACTTAAACCAACTGCCTTTCTTTAAAAACTTCCGTGCCGGTGGTGTTGGTTCAGTTCGAGGGTATCGTACTAGCTCTTTAGGGCCGCAAGGTTTACCTGAATATAATCTAGTTGATCTTGTAGAAACGGATAATGATGGTAATCCAGTATTTGAGACAGATAACTTGGGACGTCCGGTAGTTGACAGTGGTGCAGCCCGTAATATTTATTATGAAAATGCCGACGGCGATATCGTTCGTGCTGTTAACTCAGCAGGTTATGCTCCTGTGTATGTCACAGATGCGGCTAATGGTTCAATTGAACAAGCGCCAGCCTACGTCGAGAGTGCTACAGCTTTGGGTGGTAATATACTAGTAGAAGGAAGCACTGAATTAATTTTCCCATTCCCGTTTATAGAAGATCGCAGTTCATTGCGCAGTGTATTTTTCTTAGATGCGGGTAATGTATTTACTGACCAGTGCTATAAGCCAAATGATAATGAAGCGCCTAATTTTACGAGTCATCCGTTTTGCAATGAAGGTATTGATCTTTCAGAGCTGCGTTTAAGTACGGGTGTTGGCGTGACTTGGGTAACGGCTATTGGGCCGCTGACCTTTACTTACTCTTTCCCATTAAATGATAAAGAAGATGATCGAACTGAAGGGTTTGAGTTCTCTCTTGGGCAAGTATTTTAAATAAATTAATTCATAAACTAACCACTTTAATAATAACTAGGAAGATAATATTATGCGTTTTTTACAAATAGCTCTATTGGCCATGGCTGCAAGTTTTGCTCAGGCAGAAATGAAGATTGCCGTTGTTGATATGCAGCGCGCGGTATTGGCATCGGATGAAGCTAAGATCGCTGTTGAGAAATTTCGTGCCGCTAAGCAAGATGACATTGATACTATCAGTAAGCTAGAAACTGAGCTGAAAGGTATTCAGGATAAGATTGCTAAAGATGGCGAAATTATGAGCGAAGACGAGCGTCGTAAGCTTAAAAATAGCTTTGAAGAAAAAGCGACAACGTATAAATTTCATCGTCAAAATATGCAAAAAGCAGAGCAGCAAGAGTTACAGCAGCTTGCCCAAGCAATGGAGCCAAAAATGCAGAAAGCGTTAAAGACGATTATCGATGAGAACAAGTATGACCTAGTTGTACGTCCTGAAATGGTTATCTTTAATGGTCCAGGTACAGATATTACTAAATTATTGCTTGAACAATTAAACAAAAAATAATCAGAGCAATAGATTTAGGCTGTTGGCTTGGATCTAAGTGCAGAATAAAAGGCTAGTGAATACCATGACACAACGATCTATTTCTTTAGCAGATATTGCTGAAAAAATTGGCGCTACTTTTGTTGCGAGCTCAGCAACCAATGATGATCAGATATCTGTGTCAGGTATTTCGACCTTGGAATTGGCCAGTTCTGAGCAAGTTACTTTTTTGGCGAACCCAAGTTATCGAAAGCAATTAGCGACAACTCAGGCCGCTGCAGTAATTTTACACCCCGATATGCAAGAAGAATGTCCTGTGTCGGCTTTAGTGATGAATAACCCTTATGTGGGTTTTGCTAAGCTGTCGCAATTATTTAATAACCTGCCTACCCAGGCAGCGTTCATTCATCCTTCCGCGACGATTGCGAGCAGTGCAAGTATTGCTGAAGATGCATCAATCGGCGCAAATGTTGTTATTGGTGAGTACGTGGAAGTGGGTGCTGGAACGCGCATTGGCCCTAATAGTGTCATTAGTGATCACTCCATTATTGGCGAGCAATGTATATTGCATGCGAATGTTGTGGTGTATCACGATGTGGTAATCGGTAACGACTGCATTATTCATTCAGGCTGTGTATTAGGTGCTGATGGCTTTGGCTTTGCTCCAGACGCAGGTGAGTGGGTGAAAATAGCGCAACTTGGTGGAGTTCGAATTGGTAGCCAAGTAGAGATTGGTGCGAATACAACGATTGACCGCGGCGCACTGGGTAATACTCAGATTGGTAACGGTGTGAAAATTGATGATCAAGTTATGATTGCTCATAACGTGGCTATTGGTGATTACTGTGCTATCGCAGCAACGTCAGGTATTGCGGGCAGCACAACGCTGGGTAAAAACTGTACGATTGCCGGTGGTGTTGGCATTGTTGGTCATATAGACATAACCGACGGTGTTCATATTACGGGCATGACACTCGTTTCAAAATCGATTAAAGAAGCGGGTGTATATTCATCGGGAACGGCAATGATGCCTGCCAATGAATGGAGAAAAAGCGCGACTCGTTTCCGTCAGCTAGATGATATGGCAAGACGTTTAAAGAAATTAGAAAAAAACCAATAGGTGAAAATGATGCCCGCTTTGGATGTGCAAGGTATTAAAAAGTTACTCCCTCACCGCTACCCATTTTTATTGGTAGATCGCGTGAACACTATCGACATTGAAGGACCTAATGTTGGCAGTATTAAAGCCATTAAAAACGTGACGATTAATGAAGAGTTTTTTAATGGTCATTTTCCGCAACACCCGATTATGCCCGGCGTATTAATCGTCGAGTCCATGGCGCAGGTTGCAGGAATTTTAGGTTTACACATGTTGGGAGAGAAGCGCACTGACAAAACAAGTTATTATTTTGCCGGCGCCGATCACGTTCGTTTTAAAAAGCCCGTTGTGCCGGGCGATCAGCTTCATTTAGAAGCTGAATACGTTAATAGTAAGCGTGGTATTTGGAAGTTTTCATGCCGTGCCCGCGTTGATGGTGATGTAGTGTGTTGTGCTGAAATCACCTGTGCAGAGAAGGATATTTAAAGATGATTGATCCCAGAGCCGTAATCGACCCCAGCGCAATCATTGCTGACGGTGTAGAGATTGGCCCCTGGTCCATGGTTGGACCGGGTGTAGAAATCGGCGAAGGAACGGTTATTGGCCCTCATGTTATTGTTAAAGGGCCAACAAAAATTGGTAAGAATAATAAAATCTTTCAGTTCTCGTCGATTGGTGAAGAATGCCAAGATAAAAAATACGCCGATGAGCCAACTGAATTAATTATTGGCGATAATAATATTATTCGTGAAGCGTGTACGTTTCATCGTGGCACGACGCAAGATAAGGGTATTACCCAAGTCGGCAGTAATAATTTGTTTATGATAAATACCCACATCGCTCATGATGTAGTTATGGGTGATAACTGTATTATGGCTAACGATACTAATGTGGCAGGTCATGTGCATATTGGTGATTACGTTATTTTAGGCGGTGCAACTCAGGTGCATCAGTTCTGTAAAATCGGCAGCCATTCAATGTCGGGTGCGGGTTCTGTAGTTTTAAAAGACATACCTGCGTACATCATTTGTAATGGTTACCCGGTTGAGCCTCACGGTATTAATATCGAAGGTTTAAAACGTCGCGGTTTTGAAAAAGCATCAATTCAGTTATTACGTAAAGCGTATAAAGCACTTTATCGCCAAACGCTGACACTAGAAGAAGCTTTGGTTGAAATTCGAGTTTTGGCTGAACAAGATGATGTCGTTAAGGTTTTACTTGAGTCTCTCGAGCAATCGACACGCGGTATTATTCGCTAATGCGTATTGCAATAGTCGTTGGTGAAACTTCGGGTGATATGTTGGGTATTGGCTTGATGAAAGCCTTGAAGAAACATTACCCAGACGCGACATTTGAAGGTATTGGTGGTCCATTAATGGAAGCAGAGGGCTTTAAGTCTTTTGTTCCTATGGAGCGACTTGCTGTTATGGGTTTAGTAGAAATATTAGGCCGATTATTCGAATTATTAAAAGTGCGCAAAAAACTGGTTCAATATTGGCAGAAAAATCCACCGGATGTTTTCATTGGTATTGATGCACCTGAATTTAATACTCAGCTTGAATATAAATTAAAAACGTCGGGTATTAAAACAGTTCATTACGTTAGCCCTTCTGTTTGGGCATGGCGTTCTAAGCGAATTCATAAGATTAAAAAATCTGTGGATTTGATGCTGACCTTATTTCCTTTCGAAGCAAAATTTTATCAGCAGTATGATGTTCCCGTGAGTTTTGTTGGCCATAACTTGGCCGACAGTATTCCTTTTGAAAGTAATGCTGATGATGCACGTCAGGTTTTCCAGATTGAGGCGAATGAAAAAGTTGTTTGCCTCATGCCTGGTAGTCGTGGCAGTGAAGTAGAAAAGCTGTGTCCCATTTTTATCCAAACGGCTGAATTAGTGGGCAAGCATAATCCTAATGTCCGCTTTATCTTGCCTGCGGCTAATGACGTTCGTAAGCAACAAATTAAAACATTAATCGACGAAGTAAAGCCTGATGTTAAAATCGAAGTAATCGATGGTGACTCCAAGACCTGCATGCAAGCGTCCGACGTTATATTGCTCGCATCGGGCACCGCAACTCTTGAAGGTCTATTACTTAAAAAGCCCATGATTGTGAGTTACATCGTATCGCCGATTACGGCGATGATTATGCGCCGATTACTGAAACAAGATTTTATTTCGTTACCGAATTTATTAGCCGGTCGAGAAGTTGTACCTGAAATATTACAAGAGAATGCGACGGCTGAAAATTTAGCCTACGCGGTGAATGAGCGGTTAGAAGATGAAAATTTAATTCATCAGCTTAAAGAAACTTTCTTATTTATTCACAAGCAGCTTAAGCGTGGCGCGAATGATCAAGCAGCACTGGCGATTGTTGATTTATTAGAACCTAGTCCGATTGCTTGTCGCACTGTGAATTCAAGTGATATTGAATCTACTCGATCGGATGATGCCTAATGTCTGCTGATGATGGGCTAACAGAGAGCTTGGCTGAAAAATTTAATGTCTTAACCGAAATAGAAGCACAGCTAATTGAGCAGCGCATCGTCTATTGCGGCGTCGACGAAGCAGGGGCGGGTCCTTTGTGCGGTGATGTTGTTGCAGCAGCTGTTATTCTAGATCCAAATAATCCAATTGCCGCGTTAAATGATTCGAAAAAGCTGAGCGAAAAGAAGCGCGAAGCGCTATTTCCTGAAATCAAAGAAAAAGCATTAAGTTATTGCATTGCTCGGGCCACGGCAGAAGAAATTGATAGCATCAATATTCTGCAGGCGCGTATGTTGGCGATGACGCGTGCGGTTCGAGGCTTAGAGCTTCATGGTTTAAAACAACTGCCTGAGTATGCGCTCATTGATGGTAATCGCTTACCGGAATTGGATATGCCTGGTGCGGCAATTATTAAAGGTGATGCTTTGGTTGCTGCTATCAGTGCGGCGTCGATTTTAGCCAAGGTGCAGCGAGATCATGAAATGGTCGCTTTGGATCAGCAATATCCTGGGTACGGTTTAGCCAAGCATAAAGGCTATCCGACAAAGGCGCATATTGAAGCGTTAGAAGTACTAGGCCCTTGCGAAATCTATCGCAAAACCTTTGGTCCGGTTAAAAGATTGTTAATGAATAAGTAGTTTGCCTTATTAAATTTAAATAGCTCAACTTTTATAACCAACTTGAATAGCTCATTTTTAATAGTTTATTTAAAACGTTAATTGAAAAAACGAGTTTAATCTCCCCCAAATTCATAGCTCTGCTTCAACTTCAAAGGGTGAACCCTGTGCAATACGATGTAATTATAATTGGCGCTGGTGCCGCAGGTCTAATGTGTGCCGCCATTGCAGGTCAGCGTGGACGATCTGTTTTAGTTCTAGATCACGCCAATAAAGCAGGCAAAAAAATTCTTATGTCGGGCGGTGGCCGTTGTAATTTTACCAATTATTATGTCGAGCCAGATCGCTATCTTTGTCATAATACTCACTTCTGCAAAAGTGCTTTAAGTCGTTATACCCAGTGGGATTTTATTGGCCTTGTAGAAAAGCATGGAATTCCTTATCACGAGAAGCAGTTAGGAGAATTATTTTGTGATAATAAAGCCAGTGATATTCTTGAGATGTTATTAAGTGAATGCGATCAAGCGGGTGCTAAAGTTCAACTGAATACGTCAGTGGATGCTATTCATTCTTTAGAGACAGAAAGTGGTGGCTATAAATTGAACACGACTCAAGGTGAATATACTTGTGAGTCGTTGGTGGTTGCGAGTGGTGGGTTGTCGATTCCTACCTTGGGTGCCAGCGGCTTTGGTTATCAAGTTGCTGAACAGTTTAATTTAAAGACTTATAAAACCCGCGCAGGGTTAGTCCCTTTCACGATTACTAATCAGTTGAAAGACGTGTGTATTGCGCTTTCAGGTAGTTCTTGTGAGGTCATTATGGAATGTAATGGCCAAAGCTTCCGCGGTAATATGTTATTCACTCACCGAGGCTTGAGTGGCCCTGCGGTATTGCAAATATCGTCTTATTGGCAAGCAGGCCAGCCTTTAACGATCAATTTATTGCCAGATATCGATCTTGCGCAAGTCTTGCGTGAGACTCAACATGAGCGACCAAAGCTTTCATTAAAGAAATTCATCGCGCAGTGGTTAACGCAAAAAATGTCTGAACAGTTGGTTGAGTTATTCTTAAGCGACTTGGTGAAAACAACTGACGTCTTTAAAGCAGAGCAACCACAAACGCTGGCGGAACTGAACGCAGAGCAAATGGATGCGATTGCTCATCAATTTAATGCTTGGCAGTTAGTACCTTCAGGAACCGAAGGATATCGTACGGCAGAAGTGACATTGGGCGGAATCGATACTGATGAAGTTAGCTCTAAAACCATGATGTCTAAGAACCAGCAAGGTTTGTATTTTATCGGTGAAGTCTTGGATGTCACTGGGCATTTGGGTGGTTTTAACTTTCAATGGGCTTGGGCGAGTGGCTGGGCGGCTGCGCAGTACGTATAGACTTCCTGAAAAGAAAGCTCAATGCTAGAATGTGTCTCTTAAAATGCATATTCTAGGTATTATCTCACATGAAATTTGTTGCTAATGTCGACTTTAATGGTGGCCAATTACGCCCGTTAGATAAGTCAGACGTCGATGCCATTGTTAAGTTATATCAAAAACAAACCTTAGCGGGTCAAGGCGAAAAGGCTATTAAAGAACATGCCGAACGTATGATTACGCTATCCGTGCAAATGGCCGCAACTCAACGTGGTTTAATGTGGGCGATTGAAGTGGATGGTCAGATGTTAGGTATGTTGAGCTTGTATGATTGGCAGCCAACCTCCTTAAAAACTCTGATGCGTCTTGATGCTATGCCTGAATTAACACAGCAGCTGCAAATAGATGCTTTACGTTCAGGCATTGATTATTTAGCTCAAAAATATCATCTTCGTAATTTCTCATTTCAATGTTTACCACAGGGTGAAGAGTCCGTCATTGAGGTCATTAAATGTGTAGGCTTTGATCAGCAAGCACGACTACGCGATTTTCGCAGACTGAACCAGACTGAGTTTTCCGATGTTTTAGTTTTCAATAAAATACTAGAACTTACTGAAGAAGCTTTGTTGTCAGGAGAGCAGATATGAATTGGAATTTAAGTACGGAACATTATTATGTACGCTTTGCTCACGAAGAAGATATTCCGAATATTTATGCTTTGTTAGGTTCAAAAGAGGTGGTTAAAAATCACCCTAAAAATCCGATGGTTGTTGAAGCTCAAGCCATGGATGAAGCACGCCGTATGGTGATGCAGTTTGAAGCAAAAGAAGCTGCTTTCTGGTTGGTAGAAGAAAAAACGAGTGGAAAAGTTATTGCTCGAATTAGCTTTCAAAAATTTAATTGGGTGAATGCTAGTGCTCAGCTAAAAGTTGATATCTTTAGTGAGTTTAAAACTCAATCTATATTGGCTGAATTAATTTATGCCGTGACAACGCTCGCTTATGAAGATCTATCTTTGCATCGCTTGGAGTGGTTTTTATTAAACCAAGATACCTGTTCTATTGAGGCAGCAAAAGCTTTTGGTTTTAATCATGATGGTCAATTAAAGAATTATTTTGAATTTGAAGGTTCGTGGATTGATTATCAAGTCTTTAGCCTACTGAAGACCGACACAGCATGGCAGCAAGCGATTAAACATAATGGGTTATCTACACTCTAGATATTAAACAGTTAGTTTCAATCTTAATCTATGTAATTGGGGCGTTTTTAAAAAAGCGATCAAAAAGATCTTTGTTTTCTTCAGAATCCACTAAACTTATTCAAGAAATTGAAATAAAAATAGTTTGAGCTTGAAAACATGGCTTTGAGATCGCAGCACGCTACTCCTCCATCCCGTCTGAAAAAATCCGATAAGGCACTGGGCATCAATCAATTCGATTGCCCTAAATGTGGCTTACTCAGTCCTTGGGCTAATGAATTGCTCACCCTTCGCGAGCAGGTAATAACAGATCCATTAACGGGATTGTTCAATCTTCGATACTTTAGAAGTTCGCTGGATATAGAGCTAGAACGTACTGTTCGTACGACAATGCCTACTTCTTTAATGATGATAGATCTTGACCATTTCAAACAAGTTAACGACGTCTGGGGGCATGAAGTGGGTAATCAGGTCCTTAAGCTCACGGCGCGTTTGATTAAGCAAGTAACGCGACAGCTCGATATTCAATGTCGTTATGGTGGTGAAGAATTCGTGGTTATTTTACCTTCAACGAGTTTGTTAATGGCCAGTCAGGTCGCTGAGCGTCTTCGTGAGCAAGTCGAGGAGAGTGATATTACAGTTGGAGACCAATCTTTTAAGGTGACAGCGAGTATTGGTTTGTCAGTACGGTTAGCGCATGAAAAAGGAACGGCATCAGATTTGATTAAATCGGCAGATGATTGTTTGTATCAAGCAAAATCGACAGGTCGGAATCAAGTTTTTTTCAAGGGTTTTGAGCCCGAAGAAGAAGCTACTGTGAGTGGTGATGAGAAAGAAGCTTTAATGGGGATGTTTTCAGATTATCAAGATTAACCGCCCTTTCACCTAATGTCTCGGTAAATAGGGCGGATAAAATCACACTACATCTCGCCGAGTAATGCTGTGCTACGAGCTGGATGTAAGGTTATAAACGGCTCGTTAGTCGTCTCATTGTAGAAACTGTGACGTAGGCGGAAGCTTGGGTCTAAACGTCGCGTACAGAGTGTTAAGCGTACTGTTAACCAGCGATAATCTCCTTTGCTATCTGCGTGCAATACGATTGATGCATCATTATCAATAATTGCTTTACAAATAGGTACTAGATCTTGGCTAATGTCACGATCTCGGTTTGAGATTTTATCTTGAGCTAGGGGATAGCTCGCGATGGCTTGGGAGGTCTCAACACCGTTGCCAATAGGGGTCTCTTCATTCTCCTTGGAAGGATCTGTTTTAATCTTTTCGGCTGTGATTTGAGCTTTTACTGCCGCAACAGGTTTAGCTTTTTGCTTAGCGAGTAATTGTAAGCGAGCTTTTTCAGTTTTTGCTGCCGCTAGTTGTTTTTGTAAATTATTTTTTTGACTCTCATCTTTTTTGGCTTGAGCTTGTTGCTTTTGCAGCTTTTCATTGGCTAAACGGCGTTTACGCTCAGCTTCCTGTTTCGACTTTCTATCTGCAGCGGCTTTCTTAGCGGCGACCGCTTTGGCTTGTTTGTCGGCGTTAGCTTTGTTTCTACGCTCGTTATCCAGGCGTTTTCTTTCAGCAATTGCAGCAGTGGCTAAAGCTTTTTGCTCTTTCAGCTCAGCTGCAGAAGGGCCTTTGGAAGTGTTCTTTTTAGCACTGGCTTTACCACCACTGAGCTTGTCGTTCTTTTCTTGTGCGGCTTCTAACCCAGGGGTTAGCGCCGCTACTTGCCAAGCCGTATCTAGGTAACCTTGAGCTTGGCTGTATTTCTTTTTATCCATGGCTTTATTAGCTAAAGACACGTAGGATTCGCCAAACTTGAAGATCAGTGGTGTAATTCGGAAATCGAAGGGAGCTTGAGACCTAAAAGTATCAATCCGTTCAAGCGCATTATTGCCTGCAGGATTTGTTAATCTTTGGGCCTTAATATCGGCTTCTATTTTACTCAGCAACTGATCTAAGTCTTGTGTTGCAGCATGACTATTCATGCTAAGCGCGAGTACTGCGGCGATAAATATGTGCTTCATATAGCTAAAAGTGCCTGTTTGTTATTGTAAGCGGACCTTTGAGATGGCCTAAGATGAAAAGATTAGCGCTTAATGTCAAGTTAAAGTACGAAAAAAGAGGTAAAAAAGTATGATGCGTTGGGGTTCCATAATTTTTTCAGTACCCGTAATTCTATTGTTAAGCCTATATGCTTGGGAGTTATCAATAGTAACAGAATGTATTGATCAAGGGTTGAGTTATGACTTTAGTTTAGAAAAATGTGTGCCGGGTGCGCAAAATATTCAAACGCCTTATTACGCTCGCCATACGATATTTGTGAATATGATGCTGCTGATGTCGGTGCTGGGTTCAGCGATGATGACCGCTGGAATGATTCAGCGTGGCATGCAGAGAGACTAGTCTCTCTGCATCATTATATTTTCTATCGTAACGTTTAGCAGCAATCTTGCTCGTTTAAATCTTGTTGAAACGGTATTTCTTTGCCGCAGCCTTCAAATAAACCAAAGTGCTGCTGCCAATTGCCGTAAAACTCAAAATAAGGCTTAAAACGGGTATTTTTCAGCATTCTAAGGGTATTGCCACATACGGCCTCAACTTTTCCTTGTTCGAATCGGTGATGTCCATCTAGATCGAAATAAGTATCATGTTCAGGAATTCCGCCTAAGTATTTCACCGCTTGCCCATAATCTTCACAATCTGACTCGAGTTCATTAATTTTAAACAAGCGGTAGGTCGCAGAATAAAATTTAATCGGACTGACTTTATTTTCTAGTTTACTGTTTTCAATGGTGAGTGGACGATCACTGCTAAGGCGAGGATCTAAGAAACCTGCTTGCTTGCTTAAATTGAGAAAATCATTCCAGTACAGCGCGCCACTTAAGCATTCCCCGTAAAGTACAGGATCATCTTGCAGTGCTTGCGGAATACGTCGATCAGCATAAACGTCAGAAAAGTAAAACTCACCACCTGGCTTTAATAATTTATAAGCACTTTGAAGTACGGCTAGCTTGTCTGTTGATAAGTTGAGTACACAATTAGATACGATAATATCGAAGCTGGATTCTTCCAAACCTAATTCATCTAATGTTTCAAGATAGCCTTGAATGAACTGGACGTTTGTTTTAGATAGTTGAAATTGTTCGGCGTGAAAGTCTTTATATTCATTGGCAATGGCTAGTTGCTCTTGCGTCATGTCGATGCCGACAACTTGTCCAGTTTCGCCAACTAACGCTGATAACAAATACACATCACGTCCTGCCCCGGAACCTAAATCCAGTATTTTCAAACCTTCTAATAATGGTGGAATGACAAGGCCGCAGCCATAATAACGGCTGTCCACTTCGGGATGAATTTTAGCTAAGATGGGCTTTAGATACTCAGGCATCAGAGCGGGATCACAGCAGGCATTCGTTTTTAAATCATTGCTGTTTTGTAACTGTTTGCCGTAATAATCTTGAACTTCTTGCTGAGTTTTCATTGCCTATGCCCGTATTGTTCGTTCGTTAGAAAGTGATTAGAAGGCCGTGAGGCTGATAGTTCAATTTATAGTTTATTTATTTGTAGACTAAGGCAGCACTTTTTGAACTTTTTGCCACTGCCACAAGGGCATTCGTCATTGCGATTGGGTTTTAAAATTTGTGGTTGATAATTACCACTGTGGTAAAACCAATGGTCGTTTTCAAATACAAACTTAGATGTTTCTTCTAGCAAATGCCATTGCTGATGTTCTTGATAGTAGGCTTTAAAATGAACCTGGCCTTGTTGTGCATCATTGCTGGCACTTAATATTTCAAGCCGTCTCCAATACGTACCGGGCTCTAACTCCAGTTGCTCTGGTCGTGTATTCGGGTGCCAGCTCATGCGCAAATAATTATTGAGTTGAAGGGCAAAACCACTAAAGCGTGAGCGCATTAATGCTTCTGCGCTAGACGCTGGAACACCTTGATGCAAAGGCTCACAACAAATGCCATAGGAACTGTTTGAGCCACAGGGACAAAGATTTTTAGAATTCATGCTTATCTTAACTGGCCTGCTGTACGCTTTTCATTAAATTGCCAATGGCGATCATTAATTCTTCACTGCGTTTCTCGCTGCGGAAGGCTTGTAAAATGTGTTCACGCTTGTTGGGTAAGGGCATTAAATCGACCACCAGTGCATTAAAGGCGGGTTGGCCTTGGTCATTGCTCGCCAAGACATTTAAGAAAGCGAGTAATAACTCACCTTCTAAGTCTTGCCAGCAGCGGCTTGCGACAGAGGCCAATACTTCAATGCTGGACGATTTAGGGTGTAATAAAATCACTTCGATCAGCATTTTTCGCTGTTCAACATTCTGGCTGTGAGACAGCGCACGAATAAACGCGGCTAAGTCAGCCGGTTCAGCTCCCAGCTCGATGACTTTTGCTAGACGATCATTAATGGCAACGGATAGTGGAAAATCGGGTTCAATATTTTCTAAGAAACCTAGTAGTGTATTCAGCGGAGTCGCAGGCATATTTGCGATCCCCTGAGCTACGAGCTTGGCGTTTTTATCTTTATCGATGCTCACTACAACTTCTGCGATACCTTGCAGACCCAGTTGTTGCCAATTTTCCCAGCCCATGTCGCCGCTTAAGTAAGCGCGGGTAGTGGTGTAAAAGTCGGTATGAGTTTGACCCAAGGTTGCCAATGCCAAAGAATGGAAGTAAGCCATGCGGTTTTGATCAGGCTTATAATAACAAGGGGCTTCACCGTGTTCTTTATCAGGATACTGTAAGCATCTTAACCAATGGTTTAAGAATGCATCGCGATCACCGGGAAGAATAAAATTTTGTTCATCCAAAGGTAATTTTAAAAACCAAATATTATGGTTGCCGGCTTTTTTGGGATTCCAAGTTAAAATACCAATCCAAGCATGCTGTAGATAGGGTGACGGATAAGGCTTATTCAGGTTCTCTATGTCAGAAAAATCGGCTTTTGAGATTTTTTGAATGCGGCGGCCAAGGTCAAAAATACGCATTTGCGCGCCAGTTTCTTCGACGAATTTACTGATACTCACAAGTGAACCTCAAAATAGTTAAAAATACATAGCTAAATAATAGGCGCTATTCTAGCGTATTGGCTCTAGGGTATCGAGAGCTGAATGTTTATATCGTGTGAGATATCGTACAATATGGATTGCCTAGATGATTAGAGAAATATTGTAAAAAATATGGTGTATAGAGAGAACATAGCAAGCTATGAACAAGTAGAGTTGGCTTTGCAGTCTTTGCAGCAAGAGATGCACCGTTCAGGTCACTGGTCTGAATTGGGTATAAGTGTAGAGGCACTGGCTAGTGAGCAACCATTTTGTTTGGATGCAATGAATTTTAGTCAGTGGCTACAGTTTGTATTTATTCCTAATATGCAGGCACTGATTGATGCTAAGCAGATATTGCCTAGTTTAACGAAAGGCCAAGGCATTGAGCCGATGGCGAGTGAATTTTATAAAAACACAACGGCGGACCAGGCAGTTATTACGGTGATTCGTCAACTTGATGATTTATTACAGGATTAAAGGTTTAGATATGGCATTTATACTAGCGGCATTAGGCGGTATTGTTTTAGGCGGTGGTCTAGCTGCATGGGTTCTTTCAAACCGCTGGAATCAACAAGTAGAAGTGGTGAAAGAGGCTTTAAGCGATTTAGCGGATAAGCACCAAGCAGAGCAGCAACAAAACAAAGAGCTTAAACAGGAATTAGCCGATACACGTTATCAGTTAGGGGAAGCTAAAAAAGATTTAGCCGCTCGCTAAGCAATGACACAAATAGAAAAACCGCTATAAAAATCTATAGCGGTTGCTGGATGTTTACTTGGCTAAGTAAACGTCTAGCTCTTTACTGCCACCAATGTGTTGGCCGTTAATAAAGATCTGAGGTACTGTTTCTTTACCTGATATTGCACGCAAAGAGGTAAGACTTGCATCTTTACCGAGTGATATTTCTTCGTATGCCATTCCCGCAGCATTCAAGTCTTCTTTCGCTTTAGCGCAGAAAGGACAACCCGGCTTGCTAATAACGCAAACAGATTCTGGGGCTTTTGCATCAGCGTTGATGTAACCAAGCATAGTATCAGCATCCGATACTTCAAAAGGGTCGCCTGGCTTTTGTGGCTCAATAAACATTTGGTCGATAACACCATCTTTTACCAACATACTGTAGCGCCAGCTACGCTTGCCAAATCCTATATCAGATTTATCAACTAGCATGCCCATGCCATCAGTGAATGCACCAGTGCCATCTGGAATTACACGAATATTACTGGCTTCTTGATCAGCTAACCATGCATTCATAACAAACGTATCGTTGACACTGATACAAACAATTTCATCGACGCCATTTGCTTTAAATACGCTAGCAAGCTCGTTATAACGAGGTAAATGTGTAGAAGAGCAGGTTGGAGTAAAAGCCCCCGGTAGTGAAAATACCGCAACAGTTTTGCCTTTGAAAACGTCATCAGTGGTAACGTTTACCCATTCATCGCCTTGGCGAGTTGGCCAAGTAACTTGTGGAACGGTCAAGCCAGTGCGGTCTGTTAATGTCGTCATTTTATTACCTCTGTTTGGGTTCATTGATGTGTTGTTTGTTTGACTGAGTTCAGTATGGACAATAATCTCTCTTTGGTAAAATGAATTGATTTAATCACCTTATTAGTTTTTGACTATCATGTTTTCGTAATCATAGTAAAAACTAATAATTCACTCAGCATCAATATAGATAGCGGCTTGTTACCGAAAGTTCCTGATACAGTATTTGAATTTTGCGCTGGCCTTGTGGATGATTTCGATAGAGGTATTTTAAAGCGAATAACGGTTGGTATAAATACGCTCTGCATAGCTCACGCCAATACTCAGGCTCTACTAAGTCGAGGGTAGTTTCGAATAAGGTTTTATAAACGCGCTTGAGCCAGCTTTCTTGTAATTGAGGATGATTGGTAAGACCCGCCTTACCCGCCATCTCTAAGCCAAGATCAATGTACTCATTTAGCTGGGCTTCTTGCAGTGGTGTCTGCTGCAGTGGCGATGGGCAGTGTCGGATAGTCTTTTCCAGTTGATGAAAACGATCCAGTTGTTCAGCTTGGCTTAATTGAATATTGCTTTCCGACATGAAAACTCCTGTATGCCCTTTTTATATTCTGAAGAATGAGAAAAGGGCTTAATCTTTAATGGTTTATTAAAGATAGTGAGAATCATTTCTATTTGCAAGTAATTAAATAAGAATAGTTCTTATTTAATGGTGTGAGTCATGTTTTGCTTATGTTTCGGGTTTGTAGCACAGCATATGAACATAACGCGCAAGATCTTTGTAGGGAGCTTGGTAGCCAAACTCAGACTCACTGGCGGCAATGGCTTCTAACCCAACTCTGTCACGAATTTTTTGATGCATGTGGTCGTAGACAAAGCGAATTCCACGCCAAGATTTAACTTCTAAACCTAAATCGACCAGCTGGTCGTATACCCATTGCGGTTCTAGCGGTTGTTGTGGGGCAATGCCTTCTTTCGCCATGCGTTCGCTGCTGGTGGCTGGGGCGTGTAATTTACCGTTCATTAACCCACGCCAGGTTCGGCCATGCACGTTGTAAAACATAACTGATAACCAGCCACCAGGTTTTGTTTGTCTATAAAGAATGTTTAATGCCTCAGTGGGATCGACTAACCACTCAAGTACTGCGTGATTCATAACGAGGTCGAACTGTTGATCATATCTTTGTGGAATATCTTGGATACCACATTGAGTAAAATGCCCCTGAGATTCTAAACCTTGCTCTATAAAGAGAGATCTTGCGCCGTCGAGCATTTCGCTGGAGATATCACACAGTTCTATTTTATGGCCTTTTTCTGCCAGCTCAGAACTAAATTGCCCCATGCCACCGCCAGCATCTAAAATTGAAAGTAGCTCTTTGTCTCCAATTTTGAATTTGGCAAAGTCTTCTCGTAGTGCGTATAAACGCAGCATTCCTTTGGGGGTGCCATAAATGTTGTTTTTAAAACGTGTTGTTAAACCATTAAAATTGCGATCGCTGGGGCTGGTCATTTAATACTCTATGGGAATTAAACAGGTCTATAATTAGAACGGTATGAGAAAATAGTAGAAGTGACTATTGTAAATATACAGCGGCTTAACTGCACGGCATAATAGCGCCAGATACCAATTTACTGCTTATGCAGTATTTAATCACATAATGAATAGGGCACATATATCACTATGGCTGAACAACCCGCAAATTTTTTTTCAACCACTCAAATAGCAAAAAAACTTGATCGAGATGCTAAGGATGTTTTCTCTTTGTTATCTGATCGAGGCTGGATTAAACGTGAAGGCAAGGTGTGGCGTTTATCGGCTAAGGGTGAGTTTGAAGGAGGGCGCTACACTCAGCATGAAAGGTTTGGTGAATATATTGTATGGCCCGAAACCATTAAAGACCATCGTCTCTTTAGTAGTGAAACTTTTACTTTTCTTACTGCGTCACAATTAGGCAAGCCACATAAAATAGCCGCGAAACGTATGAACTTGATTCTGTCAGAATTAGGTTGGATAGAACGTTTTCATCATGGTTGGAAGTTAACAGCATTGGGAGAGGCCGTGGGTGGTCAGCAGGTTGAACATGAAAGTACAGGAATGCCTTATGCACAATGGCCTGAGCGAGTGCGTCACAACCTGCAATTTAAAGCGACCCTAGAAAAACTTTCTCAGCATAATGAACACCTATCCAAAGAAGCCGACTTCTTTATTGCTAATGATCGTTTGTGTGGATGTCTAGATGGTCACCAAGTTGAATCAGCTGCGTTGGCTGAAATTGATAATTGGTTATATATTGCAGGAATCAGTCATGCATATCGCCGGGAAATACCGACTGAATTGGATCACGGCACAGAGAGAATTAAAGAAAGTATTAGTTGTGACTTTTACCTTCCAAGTGGGCATATTTATATAGAGTACTGGGGTCAAGAAAGAAGTCCTGCCGATCTTCAACGCAAGCTTGCACGTAAAGAAATTTATCATGCGGCTAAGCTGAAATTGATTGAATTGGATGAGAGTGATCTTGATCAGTTGGATGATGTAATGCCTAAGCTTTTATTGCAGCATGATGTGGATGTTTATTAATCATGGTTTTATTTAACATTACAATGAACAGTAAATAATATGGCAACGGTTGGTTCTCACTATATTAAGACGGCATTGGGTGGTGCAAAAGCGAAAGGTATTGATACACGTGCTCTATTAAGAAAGGCGCGTATATCCGATAAGCAAATGAATGATCCTAATGCCCGAGTGCATGTTGATTTGGTTGCTAAGTTGTATTCCTCTATTGCTATAGAGCTAAATGATGAGTTTATGGGCTTTACTGAAAAGTCATTAAAGGTAGGAACCTTTGCGCTGATGGCCGATTGGGTGAGTTACTCTTCTAATCTTGAGGAGTTATTGCAAAAAGGCATTCGTTTTTATAATCAAATAACAGATGAAGTGCAGATTTCTCTAGAGACGGAGGGGGATCATGTTTACTTCACTACGGTCTTTCGTCGTCCTGAGTTAGATTTCGAGCACTTCTATATAGAGTACTGGCATGTCATCTGGCATCGTTTCGCTAGTTGGTATATTGGTAAGCCGATTAAGCTTCTTGGTTCTTACATTAATTACACGCCTTTAGATAAGGCGGAATACGATTTACTCTTTCGTTGTCCCACTTACTTAAAGAGCAAATACAATCGTTTGGTATTTCATCGCAACTATTTACATGAGCCACTTATAAAGAGTCAGCGTGAATTGCAGGTGTTCTTGCGTCGTGCGCCGATTGATCTATTAACTATACCGGGTGAAGATAGTAGTTTAAGTGCGCGTATTTATCAGTTGCTGGAGCCTAAGTTGAATCGAGGTGTTGTGGTGCCGGGCTCAGTTAAGTTATCAAAAGAACTTTCGATGAGCGAGCAAACTCTTAGACGTAAGCTGACTGCGGAAGGGACTAGCTATCAGCAGATTAAAGATAACTTACGCAATGATATGGCCAATAAGTTGTTGCGTGATCGTAGTATTACAATTGCTTCGATCGCCAAGCAATTAGGGTTCAGTGAGCCGCGTGCATTTACTCGTGCCTATAAACAGTGGATGGATGTGACTCCTCGAGAGTATCGCGCGCAGCGATTGGGACGTGTGGGTTTTAAGTAGGTGTTTGTTATGGCTGGTTGGTTATATTTGGCGCTGCTTCCTGCTTGATTCTGGGGTTTTGGTTTTCTAATCGTAATTTGCTTGCGTTCGCGATGGAGATTGAATTTTGTACGGAACGCCGTGAACCCTTCCATGGGGGCTCGCTAAAAGATCCCTCTTTTAGACGTCCTACAAAATTAATCTCCATCGCTCACCGCAAATCACTTTTGTTTTAGAAGTTTGAAAAAGCCTTCCCTTTATAGCAGCGCAGCTTATTGGTAAATGATAAGCCGTCTTTCATTAAGAATAAGATAGAAGAATTGAGGTTACTCAGATGCCCGTGGCGGTGCATTGGGTTGTTCGTTGTCGGGGCGTCATTTCGCAGGGAGGCGAAATACGAGCCTACAGGGAGAGCGAAGCGGCGTATTCACGGCGTCCCCAGAAACGAACAACCCAATGCGACGCGTGAAAAGGCTGGGAATTACGGCGTCTTTCAGGATACCAAAAGCGCATCAATATTTTTTACGTATACATGCGTCTATACAGGTACTTATTTTCGCACTAGATATTTGTTTTTGAATTCTTTTGAAATTCATTCATCTTTCTTGAAACCACCTTGAATCTACTCAAATCCCAACTATCCTCTAGTTCCTAGCCAGAATTCGTACGATAACTAAGCAGTTTTGATGGTTTTTGAATTCATTTCACTCTTTTGTAATATATTTACAGGAATCGGTTGACGGGGCTGAGGATAAGCGTATTATTCGCCGCCTGCTCAGACAGAAAGACCTTTGGGGATTTGTGGCTAAGTTGAGATAAGGTGTTGTTTTTAAAGGTTTTTTTGAAATCTTTCTGAAAATAATCACTTGACTCTCTGGCTGAAGTCTTTAAGATACGCAGCCTGCTCAGAGAGACTTTGAAAGCCTCTTCTTTTTAGTAAGAAGTTACTTTTAAATCACTTTAAGCATTGAAGATAAGATGTTGTTTTTCTTCTACTTTCTCTGAAAGTTAATTGAAAATAATCCTTGACTTCGAAACCGCACAATATATAATGTGCGCCCACTTCGAGTAAAGCTCAGTGGAAACGTTCTTTAAAAACATATTCAGATAATTCGTGTGGGTGCTTACCTTGATTGAGTGGAGACAGTCACTTAACAGTTCGCTGTTAGGATGACATCAAAGCATAAAACAAAGTAAGAACTTACGAACTCTACATTAATTTGGTGAGTATAAAAGTTAGTTTTTATTTTGAGTAAGATTTAAAACTGAAGAGTTTGATCATGGCTCAGATTGAACGCTGGCGGCAGGCTTAACACATGCAAGTCGAGCGGAAACGAAGGTAGCTTGCTACCAGGCGTCGAGCGGCGGACGGGTGAGTAATGCTTAGGAATCTACCGAGTAGTGGGGGATAGCCATTGGAAACGATGATTAATACCGCATATATCCTACGGGGGAAAGCAGGGGACCTTCGGGCCTTGCGCTATTCGATGAGCCTGAGTGAGATTAGCTAGTTGGTGGGGTAAAGGCCTACCAAGGCGACGATCTCTAGCTGGTCTGAGAGGATGATCAGCCACACTGGGACTGAGACACGGCCCAGACTCCTACGGGAGGCAGCAGTGGGGAATATTGCACAATGGACGAAAGTCTGATGCAGCCATGCCGCGTGTGTGAAGAAGGCCTTCGGGTTGTAAAGCACTTTCAGCGAGGAGGAAAGGTCAGTAAGTAATATTTGCTGGCTGTGACGTTACTCGCAGAAGAAGCACCGGCTAATTTAGTGCCAGCAGCCGCGGTAATACTAAAGGTGCAAGCGTTAATCGGAATTACTGGGCGTAAAGCGCGCGTAGGTGGTTTGTTAAGTTGGATGTGAAAGCCCAGGGCTCAACCTTGGAACTGCATTCAAAACTGACTCACTAGAGTACGAGAGAGGTTAGTGGAATTTCCTGTGTAGCGGTGAAATGCGTAGAGATGGGAAGGAACACCAGTGGCGAAGGCGACTGACTGGCTCGATACTGACACTGAGGTGCGAAAGCGTGGGGAGCAAACGGGATTAGATACCCCGGTAGTCCACGCCGTAAACGATGTCTACTAGCCGTTGGAGGACTTGATCCTTTAGTGGCGCAGCTAACGCGATAAGTAGACCGCCTGGGGAGTACGGTCGCAAGATTAAAACTCAAATGAATTGACGGGGGCCCGCACAAGCGGTGGAGCATGTGGTTTAATTCGAAGCAACGCGAAGAACCTTACCTACTCTTGACATCCAGTGAACTTTTGAGAGATCAATTGGTGCCTTCGGGAACACTGAGACAGGTGCTGCATGGCTGTCGTCAGCTCGTGTTGTGAAATGTTGGGTTAAGTCCCGTAACGAGCGCAACCCTTGTCCTTAGTTACCATCATTAAGTTGGGGACTCTAAGGAGACTGCCGGTGACAAACCGGAGGAAGGCGGGGACGACGTCAAGTCATCATGGCCCTTACGAGTAGGGCTACACACGTGCTACAATGGCATGTACAAAGGGTTGCCAAGCCGCGAGGTGGAGCTAATCCCATAAAGCATGTCGTAGTCCGGATTGGAGTCTGCAACTCGACTCCATGAAGTCGGAATCGCTAGTAATCGTGAATCAGAATGTCACGGTGAATACGTTCCCGGGCCTTGTACACACCGCCCGTCACACCATGGGAGTGGGTTGCTCCAGAAGTAGATAGCTTAACCTTCGGGAGGGCGTTTACCACGGAGTGATTCATGACTGGGGTGAAGTCGTAACAAGGTAGCCCTAGGGGAACCTGGGGCTGGATCACCTCCTTAAACGATATTCTTCACCAATCTTGGTTAAGTGCTCACACGAATTGTTTGAATACGATTAGCAAAAGCTAAGGCTTTTGCTCGTTCTTTAAAAATTAGGATACATGATATGAGTTATTGATTAACTCGTAAGGTTTGATTGAGGTTGGGTTTACCCAAGTTTGATTGTACTAAGCGAATTGATTATTTATCTCAGTGCTAATTCTCTATTTATACGTATTAAATTTTGAATTGTTGGTTTCGATCAACAGTCTAAGGTTTGATGCTTGTGTAAAAGAAAAAAATATTAAAGTGATAAGCAAACTCAGTTAGTTGATCAAATAATATCACCCTTAGCGTTAATACTTCCACAGTCTCTTGTGATTGTCGAGGTGGTTTTGGGTTATATGGTCAAGTGACTAAGCGTGCACGGTGGATGCCTTGGCATCTGGAGGCGATGAAAGACGTAGTAGCTTGCGATAAGTTGCGGTGAGGTAGCAAACAACCTTTGACCCGCAAATTTCTGAATGGGGAAACCCACCTGCTGTAAGGCAGGTATCTTATAGTGAATACATAGCTATAAGAGGCGAACCCGGGGAACTGAAACATCTAAGTACCCGGAGGAAAAGAAATCAATTGAGATTCCCCTAGTAGCGGCGAGCGAACGGGGATTAGCCCTTAAGCTGTTTTGTAGTTAGTAGAAGGCTCTGGAAAGTGCCGCCATAGTGGGTGATAGCCCCGTATACGAAAACTTATAAGCAGTGAAATCGAGTAGGTCGGAACACGTGGTATTCTGACTGAACATGGGGGGACCATCCTCCAAGGCTAAATACTCCCAGATGACCGATAGTGAACCAGTACCGTGAGGGAAAGGCGAAAAGAACCCCTGTGAGGGGAGTGAAATAGATCCTGAATCCGTGTACGTACAAGCAGTGGGAGCGGACTTGTTCCGTGACTGCGTACCTTTTGTATAATGGGTCAGCGACTTACTGTCAGTGGCAAGGTTAAGTGTTAACGGAGCCGTAGAGAAATCGAGTCTTAACTGGGCGTTGAGTCTCTGGCAGTAGACCCGAAACCGGGCGATCTATCCATGTGCAGGTTGAAGGTTGAGTAACATCAACTGGAGGACCGAACCCACTATCGTTGAAAAGCTAGGGGATGACGTGTGGATAGGAGTGAAAGGCTAATCAAGCCCGGAGATAGCTGGTTCTCCTCGAAAACTATTTAGGTAGTGCCTCTCGTATCACCATTGGGGGTAGAGCACTGTTAAGGCTAGGGGATCATCCCGATTTACCAACCCTTTGCAAACTCCGAATACCAATGAGTGCAATCGAGGGAGACACACGGCGGGTGCTAACGTCCGTCGTGGAAAGGGAAACAACCCAGACCGTCAGCTAAGGTCCCAAAGTTACAGTTAAGTGGGAAACGATGTGGGAAGGCTAAAACAGCTAGGAGGTTGGCTTAGAAGCAGCCATCCTTTAAAGAAAGCGTAATAGCTCACTAGTCGAGTCGGCCTGCGCGGAAGATATAACGGGGCTCAAACTGTACACCGAAGCTACGGATGCGTGTTTACACGCATGGTAGAGGAGCGTTCTGTAAGCCGTCGAAGGTCAAGGTGTGAACCAGGCTGGAGGTATCAGAAGTGCGAATGCTGACATGAGTAACGATAAGGGGAGTGAAAAACTCCCCCGCCGGAAATCCAAGGTTTCCTGTCCCATGCTAATCAGGGCAGGGTGAGTCGGCCCCTAAGGCGAGGCAGAAATGCGTAGTCGATGGAAAACAGGTTAATATTCCTGTACTTGTTTATATTGCGATGGAGGGACGGAGAAGGCTAATCGGGCCAGGCGTTGGTTGTCCTGGTTTAAGGTAGTAGACTGGGGTCTTAGGCAAATCCGGGACCCTAAAGTCGAGAGCTGATGACGGTGAGATTACGATCTCCGAAGTCGATGATGCCATGCTTCCAAGAAAATCTTCTAAGCTTCAGATATAAAGAAACCGTACCCCAAACCGACACAGGTGGATAGGTAGAGAATACCAAGGCGCTTGAGAGAACTCGGGTGAAGGAACTAGGCAAAATGGTACCGTAACTTCGGGAGAAGGTACGCCGGTGATTGTGACGAGACTTGCTCTCTAAGCGATCGTCGGTCGAAGATACTAGGTGGCTGCGACTGTTTATTAAAAACACAGCACTCTGCAAACTCGTAAGAGGACGTATAGGGTGTGACGCCTGCCCGGTGCTGGAAGGTTAATTGATGCGGTTAGCTTCGGCGAAGCTGTTGATCGAAGCCCCAGTAAACGGCGGCCGTAACTATAACGGTCCTAAGGTAGCGAAATTCCTTGTCGGGTAAGTTCCGACCTGCACGAATGGCGTAACGATGGCCACACTGTCTCCACCCGAGACTCAGTGAAATTGAATTTGCGGTTAAGATGCCGTATACCCGCGGCTAGACGGAAAGACCCCGTGAACCTTTACTACAGCTTCACAGTGAACTTTGAATTGGCTTGTGTAGGATAGCTGGGAGGCTTTGAAGCGATGACGCCAGTTGTCGTGGAGCCAAGCTTGAAATACCAGCCTGGTCAATTTGGGGTTCTAACTCAGGTCCATTATCTGGATCGAGGACACTGTGTGGTGGGTAGTTTGACTGGGGCGGTCTCCTCCCAAAGAGTAACGGAGGAGCACGAAGGTTAGCTAAGCATGGTCGGACATCATGCGGTTAGTGCAATGGCATAAGCTAGCTTGACTGCGAGACAGACACGTCGAGCAGGTACGAAAGTAGGTCATAGTGATCCGGTGGTTCTGTATGGAAGGGCCATCGCTCAACGGATAAAAGGTACTCCGGGGATAACAGGCTGATACCGCCCAAGAGTTCACATCGACGGCGGTGTTTGGCACCTCGATGTCGGCTCATCACATCCTGGGGCTGAAGCCGGTCCCAAGGGTATGGCTGTTCGCCATTTAAAGTGGTACGCGAGCTGGGTTTAGAACGTCGTGAGACAGTTCGGTCCCTATCTGCCGTGGGCGTTAGATATTTGAGAAGAGCTGCTCCTAGTACGAGAGGACCGGAGTGGACGAACCGCTGGTGTTCGGGTTGTCATGCCAATGGCATTGCCCGGTAGCTACGTTCGGACAGGATAACCGCTGAAAGCATCTAAGCGGGAAGCCCCCTTCAAGATGAGATATCTCTGAGACTTCGAGTCTCCTAAAGGGCCCAGGAAGACTACCTGGTTGATAGGCAAGGTGTGTAAGCGTTGTGAGGCGTTGAGCTAACTTGTACTAATTGCCCGTGAGGCTTGACCATATAACACCAAAACTGCGCGTCTATATCAAGGTAAAGACAAGCGGTGGTGTTGTAAGATCAGAACAACTGATAAGCACACACTCTAATATTAAGCTGAAGACGCAAGTCAAAGCAGAGAATTAACACTAAGATAAAACCACATCATGTATCCGACCCTATTTGCTGAACGATTGCTGCCACTCGCAAGAGAAGTGCAATAAGACAATCACTAAGCATCAAGGTTTGCTTGACGACAATAGCGCTGTGGAACCACCTGAACCCATCCCGAACTCAGAAGTGAAACGCAGTAGCGCCGATGGTAGTGTGGGGTTTCCCCATGTGAGAGTAGGTCATCGTCAAGCTCTTATTCTAAAAATCCCTAATCGCATCGCGGTTAGGGATTTTTTTTGCCTGTAAGAAAGTGGTGACCCGCGATGCGGTTAGGGATTTTTAGAATCATGACGATGGGTTATTGTCACTAACACCGGGCAGCGAAGCGGGCTTCTCCCATGTGATAGTAGGGTCAAATACCACAGCTTTTGAAGCGTAGCTTCAAGTGGTTTTTGACGACCTGAGCCTGCGAAGGGCTGGGCCATCGTCTGAATCTGCTCATATCGCATCTCTTATCTCTTTAGTCCTTTTATTTATAGATTCACAAACCAAAACCCAAGCACCACCAAAGCCCAGCACCAGTACATTCATCCAAGGCCACGCCGTAAACCCATCCATGGGGGCTCTCTGCAGCTCCCTGCTACAGAAGGGCTTTCGATGAACGCACTGATGCTGTTCCAAGACACTATTGGTTAATTTCTGAAAAGCAAAGACAGTAATAAGTTATTCCTATGCAACCCACACCAATCATCATTGTCACATTAAAACAAACCTAAGCGCTTATGTGTCCTTTAAGTCCACTATTTGTGAATGCAGTGAGCGGATATGTGCATTCTATACAAAAAATTATGTCAATGAATTAATGGAGAAACATGAGGGATCTCAACGTTTATAGTATCTAAGGCTGGAATTACTCACTTCATCGTAAAAAGCCAAGCTATTCCATAAATAGACATTCTTCACTATTATCTATCCTCAAGTTAATATGAAAATACATCATGTACGATTTTCAGCAGAGAGCTGATTATGTACGACAGGCTAATAATAAAAGGGATCTGAAAGATCTCGGTGGAATTCTAGAACATGACAAAAGCAAGCAAAGTGTCCAGTCCAGTGGCGTCATTAACGAATCCTTTCGATACAAAGAAGGAGGTTGAATTCAGTATTCCTGGTCAAGCGTCTTATGAACCAGGACTTTACGAAGAAAGCCTAAAGCAAGGCTACAAACTGATTCAGCGTCCCAAAAAAGCCGCAGGTATTAATGCCATTACTCGTCAGCACGCTAAAAAGCGTATGACGATTTGGGAGCGTATCTCAGTTTTAACCGATGAAAGTCCAACGGTTCTATTCCAAAACTGGGGTAAGAACTTAGACGGCGCTTCGCTTGTGACAGCGATAGTGAAAATCAACGGTCGCGATGTTGCGCTCTATGGCCATGACTTTACAGTGCGTGCAGGCTCTATGGATGCGACTAACGGTAAAAAGCTAGCGCGTTTATTTGAACTGGCCGGCAAGCGCAAAATTCCATTAGTCGGTCTTAATGATAGCGCCGGTGCTTATGTCCCTGCGGGTGTGGGCGGCCTTGATGGTTATGCAGAAGCCTTTACCGCCTTGCGTAAAATCAGCGGTGTCGTGCCTTCTATCATGTGCATGTTTGGTTTTAACGCTGGCGGTGGTTCGTATTTGCCACGTCAGGGTAGCTTCATGATTCAACCGAATAATACCTTCTTTGGTTTAACGGGACCTGGTGTTGTTAAATCGGTATTGGGTGAAGACGTTACTCCTGATGAATTAGGCGGGCCAAGCGTTCATAGTCAAAGTGGTGTTACTGATTTTGTAGTCAAAGATGAAGTGAGTGCACTGAAAAAAGTGAAACGTTTACTTAACTATATTCCAAATAATAATAGTGAATTTGCCCCTTACCAAGAAACCTCCGATCCGGTTGATCGTAGAACTTGGGATATTGATGTCCTATTAAAAAAAGCCTTCAACAGTCCAAGCGGATTTAATACCCCTATGGATGTCACCATCATGATTCAGCAGCTATGTGATCATGGAGACTTCATGGAAATTCAACCTGATCGTGCGCGCAATACCATTACTGCTCTGGGTCGTATGGGTGGAAATGTTATCGGTTTTGTGGCGAATAATTCAGCGGTTTCTTCGGGTCAGATTGATATTGCTGCTGCTTATAAAAATGCTCGCTTCATCCGCTTCTGTAATCTTTACAACATTCCTGTGATATTTATGGAAGATACGACAGGCTTCTTACCCGGTAAAGATCAAGAAGCCCAGGGTATCGTGCAAGCAGGTCGTGCAATGCTCGATGCGATTATCGATTTACGCACTCCCCGTTTCTTATTGATTATTCGTAATGCGTTTGGCGGTGCTTACGCGTCTTATAATAACTATCCGACAGGTGCAGATTTCGTTATCGCATTACCTTCTACTCGCGCCGCAGTAATGGGGCCAGCAGGGGTTGAGTTTGTTTATAAAAATGAATTACGTGCCATTCGCAGTGCTGTTAAAAACAAACAACAAACGGCGCAGTGGGCAAAAGAGCAAGAAGCATTATTAGCTAAGCGCTATGAAGAAGAACTCATGAATCCGAATGAAGCCCTAAGTCTAGGTTCTATTTCTCAAATTGTGATGCCAAGTGATTTACGTAAAGTTTTAAGTGAAAACATGAGTTTTCACTTACGCCATTACACACCAGAACCATTGAATGCCGTACAGCGCGAGTTCCACTAGGTTTATTTGATTTTGAAAGCGATGACGCATTCATATAAAAAGAATTTAAAGCAACGTTTTGCTTAATAGGATTAGAACATGAGTAACGATTATTATTTAAATAACCCATTGGTACATAAAGACCGCCGTTTAGCGAAATCAAACAACGAGTGGGCGCAAAGTTTTGAGTGCAGCGACATGCGCCCATTAATTATTTGCCGTGGTCCTATTCGTAAAGAAGCAATGGATGTGTTCGAAGAAATGGGTATCGAGCATTACGGTATTCTGCTGTCTGAGAAAGATTCAATCGTTTATCAAAATGCGCTCGCGCCAGAGCTGCGCCAGTTAACCGACCCTCAGCGTGTGCACCGTGTCCCAGATTATACCGGTGCTGATAAAGAAGAGCGTAATGTCCGTATTCAGCAAATCATAAGCATTGCTAAAGAAAATGGTTATAACTCTATTTTTACGGGTTATGGTTTTATGGCAGAAGACGAAACCATGGTTGCGGCGATGGAAGACGCAGGTCTGAATTTTATTGGCCCCTGTTCTAAAACGGTTCATGACGCTGGCTTAAAAGATGAAGCTAAGCGCACGGCATTAAAAGTGGGTGTGAGTGTTACCCCCGGTATTGATAATGCAACAGCGATTACCTTAGTTAAAAAACACAGTGATGAAAAAGCGTTGCTGGCCTTGGCAAAAAAAGAACACCTAGTACTTGATCAAGCACTTTTTGATGATGCCGAAAGCTTGGTTGAAAAAGCCGATGTTGTATTAACCGCAGGTCATAAAAAAGGCATTGATCTTTATACTATTGAAGAACTGCAAGAAACGATTCGTGAGCAAGTGATTGTGATGAGTCATAATTACCCTGAAAACCGTATTCGTCTTAAGTGCATTGGTGGCGGTGGTGGTAAAGGTCAGCGTATCTTGCCTAATCCAAATACATTGGAAGGCGAGGTAGAATCTCAAATAGCACAAGTTGCTGCGCAAGCGCCTTCTTTGGTATTAGAAATTCTAAACGAAGTTAAAGCAACGGGGCTAGGTGATAATAAAAACATTCTTATCGAGCTCAATATCGAAACCACGCGTCACCAAGAAATACAGGTGATTGGTAATGGTCAGTGGAGTTTAGCACTGGGTGGTCGTGATTGTTCATTGCAAATGCATGAACAAAAACTATTAGAAGTGTCTGTCACCACAGAAGAACTTGAAACAGCATTAACTGAAGCCGTAAAAGCAGGCCGAGATGTAGAAGCGAAGGTACTGAAGCAAGATTTAAAAACTTTGCATGCAATGGAAAAAGAATCGGAAACCTTTGGTGAAGCGGTAGGGCTTGATAGTGTATCAACATTCGAATGTATTGTTGATCGTGATAAACACTTCTTCATGGAAATGAATACCCGCATTCAGGTAGAGCATCGCGTAACGGAATTATGTTATGCGTTGAGATTTGTTAATCCTGAAGATGAGACCGATTTCTTTATCGTAGAGTCTTTAGTTGAAGCAATGGTATTACTAGCCGCTCATGGCCCTCGCTTACCTAAACCAGAACGTATTAAACGTAATAATGCATCAGTAGAGGCGCGTTTAAACGCCACTAACCAAGCATTAGCCCCTCATGCCGGTGGTATCATTGAACACTGGTCAGATGCGCGTGAAGGTGAAATTCGTGACGATCAAGGTATCAGCTTACATAATCCTGATACTGATGTGTTCATGAAATATCACTTGGCAGGCGCATACGATAGTAATATCGCTTTGTTATTAACCGTGGGTAAAGATCGTTTAGGCAGCTATCAAGGTTTAGCAGAAGTATTACGTAAAACGGAATTAACCGGTAAAGACCTGTCGACTAATCTAGAGTTTCATTATGGATTGGTTAATTGGTTCTTGGGTAATAATATTAATGCGCGCCCAACAACCCGCTTTATCGTGCCTTATTTGACGGCGGTTGGTTTATTAAAACAAAAAGCCAATAACCTTGATCTCAATTTTGCTTACGAACAAGTCTGCAATAAAGCAATGGCAGCAGTTAAAGATGAAGACGCAAAGTCAGCGTTGCTCGACGTTTTAACTCGTAAGCAGCTATTATTAGTTCGTCCACTGGAAAACTTATTAGCAGAGCCCCACGTATTAGCAGGCTGGTTAAGCTTGAATCAAAAATACTTTGAGCTAAATGCCAAAGGTGAAATTATTTGGGTGGAAAATCCGGTTAAAGTATTATCTGAGGCGTATCACTTTTTGAATATGAACTTCAACGCCGACAATCCTGCTGCGAGTATGATTTGGGATCACGACCATGAAGTTTTAAGTCAAGCTCTGAATTTTTATGCAGAATTAGAAAATATTTTAGAAATTTCAAACTATGCCGAGCTGTGTAAAGCATTGGTGAAAAAGAAATCACCTGTTGATACTATCGAAAGCGCACAATGGTTGGCCATTCAATCGGCGCACTTGGGCTATCAAGCGGGTAATGAAATATTATCGCTATTACCTTTCATCGGTATTCAGACTCAATTCTTCGACTTAAAAGTTAACGAAGACTTAAGTGTACACATTCCTGAATCGTTATTTGATAAAGAACTGCAAGTACAAATGGCTAAAGTACTGGTACCACCACCAACGGCCAAAAGTGATGAAATATTAGCTCCTACCGGTGGTATGTTTTATTCTTGCGAAGCGCCAGGTATGCCACCGCTAGTAAAAGAAGGTGCGCACTTTGAAGCGGGTCAGCCGTTGTATATTATTGAAGTCATGAAGATGTTTAATAAAGTGAAAGCCCCTTTTTCTGGAACGGTGGATAAAGTCTTGGTCGAGGACGATGGCGCTATCATCAGTAAAGGTCAGGTTTTGTTTAAAATTACTCCAGATGAAAAAGCGGTGGTTGAGTCACCTGATGTGATAAGCGCACGCATAGAAGCGCAGACCGCTGAATTTTTAGACTCTATTATTCTTTCAGCATCTCTTACGGCTAAATAGCAAGGTGACATTATGATAGTTGCATTAGATCACATCGCGATTGCGGTTCCCGATTTAGAGAAATCGATTAAACGTTTTATGGAAGATTTTGGTCTTTCTTTTCAGGGCCAAGAAGATGTAGCAGCGGCTAAAACCAGCACCGCTTTTTTTCCATTAGCCGAAACCAGCATTGAATTAGTACACCCATTAAACGGTGAAGGTCCAATACAAGGGTATCTGGATAAAAAAGGCGGTGGCTTGCATCATTTATGTTTTCGTAGCGATGACATAGACGCAGATGTTGAGCGCTTAAAAGAAAAAGGCTATCAGTTTTTATCAGAAGCACCGACGTTAGGTGCGCATAACTGTAGAGTTATCTTTATTCATCCAAAATCCTGTGATGGTGTTCTGATCGAGCTTAATCAGCCTCAAGATGCAAATAACATTGCAGAAGGACAACACTAATGTCAGAAGAACAGAAGTACACTCTGGCAGAGTGGGAAGCCTTGGCAATCAAGCAAATGAAAGGCTTAACGCCTGAAGAAATGGAATGGCATACCCCTGAAGGTGTGCCAATTAAAGTGCTGTACACTCAAGACGATGTGAAAGATCTTGAGTTCACTAATACCATGCCGGGTCTTGCACCTTATGTGCGAGGGCCGCAAGCGACTATGTATGCGGGCCGCCCTTGGACCATTCGTCAGTATGCTGGTTTTTCTACCGCAGAAGAATCGAATGCTTTTTATCGTAAGAACTTAGCGGCAGGTGCACAGGGTGTTTCAGTTGCATTTGATTTAGCGACGCACCGCGGTTACGACTCTGACCATCCTCGCGTCAGTGGTGATGTGGGTAAGGCCGGTGTTGCCATCGATTCTGTCGAAGATATGAAAATTTTATTCAATGAAATTCCGTTGGATAAAGTCTCTGTATCTATGACAATGAACGGCGCCGTATTGCCTATCTTAGCCAACTACATCGTTGCGGCAGAAGAGCAGGGGGTTAGCCAAGATAAATTATCGGGTACGATTCAAAATGATATTCTAAAAGAATTCATGGTGCGTAATACCTACATTTATCCACCGACACCCTCGATGCGAATCATCGGTGATATCATCGCCTACACCTCTGGCAATATGCCAAAGTACAACAGTATTTCCATCTCGGGTTATCACATCCAAGAAGCGGGCGCGGATGCGGCTCTTGAACTGGCTTATACCTTAAGTGATGGTCGAGAATACGTGCGCACAGCATTAGCTGCAGGATTAGATGTGGATGCCTTTGCGCCGCGCTTATCTTTCTTCTGGGGCATTAGCATGAACTTCTATATGGAGATCGCTAAGTTACGCGCCGGACGTTTATTGTGGAACCGCATCATGGCGGAATTTAAACCCAAAAATCCAAAGTCTTCTATGTTGCGAACGCACTCGCAAACATCTGGCTGGTCGTTGACCGAGCAAGACCCATACAATAACGTTGTGCGCACAACCATTGAAGCCATGGCCGCTGTATTTGGCGGAACGCAATCTCTGCATACCAATGCCCTAGATGAAGCCGTTGCATTGCCAACAGAATTCTCAGCACGTATCGCGCGTAATACGCAGATTATTATTCAAGAAGAAACGGGCATTACTCAAGTCGTCGATCCTTGGGGTGGCTCTTATATGATGGAAAGCTTAACCCAGCAAATGGCGGATAAAGCTTGGGCATTGATTGAAGAAATTGAAGAAAAAGGCGGCATGGCAAAAGCCATTGAAGAAGGCTTGCCAAAACTTCGTATTGAAGAATCCGCTGCCCGCAAGCAAGCCCGTATCGATCGCGGCGAAGATGTTATTGTGGGGGTGAATAAACATCAGCTAAATGAAGAAGCTGATCTCGACATTCTTGAGGTCGATAATGTCGCGGTGCGTGAATCACAAATTAAACGTTTAACTGAAATTAAATCCACTCGTGATAACGAAGCGGTTAACGCAGCGTTATCCGCCATTACGGCTGCCGCAAAAACAGGCGAGGGCAACCTGCTAGACTTAAGTGTGAAAGCTGCACGTTTACGCGCAACCGTAGGTGAAATTTCAGACGCAATGGAAGAAGAATTCGGACGTTATAAAGCCGAGGCTCGTACTATCTCAGGTGTGTATGGCGCATCATATGAAGATGATGCGGATTGGCAAACGATTAAAAGCGACATCGAAAGCTTTGAGACAGAGCAAGGCCGCCGCCCGCGAATGCTCGTCTGTAAAATGGGACAGGATGGTCATGACCGCGGTGCCAAAGTTATTGCTACGGCGTTTGCCGATGTCGGCTTTGATATCGATTTATCCCCTATGTTTTCCACGCCAGAAGAAGTGGCCAAACAAGCGGTCGAAAACGACGTTCACGTTGTTGGTGTATCGTCTCAAGCAGCAGGTCATAAAACCCTCATACCCTCGTTGATTGCCGCATTAAAAGCACAAGGTGCTGACGATATCATTGTTGTTGCTGGCGGTGTTATTCCGAAGCAAGATTATGATTATTTATGGGACGCTGGGGTGAAGGGGATTTTTGGTCCAGGCACTAAAATCCCAATCAGTGCGCGCGCGGTGCTTGAAGCGATTAAAGCTGCACAGGTTAATGATGCTCCAGCTAATTAGGCCAAACCATGATTGATTTGGAAAAACTAAGAAGTGGTAATCGTCGGGCGTTAGCTAAGGCGATTACCCTGGTTGAAAGCAAGCTTGATAAGCACCGAATTGAAGCTCAAGAGTTGCTTAATCAGCTATTGCCGCACACAGGCAATAGCATCCGTATTGGTATTTCCGGTATTCCCGGTGTAGGAAAATCGACCTTTATTGAAGCGTTTGGCCAATACCTTATTCAGCAAGGAAAAAAAGTCGCGGTGCTGGCGGTTGATCCAAGCTCTCCTTTGCGTGGAGGTAGTATTCTGGGGGATAAAACCCGTATGGAGATGCTCTCGCGTGAAGATAATGCTTTCATTCGCCCCTCTCCAAGCGAAGGTGCTTTAGGTGGCGTTGCGCAAAAAACTCGCGAAACTATGCTGTTATGTGAAGCCGCGGGCTACGATGTTATCTTGGTAGAAACCGTGGGTGTCGGTCAGTCAGAATACGAAGTTGCAGGCATGGTTGATTTCTTCTTAGTGCTTATGCTGCCCAATGCGGGTGATGAGTTACAAGGTATCAAGCGAGGCATTATGGAATTGGCCGATGCGTTAGTCATCAATAAAGCCGATGGCGAAAGCTTAAGTCTTGCCAATCAAACTCAAGGGCATTACAAAAATGCATTCAAATTAATGAAGCAAAATAGCTTCTGGACGCCGACGGTCAAAACTTGCTCAGCACTGAATAATGAACGCATCGAAGATGTTTGGCAGATGATTAGTGATTATTACAAAGCGGCTAATGAAAATATTAATGCGGGTATTAGTTCGTTTGCAGAGAAGCGTGCTCGTCAAAATAGTGAATGGTTAAATAAACTCATCCATGAAATGCTAGAACTAAAACTAAAGCAAAATATTGATGTGAAAAATACATTGCCGCAGTTGCAGGATGACGTTTTAAATAATAAAACCACTCCCTATAATGCCGCTCAACAAATAATTGATTTGCTATAAATAGGCCTTATTATGAATGCGTCATTGACCCCAGATCAGGTTAGTAAAAAACTCAAACAGTTTTTCAGCGACCATCTTCCTATCTCACAATTCATGGGTTTAGAAATTGAATCTTATGATGGTGACACCTTAATTCTCACAGCACCGTTAGAGCCCAATATTAACGATAAGCAAACCGCTTTTGGCGGCAGTTTATACAATGCGGCGGTGATGGCGTGTTGGGGAATGGTCTATCTTAAAACCCAAGAGGAGAATATTGCCTGCAATCAAGTTGTGACTGAAGGCAATATGAAATACATAGCCCCTGTCTATGGCCGTATTCGCGCCATCTGCCATGCCCCGGATGAAGAGGAGCTTGCCAATTTTTTTGATCATTTTGAACGCAAAGGTAAAGCCAGAATTAGCTTAGAAGCCGCGATTTATAATGATGCTTGCGTAATGAAAATTGAGCCAGAAACAAAACCTTCTGTTAAGTTCAATGGTCAATATGCCATTCTAAAAAATCAGTAACGACACCGCGTTAGTTTAAAGTTTCTTCTATCTGAAACGCTTCATCCATCTGTTGAGTCGTTTCAGGTCGTAAAAAATCCAAGATTAATCGCCCAATAAAATTGGCATCCGTGCTATGGCGTAGTGAATTAATAGCGTCGCTACACGCTGGCTCGCCTATATTCTTGGCACGGAGCCTAAATAACAAAGTGCTGTATTCACCACTAAATTCTGGATGTCCTTGCAGAGTCACAATGTGTTGGCCAATTGTAAAGCCCGCATAGGGACAAAAATTATCACTAATAAAATTGCGCGCGTTGTCAGGTAGCTTAACAACTTGATCTTTATGGCTATAAATTAAATCTAAATGCTTAGGCAGTGATTGCGAAAATGGAGAGTCTGAAATCGTCGCTAATGAACGTACACCAACCCCCCAGCCCTTATTGCTTTCTTCTACTGAGCCACCCAGGGCCTGAGCAATTAATTGATGACCAAAACACACACCAAATACTTTTGCTCTTGCCTGATCTGCGCTAATAATCCAGTTTGATAGTGGTTTAATCCAAAGGTGCTCTTCATATGCCCCTGCCTTTGAGCCGGTAATGATGTAAGCATCACACTCGTCTAAAAGCAGTGGTAATTCGCCTTGCTGAACTTGATAATAAACAAACTCGAGCTTGGAATCGTCCAGTTGAGTTAAATACTTTTCAAACATCAAACCGTAAGAACCATAATCATTAATTAGATCATCGTATAAAACATCGGTTTCTAACAATCCAATACGCATCATTAAAACTCCTTCTTGTTATTATGAATATTGTTGTGTTGTATTCATTTAACGCCCTCTAATTTCGAGGGTTGTACCATTGTGTAGATTCTTCTTAGGAAAAAGAGCGCGAGTTAATGTCGTGTCTGCGAGTTATTAACAATAAATTGGCTGGCATCTCTTTTTTTCAAGGGCTCAATTATACTTTCTAAACCATTAATCTTAATTTCCAATGCCAGTCCTAGTAACATACCTAAACGGCCTTCTGGCATTCCCTTTTTCGCGAACCATAATAAATACTCTTCAGGAATATCTATTAATATACGACCTTGGTATTTACCAAAAGGCATGTGTTCATTTGCAAGCGCGAGCAAATCTTTCTTTTCGAACATGAATAAATCATCTTTGGTTAACTGACTTTCCCATAGTATCACTTGCGAAAAACTTGTGCTTTACCGATACTAGCGCATTTTTATGACCTCATTATTAAAGTTGGCTAATAATTAACCACCATTGCTCACTTTAGTCATCAGATTCGCCCAAAATTAGGAGCCCAGAATGGCCATTGCAAAAGATACTGTTGTTCAATTTCATTACACCCTTAAAGATGCCGACGGTACTGTTATCGAAAGCTCTTACGATGGCGAAGCCATGGCATACCTGCATGGCCACGGTAATATCATCCCAGGTCTTGAAGATGCGATGCTAGGCAAAGAAGCGGGCGCAGAGTTTACGGCCACAGTAGCACCAGAAAAGGCCTATGGTCAGCGTGATGAAACAGCCATGCAACGAGTGCCTATTAAGCACCTGCAGGGCGCTAAAAAATGGAAAAAGGGCATGGTTGCTCATGTAGAGACTGAGCAAGGCCAGCGCCAAGTAACGGTAATTAAAGTAGGTAAGTTTATGGTTGATGTTGATGCCAATCATCCGTTTGCGGGCAAGGAATTAACCTTTGAAGTGAAGGTTGAAGAGATGCGTGCAGCAACTGCTGAAGAAATTCAACATGGGCATGCCCATGGCATTGGTGGTCACCAGCACTAACTTATTTATCGAGAAAGATGGTAATTAGCAGAGCTTGTCTATACTAAATCTAATGAAATAGTATTTAGGAACAGTATGGATCAAGCTCTGCAGGCACAAATTCAGTTACCGATCCCCTCTTTAGAAGATTCCTTACGTTTAGGGCAAAGTCTTCACCTAGAGTTCGAAGGTTTACCGGCATTAAGTGGCGGTTATCATTTGTGGGGAATCTGCCCTAATCAATCGATTATGGTTTCGGCTCCCCAACTTGAACTTAGTGATCAATTATTAGCTATTCCTGTCAAAGCTCGACTATTCATTGAACAGCTAGATAGTGCCTGTGCATTTCGCACCACAGTGACTGACTTATGCGCCAGGCCCTCACCTTATCTACACATCGAAATGCCAAGCAATATGGTAACGGGAGAAGTGCGAAGAAATAACAGAGCGAACATTCGTTTGCCTTGTGAATTACGCTATTTTGATTCTCGAACTTTAGACCCTACCCATATAACGCAAAACATCATGACGCAAAAAATTCTTCATGCTGAAATGATTGATGCCAGTATTTGTGGTTGTCGTATTCATACCACCGCAAATGATTTAAAAGTAGGTGATACCATTATTATGGCGTTTGAAATACGTATATTCGGTATTCTTCAAACAATTGATTTGTCTGCCATTATTCGTTCTCGTAAAGAAACAAAAGAAGGCTATTCTCTAGGCGCTCAATTTCTAGAGATGAAAGACTGCCATAGAATTGCATTAAGCAGCTATTTACTTAAGCATTGTTAATGTTTCATTCAAGCCTTTATTCGTAGTAGGGAAGGCATGCAAAAAAAATCAGAAATCACAGATTCACATAAATATCGTTCTTTAGCTTATAAGATATTAATGAATATCTCTAATGCTTCAAATAAATTGATCGCTTCAGTCTTTCGTCGCTCGCTAAAAAAAGATGATGATCAGCGCTATAATCTTCCAGTGGATGATCTTAAATCGGCTGACTGGGAGTGGGATTTAGAAACAGGCTTTCTACGATTCAATCGAGATTTTGTTGAGCGTGCTGGTGGCGTTGTGGATCAAAGTACCGTTACTATCGACTGGCTATTAGAACGAATACATTCGCAGGATAGAGACGGGGTCATAGCATCTGCCAAAGAATATCTTAAAAATCCTCAGCGTCCGTTAGAGTTAACTTTCCGTATTTATGACATTGACCATCAGTGCCTCTCTGTTCAATGTCGTGGGGTTTCTGTAGGTAAGAATGAAATGCAAATATTAGGAACATTTAATTTTTTAACCAGCAATGAGCAGATCGAACGAAAGTTAAATCGTTATTTGCAGCTAGAGCGCCTTATGGCGAAATTATCTCAGCAATTCCTAACAGTGCATCAGATCGGTATTGAGCAATCTTTAGTAGCAGCGCTCAATTTGTTAACAGAGAGTATTAGCGGTGTTCGCAGTTGTTTAATTCATTGTAATCCAGATCAGACGACTTCTTTTCCTGACGTTTATGAATGGGGCAGCCCAGAAGTCTCCTCTATGAAGCAATTTATAGCGAAGCTTAATAGTGAAGAGTTAGGGCATATCTGTAGTATTTTCTCTTCGAGCAATACCGTATTTTTACCGGATTCAGCTTTAGATATCGTTTTGCAGAAACAGATACTTTTAGGTATGAACTCTTCTATGGTCATTTCTCTTCCTTTGCAAGGAGGGAGTTTGGGGACAGGCTGTTTGCTGTTGGGCTTTGATGGTTTTTCGGGCACTTGGCGTAAAGAAGATGTCAGCTTATTACGTAGTATTGCTGATTTGTTTTTTATTATTCTTGATCGTGAAGCGGTACAGAAAAAATTACACATGAGGCAGGAGCAGTTGTTAGAAAATCAAGCAATTGCAAAGATTGGCAGCTGGACTTTAGATAATGACAGTGAAACTTTAAAATGCAGTCCCGAAGTTTATAAGATCTTTGAAGTTGAAATTGAAAAAGATATTAATTTTGATCTTTTTATGCAGTTTGTTCACCCAGATGACCGAAAAAATGCAGAAGAAATTATAGGAAATTCAATTGAAGAAAAAGCTGCTTATAACTTCGTCTATCGCATTATTTCATCTTCAGGTAAATTAAAATATGTTCAGGGTAGGGGTCAGGCTATTGTCGATGATGCGGGTAAATTATTACGACGTATCGGTTCAGTCACAGATGTTACCGAGCATAAGCAGGCAGAAGAAAAAAATCGTTTGTCGGCGATTATGTTTGAATCTACCCAAGAAGGCGCATTAATTACCGATAAGAACACCTACATTATTGCTGTTAATAAAGCCTTTACCGATATTACGGGCTATAGCGAAGAGGAAGCCTTGGGTAATCGACCTAACTTACTAAAGTCGGGAAAACAGAGTAAAAAATTCTATGCTCGTATGAGAGACTCTTTAGATAAAAATGGTAGTTGGGCAGGAGAAATTTGTAATAAACGAAAGAATGGAGATTTTTATCCAGAATGGTTATCGATTAAAAATGTATACGACGACAATGATAAAATAATTAATCGAATAGCCGTATTTTCCGACATTAGTCATCTTAAAAAAACAGAAGAACAGATTGAGAAGTTGTCTTATCAGGATCAATTAACGGGCTTACCTAATCGACTATTATTTCAATCTCGGTTATCGCATGCTTTAGATGTCGCGAAGCGAAACAAGTATCCATTAGCTGTAATGTATATCGATCTTGATCATTTTAAAAACATTAATGATAGCTTAGGCCATAGTGTAGGTGATGAAGTATTACTTATGATAGCGGAGCGCTTGAAAAATCGAGTCCGTGAATCAGATACCCTGGCGCGCATAGGGGGTGATGAATTTATTTTATTATTAGAGCAAATTGATGATGTTGAGCAAGTTGCTTATGTTGCACAGTCTATTTTAGAACTCATGGCTGAACCCTTTGAGTTTAATGATGGGAAAAATATTTTCTTAGGGGTAAGCATTGGCATCAGTTTTTATCCAAACGATGGGTTATCGGCATCAGAGTTAATTAGTCATGCGGATGCTGCCGTATCACAAGCTAAAGATAATGGTCGAAACTGTGTGCATTTTTATACGCTTGAGCTAACACAAGCTGCACAAGAAAGAATGCGCTTAGAAAGTGAATTGCGCCGAGCATTGGTGAATAAAAGTGAATTACAACTCTATTACCAACCTCAAGTGAATATAGAAAGTGGCGAGGTGGTTGGTGCTGAAGCATTATTGCGTTGGCATCACCCTAGTGATGGGGTTATCTCACCGTTGGTATTTCTGCCAGTAGCGGAAAGAAGCGGCCTAATGGCAGCAATAGATTATTGGGTATTAGAAACCGGCTGCCAGCAGCAAGCAAGTTGGAAAGAAAACGGCTTACCTTTTTTTATATTAGCCATTAATATCACTAAATACAGCTTTATGGATGCCAGCTTTTTATCTCAAATTAATAGTATTATTAAAGCAACAGGAGTTAATCCAGAAACCATTGAGTTAGAAATTACCGAAGGGGCTTTAATTGAACCGAGCCCACAGGTTATTCAAACAATTGCCGAATTAAAAAGAATAGGGTTCACGCTTGCTATTGACGATTTTGGAACGGGTTATTCGTCGCTAGCGTATTTGCAGCGGTTTAATGTGGATAAATTAAAAATTGACCGCAGTTTTGTTAAAGACGTATTAACCGATGCACAAGGCGAAGCGATTACCAGTGCTATTATTTCGATGGCAAAGAGTTTGAATTTGGAAATTTTAGCTGAAGGCGTTGAAGACAAAGAGCAGTTGGCATTCTTAAAAGAAAAAGGCTGTGAGATTTATCAAGGATTTTACTTTTCTAAACCGATACCGGTGAAAGAATTTGAAGCATTGATTCGGAACTATGAAGCTCAAGTATAGAAAATGAAAAAGCCCAGCGTTGAGTATGATATTTCAACGTTAGGCTTTTATTAGAACTTATTATTCACAAGCATCATTATTCATAGGTGCAAAGATACGCCGTATCGGTTTTAACTTTAACGCCAAAGCTCACGTTCGCTTCTACATTAAAACTTTCACCTGCAGAAAAAGTCTTCCATTCATTACTACCCGGTAGTTTTATGATTAAAGCGCCTGCAATAACGGTCATTACTTCTTTCTGATTCGTGCCGAACTCATATTCGCCAGCGGCCATTACGCCGACCGTTGAAGGAAGTTGCTCGCCCTTGAATGCGATAGATTTTACGTTGCCGTCGAAGTATTCGTTAACATCAAACATAGATATTCCTTATTAAGGGGTTCTGAATCACTCTTCTTAAAAGCGCTTTGTATAAAGGGACCTTTAAAAAGAAGGCTAAAATTTGGTTGCGAAGTATATCATAATCTAATTAGCGACATAATCTGACAAAACGCTACTAACCCTAAAACCCTAGGTTAAATGTCTACGTTGAAGGTATTTGGTCATGATATCGGTGTAGTGGGACACTAAATAGCATGAAAAGAGATAAAAACTGACTATTTGGTAACAAGTTGTAGAAAAAGGGCGATATTTTCTGAAAAATACGTATAATCCGCCTCTCTCAAATCTGCTGGTTTTTTTGGGCTAGGCAAAATTCAACATCCCGTTGGCTATTTATTATAAAAAATAGTCGACTGATCGTGTAGTGTGATCTGTTGTTAGCGTATTGCTCAGCCCTAATTCCTGCCCTATGTATTATTACAGGATGACGTGATGTCTGACACTCCAGAAACAACAGAAGTAACTACCGAAGTTGAAACTACAATCCCTGCTGAAGCAACAGCTGTTGTTGAAGATCAAGGTCCACAATTTACTGACCTAGGTTTACCAACTACATTATTGCGCGTATTGGATGAAATGGGTTACAAAAAACCTTCTCCAATTCAAGCACAAGCAATCCCACCTCTATTAGAAGGTAAGGATGTATTAGGTCTAGCGCAAACAGGTACTGGTAAAACAGCCGCTTTCGCTTTACCTATCTTAGCGCGTACAGATGCTGCTAGCCGCACACCACAAGTATTGGTTCTTGCCCCTACTCGTGAGCTTGCAATGCAGGTTGCTAAAGCCTGTGAAGACTACGCTAAATATACTCCAGGCCTAAAAGTTGCCGCAGTATATGGTGGTCAAGATTACGGCACACAGATTCGCGCAATCCGTGGTGGTGCTCAATGGATCGTTGGTACGCCTGGTCGTATCATGGATCACTTGAAGAAAGGCTCTTTGTCTTTAACTGATATTAAAGCCGTTATTCTAGATGAAGCTGACGAAATGCTACGCATGGGCTTCATCGATGACGTAGATTGGATCTTGGGTCACGCACCTAAAGAACGTCAGGTTGCTTTGTTCTCTGCAACAATGCCTAAGCAAATTAAGCACATTGCTTCTACGCACCTGAACAACCCGATCGAAATTAAAATCGAATCAAAAACAGCGACTGCTTCTACCATTGAACAGCGTTACTGGTTTGTGGGTGGTGCACATAAAAATGATGCATTGCTACGTATTACTGAAGTTGAAGATTGCGATGCGACGATGGTTTTCGTACGTACTAAGCAAGCAACAGAAGAAGTTGCTGACTTCATGAAGTTGAACGGCGTGAAATGTGAAGCTCTAAACGGCGACATTCCACAAGCCCAGCGCGAGCGTGTTGTCGACAAGCTTAAGAAAGGCACACTAGACATGATCGTTGCAACAGACGTTGCTGCACGTGGTCTTGATGTTGAACGTATATCTCACGTAATCAACTACGACATTCCTTTTGATGCTGAATCTTACGTTCACCGTATTGGTCGTACTGGCCGTGCTGGACGTTCTGGTAAAGCCATTATGTTCGTACGTGGTCGCGAACGTCGTATGCTTAGCACGATTGAGCGTACTACTCGTCAGCGTATCGAAGAAATGCCATTACCAACGGCTAAAGATGTGAACGCTAAGCGTCGCGAACGTTTCCAAGAGAAAGTTCAAGCGACAATTGGTAACCCACAAGCGGTTATGTTCAAAGAAATGATCAACGAATTGATCACTGATAAAGAGTTAGACGTTGTTGAAGTTGCTTCAGCACTAGCGCACCTTGCGCAAAACGGCATTCCTTTATTCTTGAACGAAAACGAACGTTCACGTCCACCTCAGCGTGAACGTGAAGAGCGTAGCGATCGTAACGAACGCGGTGACCGTCCACAACGTGAACGTGCTCCTCGTAAGAGCCCTGGCGACGTAAGCACTAAAGCGATGCCGCTTAAAGATAGCCCAGATGTTGATATGGTTCGCTTCCGTATGGAAGTGGGCTACCAAGATGGCGTTAAGCCTGGCAACATCGTTGGCGCAATTGCTAACGAAGCAGATCTTGAGAGCAAGTTCATTGGCCACATCGAAATCTTTGACGATTTCTCTATGGTTGATTTACCTGATGGCATGCCAGAAACGGTTATGTCTAAGCTAAAAGCGACTCGCATTTGTGGTCAACCTCTGCACCTACAAGTTGCAGATGGCGCTAAGCCAGTAAATCGTAAAGCTCCATCAGGTCGTCCTGCTGGTGGCAACCGTCGTCCAAGTAATGGCGATCGTCGTCCACAAGGTGGTGACCGTCGCCCACGTCGTGATTCTTAGTAATTTAAGATGAAGAATTATGGCTAGAGCTGATCTTTAAAGAGATCAGCGTGCGATAAAAAAAGCCCGTATGACTACTTTCAGTTTTATTTAAAAACTAAGAGTAAGGCATACGGGCTTTTTTGTGTCTGTGATAAGCTTAAACCTTTTATACTTTACGTATTTTGTAATTAGTAATAGGTAGACGCAGGCTTCATGAATGCATTAACCCCAGAGCAACTATCCATCGTTCACCATCAGCAAGGTCATGCGCGTGTAATCGCGGTGGCAGGGGCTGGAAAAACGACCACTCTGGTACACTTTATTCAACAGCGCCTACTGGCCGGCAGCAATCCTAAGCGCATGTTGGTATTGATGTATAACAAAGCTGCGCAAACTGATTTTCAAATTAAATTACAAACCGTTATTCGCCAGCCCGATGCGATTAGTGGCTTTCAATATCATGGCCCGCTGCCTGACGTTAGAACCTTCCACGCCCTTGGCTTTAAAATTTATCATCGCTTAATCAGTGAAGGCCATTTACCCGGCATTCAGCAAGACCTGATTGGTGCGGGTGAAATGGACGGTGTGGTTTGGCGTCTATTGCAACAAGTCGCAAGCAGCCAAGGATTCGAGGAAACTCGCCAAGACATCTTATCGCAACGTAAAAAATGGGTAGAGCCTGCCGTCGCGTTTATCGACCTGGTTAAATCCGATCTGCTTAGCCCAGCGGATATGTTCGAAGAATCTGAACTGCCGCATCAATGCCAAATATTCATTGAAACGTTTGAACGTTTTGAGCAATGGCGCAAAGAACACAACCGCATTACTTTTTCCGATATGCTGTACGACCCTTGTGTATTGTTTAAGCAGCGCCCAGAAATTGCCGAGCAGTTTTCAGGTCATATGGAATGGATCTTGGTCGACGAATACCAAGACGTAAACGGCATTCAGCAATTTCTCTTGCAGATTTTATACGGTAATCGCGGCTATCGTGGGAATGGCCAAGTAATGGTCATTGGTGACGCTGACCAAACCATTTATGAATTTCGCGGCTCTAAGCCTGAATACATTACCAAAGAGTTTGAGAAGGCTTTTAGCTCACCTTTCCAGCTGGACGGCACTGAAATAACACATACTAGTTATCAACTCCCTCATACATTTCGCTACGGCCATAAACTGTCCTTATTAGCGAATCAGGTCATCGGTGAAAACCAAGATCGAGAAGATGTACTGTGCTTATCCCATCCATCAACACCGAATACCCGAATACATCTAAAACATAATAGCGACTACAGCCAAGAAGTTTTAAACCTACTGAATGAATTAGCAGAAAAGCGACCATTAGAAGACGTCGCGATTCTGAATCGACTATGGGGTATTAGTGCACCGATTGAACTCGCGCTATTACAAGCTGATATGCCGTATCAACTAGATCATTCGCAAACTGTACTAGACCGATTTGAATTAGAAGTATTCTGGATCTTATTTGAGATCGCTAGTGATAATTTCAAACAACGCAATCGCCGTCAGCGCAAAGCGGCATGGCTAACCTTATTAACCCAGCCTTTCCCGAAAGTGAAGCGTGCATTGTTAGAAGACATGGCAGAAAATATCAGTCAGCATGATAGTGACCTGAGCCAAGCCTTATGGGATGCCATTCCAAAAGATATTTCTAAATGGCAACGTCAGCAATTAGAAGACAGAGGCCAAGTTATTGAAGCCGCGGAAATGGCCTCCATTGCCAAGGCTCCTAGCGAGAGCGAACCAAAACTAAGTCATACCAAAGCACGCGAGTTAAAAGCTTGGCAACTGGCCCAGCAGTATATTAACGCCACAGATTTATATGAAGGCATTAAAGACTCTGCTTTCTCTGCGCAACAAATAGAAGATCGCAGCGAAACCATTAAAGCGTTTGTGAGTTTCTTACGAGTAACTAATAAGCCCGCTAATAAGATATACGCGTATCTACAAGAGCTAAAACAACGCCACCAGAATAAGCAAAGCTCTGGGGTGCGGATAACTTCGATTCATAAGGCTAAAGGTTTGGAGTGGCCTGTGGTGATTATTCCGGCATTGTCTGCACGTTATTATCCGTATGAAGCAGAAGGCACTTTTACCACGAAAAGCAGTGAAGAAAGTGAGCGTCGTTTATTTTATGTCGCCATGACTCGAGCCAAAGAAGATCTCTATTTAATTGCGCCGCCTGCTTGGAATAAAAAACAAGAAAAACCTCAGAAAACCCAAGCTGAGACTCAACAAACTAAAGACTGGCCGAGTAAGTTTTTACGCGAAGCAGACTTCAATTTATGTCAGCAAGTTGGCGAGATGATTGAACAAGGTGAAGTACTCACTGAGTTGCAAGAGCTAGAAGCTATTCAAATTAAGAAGAGCCAAAGTTTGATTGAGCGTTATAGTGAAAAAATTCAGTTTGATTTACCCGTTAAACTAAAGTTAAAACGTGATAGTCAGCCTGTTGCTAATGGGATCAGTACTTCAAAAAAATACGAGCTAGAAGATGACGATGCTGAATATCAAAAAGGTCAGTGGTTAGTGCATGGCAAGTTGGGTAAAGGTCGAGTAGTGCGTGATGAAAAAAAATACGTGACGATTTATTTTAGCGCAGACAAAAAAGAACGTAAGCTGGATAAAACAATTGCCAGACCTTGGCTTTCAGAAATTTAAGAAAATTCGTGGATAATAAATAATGATGAAAAGCCTCTCTCGAATACTTTCTATGCTATTCGCATTTTTTGTATTGATCGAAGTCATATGGTTTAGCTGTGAGTCTTTTCAGCGCCAGCAATTATTAGAAACCCTTGGTCGTGATGATCTGGCCCGTGAAATTCAGCTCGATCCTTATTTCCCTATTATGCCTCAGCTATGGAAAATGCGTTGGGATGATCATCAGCGCGCTTTGGAAGAAATTAAAGAAGAGAAGCAGAGCAATCAACGTTCAGACACTATTCGTTCTGAACAATCGATAGATACTAATCGTCGTGAAGTGACCGTAGAAAAAGTAGGCGATGAAAGCTTTCAAGTGCTAAGCCAGCACTACGCGGCGAAAATGCTCTGTCGCAAGCCCAAAACTCAAAATCTCGATAATGTGAATAAACAGAAAATCTATAAATGGGTAGATGAGAAGGGTCGGACGCATTTTGGTGAAAAGCCTAATGCGGCAGATGAGCACCGAACAGAGGATCTCACCAGGCAATATGAAGCCTTGCAACAAGCGGTAAAACTATCTATCGAATACCCCAACTGGGCTGGCGATAACTTGATTGAAAGTGAAATAAAAAAGCAGGGTAAGCTAGTGCACAAAGTATTAAGCCACTATGTGCCTAAAATTTATCAGCGCCAGATTAATCTCAAAATTATCTTATTCAAAAATGTGGCTGAATTTGAATCTCATCGAGATAAGCAACAAGCCAATGCTCAATGGGGTGCTTATTATAGCTCGGCCAGTAATAGCATCTATTTACCGCGTTACTCGAATATAGAGCAAACCATGGCGATTGCTCGCCATGAAATGACACATGCGATGCTTGCGGGCATGCTGGGTCCTGTGCCTGTGTGGCTAAATGAAGGCTTGGCGGAATACATGGAAAGCTTTAGCTGGCAAATGAATGCAGCGATTGCACAGCCCAGGGTTAGTCAGTATAAGCGTTTAAAAGGGGCTAACATGAAACAGCTAACTAATACGGAGCATAAAGATTTTTACGGGTCTGGCCAGCAAATGAATTATTTACAGGCAGCGGCGAGCATCTATTTTCTACTCGATCATCAAGCTGGCCGTGAGTGGCTAAAGCGCAGCTTCGCTTTCTATGGACAGAGTCCATGCCGTAAGGCGACAGCAGAGCAACTATTCAGTGAAAACTACCCAGGGGGTATTGAAAGTGCGAGTCGTCATTTTAATACTTGGCTAGACAAGGGTAAGTTTAGTTCACATCGTTATTAATTTTCGACTCGACTGTTAATTATTAGCCAATTCTCATACAATAACGGGCTAAATTATTCACACTTATTATTGGGATCCGTCATATGACTATCGCAGCAAACAAAGTAGCAAGCATTCAATACACTGTATTAGACGAAGAAGGCCAAATCATCGATAGTTCTGAAGGCGGCGAGCCATTAGTATTCTTGGTAGGCGCACAGAACGTTATCCAAGGCCTTGAAGAAGCGTTAATCGGCAAGAGTGTTGGCGACGAGATCAAAACAACGGTAGAGCCTGCTAAAGCTTACGGCGAGTACAACCCTGAAGGCGTTCAAGAAGTACCTATGGCAGCGTTTGAAGGCGTTGACGAAATCGAAACAGGCATGGCTTTCACTGCTGAAACTGAGCAAGGTCCAATGAACCTAATCGTTACGGCTATCGAAGGTGATATGGTTACTGTTGACGGCAACCATCCTCTAGCAGGCAAGGCTTTAACGTTCGATGTAACTGTTGAAGCTGTACGTGATGCAACTGACGAAGAAATGGCTCACGGCCATGTACACGGTGAAGGCGGTCACCAGCACTAGGCTGTTCTTGTTAAGAACGCCTTAAGCTAGATAGCTAAGCTAAAAGAAGCCGCTTCGAATGCCCTATTTATGGTCATGCAAGCGGCTTTTTTGTGCCTGTTCGAAAGAGAAATTCTGATGGGCTTAATCTTCTATTGAAGAATTAAACTCACTCGCAATGGGCTGTACTCGTGAAAATGGGGTAAAATGCCTGCTTACTCTCGATATACCAAGTGACCTGCTGTGAAAAACTCGCCTTCTAAACTGCACCCAAGAAATCCTCATCAAGGTCGATACGACTTAAACGTCTTAACCGCAGTATGTCCTGAGTTGAAGTCTCATCTTAAACTCAATCCAAAAGGTGAGCAGACCGTCGACTTTAGTAATGAAGATGCCGTGCGTTTATTGAACCAGGCTTTGTTAGCTCAGCATTACCAAGTGCAGCATTGGAACATTCCAAGTGGTTATCTGTGCCCACCCATTCCTGGGCGTGCTGATTATATTCATTATGCAGCCGACTTGCTTACTGGCAAAAAGACGAATGCCAAAGTATTGGATATTGGGACTGGGGCTAATTGTATTTATCCCATTATTGGCAGTCGCAGTTATGGTTGGAAGTTTGTCGCCAGTGATATTGATCCTGTTGCAGTGAGCGCTGCAACTTTAATCGTCGACTCGAATACGCTACTGAAGAATAAAATTAAAGTACTGCAACAAAAAAATCAGAAGTCCATATTCTCTGGAATTATTGGCCCTCATGACTTATTTGATCTGACCTTATGTAACCCTCCGTTTCACGCATCTCTAGCAGAAGCGAATGCAGTGACCGAGCGCAAAACACATAATTTAAATCGCCATAAAGTTAAATATACTGGAAAGCAGGTCGTTGTTGAGCAGGCTGTCGATACCCGTGCAGACAAGAATTTAGATAAGAGCCAAGGTCGAAACTTTGGTGGTCAAAAAGCAGAGTTATGGTGCGAAGGTGGCGAGCTGGCTTTCCTAAAACGTATGATCAACGAAAGCCAAAACTTTTCTGAGCAAGTCATGTGGTTTACCAGCTTAATATCTAAAAGTGATAACGTAAAACCGCTGAAGAAATTATTGAATCAAATGGGGGCTAAGCACGTAAAAGTGGTTAGCATGAGTCAGGGGCAAAAAGTGAGTCGTTTAATCGCTTGGAGTTTTTTGAGCTCTGAACAACAGGCTGACTGGAATAAACAGCGCCTTCAATCCTAATGGTCGCGCAATTTTATAATTATAAAAAAGGTGTAAGGCATGAATCGAGTACTGTATCAGTTTCCAATTTCACATTATTGTGAAAAAGTTCGTTGGGCTATGGATTATAAAGGGCTTGATTATAAGCTTAAAAATTTGTTGCCAGGGTTGCACCTACGCACGACTAAAAAAATAGCCGCTAAGAGTTATGTACCCATTCTGATTGATGATGGAGAGCAAATTCAAAATTCACATGTGATTCTGAATTATCTCGATGAAAAGTATCCCGACAAACCGCTATCTCCACAAGACCCTACTTTATTCGAAAAAGCATTAGAATGGGAAAAGTACTGTGACATTGAAATTGGCGTTCACGTTCGTCGTTTTTGTTATCACTATCTTTTATCTGAACCTAAAACAGTGATTCCTTTTTTCACTCAAGGTGGCCCTTGGTGGAGTCCTTTATTTTTCAAACTTTTCTTTTTTAAACTTGAACCGATTATGCGTAAAGTCATGTCCATTGACGAAGCCGGTGCCAATAAATCAGAAATAAAAATTCAGCAAGCAATCGATACATTGTATGCCGAGTATGAGCAGCGAGAGTTCTTAGTTGGCGACCAGTTTGGTCGTGCAGACTTAACGGCCTGCGCGTTACTTGCCCCTTTAATTATGCCTCAGGGTTATGGCTTAGATTGGCCAGAAGTCATGCCTGCAAAGTTGCAGGCATTCGTCGATAAAAATGATAAGAAGCTCGAACGGTTTAGACAACTGTATAGCGAGTTTCGCTAGTTTTCTATTGAATGGGTGAGACTGGATTAGAGAAAAATAAGGTCTCATCATTTACCTTTCCAAAACGTAACGTTGCCAAATCCAACGCATAATTTTGATACAGCTTCCAAGGCAGTTTCGAGCCTTGTTGTGGGGCTTTTTCTAATGCTCGTTGGACGTAGCCGGACTCCATATTAACAAAAGGTCTATGCTCAACCGAACTATCAAAGTTGTGTGGCATCACAATTTTCTTTCCGGTGGCATCCATATGATTTAACAAGCGGCACATCCATTCGGTTATCAAATCCGCTTTTAATGTCCACGAGGCATTTGTATAACCAAATACCATCCCCGCATTAGGCAAATCTTCTAAGAGTACGCCGCGATAGACCATTTTTTCATGGGCATTAAAGTCTTTACCATCCACAATCAGTTTCATCTTGCCAAATAATTGAACATCTAATCCCGTTGCCGTAATAATAATGTCAGCGTCTAAGGTTTCACCTGATTTCAGCTTGATACCATTTTCAGTAAAGTGGTCAATGTGGTCGGTTACGATCGAGGCTTTGCCTTCACGTAAAACTTGAAACATATCACCATCGGGTACGGCGCATAAACGTTCATCCCAAGGATTGTATTTCGGGGTGAAGTGTTTCATATCAAAATCATCACCCACTTCTTTTTTCACTAACCGTTGAATTAAACGGCGTGAAGCATTGGGAAACGTTTGACAGAAGTTATACATCATAGACGCAAAGGCAATATTTCGAGTACGGGTAATCCTATAAACCCAGGTTTCGGGTAAGAACTTTCGTAAGCCATTCACCATAGGATCATCTTGCGGCAAGGCCATGACATAGCTAGGAGAGCGCTGTAGCATGGTTACGTGTTGAGCCTTATCAGCCATTGCTGGTACAAGTGTAACGGCCGTTGCACCACTACCAATCACAACAACTTTTTTACCTGAGTAGTCATAATTTTCATCCCATTTTTGCGGATGAATAATATCGCCTTTAAAATTTTCACTGCCCGCAAACTCAGGCTGATAACCATGGTCATAATTGTAATACCCTGTGCAGGATAAAAAGAAATTACATTCATAGCGTTTAACTTCACCGTTACTCGTAAGTTGTACTTCGAGTGTCCAGCGAGCCGCCTTACTACTCCAAGAAGCGCTAAGCACCTTGTGACCAAAGCGAATGTTCTTTTCGATATTATGTTCTTTGGCCGCTTCGCAAATGTACTCACGAATATCTTTACCGTCGGCTATGCCTTTTGGGCTAGTCCAAGGTTTGAAATTATAGCCTAGGGTATACATGTCAGAATCAGATCGAACACCAGGATAACGGAATAAATCCCAAGTGCCACCAATGGCATCCCGACCTTCTAAAATAGCATAGCTTTTAGAAGGGCTGTCTTTTTGTAGGTGAATAGCAGCACCAATACCAGAAAGGCCTGCACCAATGATTAATACGTCAAAGTATTCGCATGGCTGGGTATCATTCTTCATCAGGGTTCCATTTATATTTTTATTATCACAATACCGAGAAGTGTGACGGATTAACCATAAGGTTTAAAGGTGATTAACCGACAAAGAATTGCGTATTTGGCGCGATGGCAGGCCTATCTTTACTCCACGACTTTGTTGGTTTTATTAAATAGACTCACTATTAATCACGCTGAGTAAACCCGGACGACTGAGTTCTGAATAAAGTTTAGCGAGTTTTTCTAAGGGATAATTAAAATCACTGGTCACCCAGCGTTGCAAGATCATCCAAGACGCCCCAGCGAGATAATCGACAATAAAACCCAAAGCTTCAGGATCATTTAAAGCAATGGAGTGATTACGGATGTAGAGCCCCATAACGCGAGTAATGTAATTGCGAAAACTTTTAATGACCAGATTCTCAACGTCGGCAGCGATGATTAACTTGGCAAATTCAGCGTGTTGCTGCCATTGGTTAAATAAATTCCAAGCGATGATTTCACCAGGGTCGGGAGAGGCAATAATATGAACTTCAATTTCCTGATAAAAATTATCAAATACGCTATCGATGTAATCGATCAGCACCGCATCTTTTGATTTGTAATGAAGATAGAACGTTTGACGCGCTAGTCCGGCATTTTGAGTAATGTCTTGGATTTTAATTTTTTTATAAGGTGTTGCTTCAGTCAGTTTTACTAATGATTTTATAATCAGTGCTTTGGTGCGAATAATACGTGGATCTGTATTTTTTAACGACATAATTGAGTTTCTGTAAATTAGATGACGACTGTATATTTTGTCACTTGAGGCTACTGATTTCGTGCGCTTAAATCAACTTAATTAAATCAACTCGAACCTGCTTTAGTGGGTGAATATTTTAAGGGTGAATCAAAATGTGGCTAAGAAATACAAAGGAACTAGACAAGTTATCAGGCCAGAAAGTCGAATTAACTTATCACACCATAGTGAAATATTTAGCCAATCATGATGCGCCTCTTGATTACTTAATATCTGGCGAGCTCGCGCAAATTCAAACCTTCGGCATTCCCAGTATTAGCATGCTGTTGCAGCGCACAAAGCAATATCAAAATGATGGATTAAAGCGGTTGGATGATACACGCGCTATTTTAACCGAATGTATGACAGATTCGGTTCAGAGTGATCGCGGCCAGCACATGATAAAACACCTGAACTGGATTCATAGCCATTATGAAATCAGCAACGACGACTACCTCTATACTTTAGCGTTATTTATTATTGAGCCAGCACGCTGGATGGAGTCGTTTGGCTATCGACCGTTAAGCGAACGGGAAAAATATGCAGGCTATCTTGCCTTTAAATCACTGGGTACCGCTATGAATATTAAACATATTCCAGAGAGTCGCGAGGCGTTTGTTATGTGGTATCAAGACTATCGTCGTCAGCACATGGTTTACCACCCAAATAATAAAAAAGTAACGGATGGATTGATTGTCGCCATGGAAGATATGTTTCCATTTTTTATCAAACCTTTTATTCGCCCTGTTATATTGACGTTAGTAAACGATCCAGAGTTATTGATAGCAACAGGGCAAAAGCCCCCAGCACAACTTACCCAAATAGTGATTAAAGGTTTTATGGGAATAAGAAAAACTCTGCAAAAATACATAAACCCTTGGCAGCATCGAAGCTTTGACAATAGTCGATTAGGGCAGCATTATAAAAGCTATCCTGATGGTTATCAAAACAGCGTATTAGGGCCTGAAAAAATAGTAAAAAACGCGCCAGCAGGTTGCCCGTTTCATATTTCAAACCCTCCCGTTTGATATTGGCAATAAATATTGCATTAAAAATATAGCGAAGTGAATGTATGACCCCAGCCATTGACCTGGTCAAAAAGAAAAAAATTAATCACACCATTCATGAATATTGTCATGATGCGAGTGCGGTGAGTAGTGGTGAATCCTACGGCCAAGAAGCGGCTGGTAAAATGGGGGTTGCCGCAGAGCAAGTCTTTAAAACGCTAGTGGTCATGCTTGATAATAAAGAGCTGGTGGTTGCAATCATTCCCGTATCTTCAATGCTCAGCATGAAACACATAGCAAAAGCGGCGAAAACGAAAAAAGCAGTTATGGCCAATAAACAGGATGTTGAGCGATCGACGGGCTATGTTTTAGGAGGAGTGAGTCCATTAGGACAAAAGAAACGCTTACGAACATTTATTGATAGTACGGCGGAAAGTTTTACAACAATGTTTGTCAGTGCTGGCAAGCGAGGACTAGAAATTGAACTAGGCCCCGTTGATTTAGCAAAACTGCTCTCAGCTCATTTTTCTGAGCTGAGCGCATAATGATTTATTAATCGACGCTTTTGAGCTCGGTTAATAAATCATGGATCTCTCTTTTTAATTCTTTATCTTCAATTTCTAAACAGGCAAGTCTGGCTTTTTCTAGGCTCTCAATGGCTCCAGCTTTGTCATCAAGTTCTAATTTCATCGATGCGATTGAAAAACCAATCGATGAACAAAATTCGGTAGAGCTGATCGCTTCCGCTTTTTCTAAAGCTTTTTCATAAATTGAAATAGACAGCGGAATGTCGCCCGTAAAGTCAGCTAGCGTTTCCCACTGAACAGGGTGGTCTTTTGATGACCCCTCATTCTCATCACAAATTTGCTTCAGTTCTGCATAGTCATCATCAAATTGAGCTTGATCTTCGCGCTCAACCGCATCCATTAAGCATCCTGCCAACGTATAAACTTGCTTGTATATTTTAGTATTCATGACCATGAGATGACCTTTTACGTATGTAGGCATTAAATTAATCGTAATTATAGCCTGTATGAGCAGTAGGTTAAATGGAGGTAGGGTGTGGTAATAAGATTAATGTGTTATGAATGATCATAAAGTTGTTATGAAAAGTTTGTCTTTTTTTTATACACTGATGTTTCCACTGTAAACATAGCTGAGTAAGAGTCTGATGGCACGTTTAATAGAGATTACAATTCAAGGTAGTACCGCTGTATTGTCAATGAATAGCGCTGAGAATCGCCATAATCCAGAATTTTTAGCTGAATTTAATCAACATCTCGATACGATCGAAGCAGACCAAAAGATTAAGTCGATTGTGCTAACGTCGGCCAGTGACAAGAACTGGTCGTTAGGCATTGATTTAGAATGGATGTCTCAGCCAACGAATACCCCTGAAATCATTGCTGATTTTATGCATGGCGTTACCGGTTTATTAAAGCGCATAGTCACTTTCCCCATGCCTGTCATTGCCGCGTTAAATGGCCACGCTTATGGTAATGGTGCTGTATTAGCTTGTGCGTGTGATTTCCGTTTTATGAAATCAGATAAAGGTTTTTTCTGTTTTCCTGAGGTTGATGTTTTAGTACCTTTTTTTCCATCGATGTTCCCATTAATTAATAAAGCGGTGCCTCAAGCGTTATTTAATCGTTTGGCAATGTCAGGCCAGCGAGTCGATGCGCAGGTATTGCTCGCTCATAAAGTGATCGAAGATGTTTTTGCCAATAACGACGAGTTACAGGCTGGTGTATTAGAGTTTGCTCAAGCGTTTAATAAAAACCGTTGGATTTATGGCCAAAATAAAACGCAAATGAATAAGCATATTTTATTGGCGATAAAAGATGAAGATTCAAACTTTATCGACAATATGAGCAAGATGTTGTGGAAAAACTTACAGAAGAAGTAGGGTATTAAAAATCATTCATTTTATCGTTCAGTGAATAAAAAAAGCAGAAGCCATTGATATTATGACTTCTGCTTTTCCGGCGTATCTTAATATGAGTTGATTTAAGATCTTATCTCGCTAAATAAGCTTGATAACGCTTCGTTAATTTCTTTAATCGAATGCGATCATTAATCAACGAGAATATCGGTGAAGCGTTTAATTTAGGTTGCTTCCCTTCTCCCATTCTCTGCAACTGTCGTTTAATGACGGCCATGGTAGCGATAGAGCTTAATGTTTTATCTTTCCATCGTACCACTGGGTCATGAGCACTTAGTTGATTGTTCTTTTTCCAATCGTTTGGCAAAGAAGGATTCATGGCCAAAGCCGTACCCATTCCAACCACATCGATGCCATTAGCTAATACGTCTTCCGCGACGGCTAAACGTCTTACACCGCCCGTTGTCATAATGGGCATGGTGGCTATTTGAGCGATCTCTTTAGCGAAATCTAAAAAGTACGCTTCACGCTGCAAGGTTCGACCATCGGCAGTTGTGCCTTGCATGGCTGGGCTTTCATAGCTTCCCCCAGACAGCTCGACTAAATCAACGTCGAGTTTATTCATCGCTAAAATAACAATTTTCGCATCGTCAGCATCAAAGCCACCGCGCTGGAAATCGGCTGAATTTAATTTTACGGCAACCGCAAAGGTCGGGGCGACTTGAGCGCGAACGGCTTCAATAATTGAAATCAATAAGCGCATACGGTTCTCAATTGAACCACCAAATTCATCTTTACGTTTATTTGTTAACGGCGACAAAAACTGAGAAATCAAATAACCGTGAGCACCGTGAATTTGAATACCATCAAAGCCTGCTTGCTCTGCCTTTAAAGCCGTATCCACAAAGCGTTGAATTAAGTGTTCAATATCTTTGTGAGTCATCGCTCTGGGTTTGCCAAACAAATGAGAGTGCTTACCGAGGTCGAGTGGAACAGTAGAGGGAGATAGCACATCGCCTCCCATCGCAGCATATACCTGACGGCCAGGGTGATTAATTTGCATCCAAGCTTGAGTATTATTCTTTTTAGCGGACTTAGCCCATGCTTCAAAAGGGGCCAGCGCGCTGTTTTTTTCTAAGACAATACCACCAGGGCCTGTCATCGCACGGCCATCGACCATTACGTTACCCGTAATTAATAATCCGGTACCCCCTTCAGCCCAGCGTTGGTAGAGACGCAACATATTAGGGCCCGGAACTTGCCCTTCATCTGACATGTTTTCTTCCATCGCAGCTTTGGCTAAACGATTTGGCAGCTGGGCACCACAAGGCAATGTAAAAGGCGAGAAAACTGCTGATGTCATGATGGCAACCTGAATGTGTTGTTTTGTGAAGAACCCGTTTGCAGTGAGTTCAACTATAGACTTATAGTTTAAATGACTATAGCCTTATAGTCGAAATAATAGTTCTGATAATGTGACATCAGTCAATTACTCGAATATCGATTCAATAATTTACTAGGCAGGGATAGGTCAGCATTGAACTCACTAACATTCAACACTTCGTCAGCGCCCGCGGAATCTAAGCGAGAGCTGGCGAAATCCAAAACGCGCCGAGCGTTATTGAAAAGTGCGTTGCAGCTTTATAGCCAAGAAGGTGCTCAAGGCATGAGCATGAATAAGGTCGCTAAAGGAGCTGGTATCGCACAACCCAGCTTTTATAATCATTTCGACAGTTTAGATGCGCTGCAAAGTGAATTGTGCGAACAGCTTAAAGAAAATTATTTATCCCCAATGCGTCTGGCTTGGGTAAACATGCTGAAAGATTATGATGTGTTGAATAAAGAAGAATTTGATCAGCAATGTCAGCAGGGCCTAATCATGATCTTTGATTCCGCATTTCAGAATATTGCGTTATTTCAACACTTGATTGAAGATCGTCCGCGTTTTAGCCCAAAAAAAGAAAATAAGGGTCTAGGAAACTTGATTACTGAAATACAGCAAGAGTGGACTGAAATATTTATTCAGGGCTTGCAGTTATCTGGACGGTTTTTTGAGCGCAGTGACGTAAATCTGTGTGTCGACATCGCGGCCTCTCAAGTGCATGAATTAATCTTAGGCTGTCACCAACAGCGCTATTCACGACAGCAAGCTATTTCAATTTTAAGTCATAATTTTGATGCACTTTTTGTCAGTTTGTTTGCACGAAAGAATAATAAAAAATAAATGGCTGTAGAAAAAAGCTATTGCCAATAAAAAGAATAAGAAAGAGAGAGTAAAATTATGGCTAATGAACAAACACACTTCCGAACCTGTACGTTATGCGAAGCAATGTGCGGTATCGAAGTAAAGCACGATGGTGAAAATATTTTGTCGATTAAAGGGGATAAAAACGATCCTTTTTCGCAAGGTTATATTTGCCCAAAAGCGACGGCTTTACAAGATTTACACGAAGACCCAGATCGCTTGCGTCAACCGATCGAAAGAACCGCTGACGGCTGGAAAGAAATTAGCTGGCCAGAAGCCCTCGATAAAGTCGCGGCGGGTATTCAATCAGTACAGAAACTGTATGGTCAAAATGCCCTCGGTATTTATTTAGGTAATCCGAATGTGCATAACATGGGGAGCATGTTAACGGTAAAGCACCTATTAACCAGTCTAAAAACACGCAGTCGTTTCTCGGCCACCTCAATCGACCAGCTTCCGCATCATGTTGTTTGCATGCATTTATTTGGTCACATGCTGCGCATTCCTGTGCCAGATGTTAACCGTACTCAGTACATGTTGATCATTGGTGGTAATCCGTTAGCCTCTAACGGCAGCATCATGACCGCGCCGAATATGCGTCAGAAGCTAAAAGATTTAAAAGCACGTGATGGCAAGGTTGTGGTCATTGATCCAAGACGCACCGAAACCGCAGAAATTGCCAGCGAGCATCACTTCATTCGTCCAGCAACCGATGTTTTATTATTGCTTGCCATGCTGAATGAAATTTATGCACAAGGCTTTGCTAAGACCACAGCAGAAAATAAAGCCGCGGCTTTAGCCCCTGAAATTGAGCGCATCGCGACTTTCGCCAAAGATTACAGCGCCGAGTCAGTCGCGAGTATTACAGGTATTACAGCGGTTGAAATTAAACGTTTAGTAAAAGAATTTTGTGAAGCTGAAAGCGCCGTCTGTTATGGCCGCATGGGCGTATCGGTGCAAGAGTTTGGTTTATTAAGCCAGTATCTCATTATGGTGATCAATATTGTCACTGGCCGTTTGGATGAAGTAGGCGGCTTAATGTTTCCAAATCCGGCGGTGGACCTTGTGAATAATTCGGGCCCAGGTTATTTGGGTAAACGCCATAGCCGAGTCAGTAAATTACCAGATTTTAATGGTGATTATCCGGTTGTTGCCATGGCCGATGAAATGCTGGTGGAAGGTGAAGGCCAGTTAAAAGGCTTTATCAACGTCGCGGGTAATCCTGTATTGAGCACGCCTAATGGTGAAAAGTTAGACAAAGCACTTTCACAATTGGATTTTATGGTATCCCTTGATTATTTCGTTACTGAAACCAGCCGTCATGCGAATATTATTTTGCCGCCGGTATCGCCGCTAGAGCGTGATCATTATGACGTTACCTTTAATGGCTTTGCTGTGCATAACGTGGCTAAGTATTCTCCCGCTTTATTTGCCAAGAAAGCGAATGAAAAACACGATTGGGAAATTAACCTAGAACTTGCCAAGCGCTTAGATAAAAATGCGCCTTTTGCCACCAAAGTCGAGCGCTGGTTAACCAAAATTTTTGGACCTAAGTTTTTACTCGATCAAGGTTTAAAGCGTGGGCCTTATGAAGGCATCAATCTGAAGAAACTAAATAAAAATCCTCATGGTATTGATTTAGGGCCTTTGCAAAGTATGTTGCCAAAAGCCTTAAAACATAAAGACAAGCAGATTCATTTGAATGTCGATTTCTATCAAGCGGATTTAGATCGCGTGAAAGACATGATGCAGCAATACGATGATAGCCAGATTCTATTAATTGGCCGTCGCCATGTACGCAGTAATAATTCGTGGCTGCACAATAGCCATCGCTTAGTGAAAGGGAAATCTCGCTGTACCTTAATGCTGCATCCTGAAACAGCAAAGCAGCAAGGCATTGAAGACGGTCAAAACGTGAAAGTCAGCTCTCGGGTTGGCAGCGTGATTATCGCAGCAGAAGTCACCGATGAACTGATGCCTGGGGTAGTGAGTATTCCTCACGGTTGGGGACATGGGCGCAAAGGCGTTAAGCAAAAAATTGCCCAAGCTCATGCGGGTGTCAGCGTTAACGATCTTACCGACGATACCTTGATTGACCAATTGAGTGGCAATGCTGCGGTGAATGGCGTTCCTGTTAGTTTAGAAGCGGTACCATTAGAGGTGCATAAGCTGGAGACGGCTGAATCACAGGCTTGAACCGTTAAATTGTCGGCTAATGGCTAATCCAAGTAACAAGGGCGTTTACAGAAAGTAAACGCCTTTTTTTATGCCGACTATCTGCTTCCCATCCGCTTGCTGTTATACTGAAGCCATTAGACTCCTATTCCCCCCTTATTTAGACCCAAATTGAGACTTTACTATGTCATTTTCCAAACTTGGATTAAGCACCCCTATTGTTAAGGCGGTCGCTGACTTGGGTTATACCAAGCCGACGCCTATTCAGAAGGAATCAATTCCGGCTGTATTGTCAGGCAAAAACATCCTGGGTACGTCTCAAACGGGTACCGGTAAAACTGCCAGCTTCGTATTGCCGATGTTAGAGAAGCTTTCAAAGAACAAAACCCAACGTGGCAAGCGCATTCGTGCCCTTATCCTTACGCCAACGCGCGAGCTAGCGGTTCAGATTGAAGAGAGTGTTGCTCAATACAGCAAGTATCTTGATCTTAGCTCTATGGCCCTTTATGGTGGTGTTGATGTTGAACCACAAAAAGAACGCCTAATCGAAGGCGTTGAAATTTTAGTAGCAACCCCTGGTCGTTTATTAGATTTGGTACACCAGCGCGCTGTCTACTTTGATGAAGTGGAGATGTTGGTATTAGATGAAGCCGACCGTATGTTGGATATGGGCTTTATTGACGACATTACTAAAATTATTGAACGCCTACCGTTCGATCGTCAAAACCTATTATTTTCAGCCACGATTAACGAAGACGTACGTAAGTTAGCCGACAGCTTTTCAGGTGATGGTTTTTCCGGTGTAGGCTTTGAAAACAAAGAATTCTATGACGATTTAGAAGACATTGTTATTTCTCCTTCATCGACTACCGCCGAAACGATTAGTCAGTGGTTAGTGGCTATCGATAAGGACACCAAGTCAGCGCTGCTTAGCCATTTGATTCTTGAAGAAAAATGGGATCAAGCACTGATCTTCATCGAGAAAAAACACGGCGCTGCGAAACTGGTTAGCCAGCTAGAAAAGCGTGGCATTAAAGCCGATTGTATCCATGGTGATAGAAGCCAAGCGATGCGTGAAAAAACCTTGGCGGCGTTTAAATCCGGCGAGCTGAAATATTTAGTCGCTACGGGTATTGCTGCACGTGGTATTGATATCGGTTCATTAACCCGCGTAGTGAATTATGATCTACCGTTTAAGCCAGAAGAATACATTCACCGTGTAGGTCGTACAGGCCGTGCAGGCGCTGCAGGTGAAGCGATTTCGTTTGTTGCCGCGGGAGACTTTAAGAACCTGTGCGCGATCGAAAGCCGTTTAGGTCATCTTATTGGCCGTAAAGAAATTGAAGGCTTTGTTGTTCGCAAAGAAGTGCCAGTCTCTATTTTAAACTACATACCTAAGCATTTGAGAGCTGGACATGTTGGGCATGATAATAGTAATCCTTATTATGGTAAGGGCACGACGACTAAAAAAACAGAAGGCGCAGGCAAAGCTGCAAAAGGTAGAAAAGCAGACGCTAAAAAAGAAGAAAGCCGTCAGGCAGGTAAAAGTAAAAAGACCAATGCTTGGGATCGTAAGTAGGGTTTACTTTTTTTGTTAAAAAAATCTGATAAAGAAAGACTATGAAAAAAACAGATAAAACGTTAGAGAATACGATAGTCACTTTGTTAACCAGAGTATGTGAGCAGTCGCTGAAAAGTTTTGATGGTTTTCAGTGGCTCACGCACTTGGTTAACTACAAAGACTTTCCACGTTCTCTTACGATTATCTGTGTTTTTGATCGCCAGGATCAGGTATCAAAATTATTAAGTTCACCAAACCATGATTATTTGGTGAGCTTAATTGTTGAACAGTTAAAATCCGCGGGTATTCAATTGCCCAATGCTCAACAGCAAATTCAATTTGATAGCGAAGAGGCATGCAACTTAGAGCATGCTGGTAAATGGAATCGCCGCTTAAAATAACCCTGCTGTGTGCTCTGTACAAAATACCTTACCTTTATGACCTCTGTTAAAAATTCCTTGCTTAATTATATAGTACACATGTAAACTATATTTAGTTTGTATGTGTACTATTTTATTAGGATTATGAAAGCCTTGGATAAACGTCTCTTTTTTCTACTCAATATGGCCCAACGCAAACTCTTCAATCATGTTGATAAAGTCTGTGAGGATGCTCTTGATACCTCGGTCACTCAGTTGGCAGCCCTGCTGTACATCGTTAAACATGCAGGTTGCTTGCAAAAAGAGGTGGCGAAAGCGTTATCACTGAATAAATCGGCAGTCACTGGCCTGATTGTGCGCATGGAAAAAAAGGCGCTGTTAGAGCGCTTTGTGAGTGACGAAGATGCTAGGGCTATTAAGCTATACCCAACACCGACTGGAGTTCAAAAGACATTAGAGCTTATGCCGTTCATAGATGAGCTTAATAGTACATTTGACGAAGAATTCAGTGACGAAGAAATGCAAACCGTATTGAAGTTTTTAAATTTTATTATCAAGAAATTTTAATTCCTAAATTCATCTGTTTTTAACCGCCCTTATAAAGCTTGGGCGATGAGTGATGAATTAAACCTTAGTGCAGATAGAGAAAATAGAGAGTCATAATGAGCACAAAAATGAAAACAGAAATATTACAAACAACCGCAGGGCATAGCATTACGGCTCAAGTTTTTCCGGCTCAAGGAAATAGTAAAGGTGTTTGTATTATTGCAACGGCAACAGGCGTTGCGCAGCGCTTATACGAAGACTTTGCTAACTGGTTAACCGAACATCATTATACGGCTGTCACATTTGATTATGATGGCATCGGCTTATCAATTGATCGCCACGTTAAATTCAGCAAAAGTGATAAGTTAAGCTGGGCAAAGAATGATTGTCCTGCGGTACTGGACTATGTGAAAATAGAATTTCCTGATCAAAAAATAACCTGGATCGGCCACAGTGTTGGTGCACACATGTTGGGCTTTATGGAAAATACCGATGATATTTCTAAAGCAATAACCGTCGGAGCAGGTACCGGGACTTGGTGGTATAACGCGCCACCAACAAAACGTATCGCTTGGTTTTTATGGTATTTCCTAGTGCCTGCTACTGTGCCTCTATTAGGCTACTTCCCTGGGGATAAGTTAGGCATTATGTGTAACTTACCCAAAGGTGTCATCATGCAGTGGCGCCGTTGGTGCTTGAAAAAAGATTACGCGATTGGTTACGAAGGCGATTGGTTAAGAGAAAACTTTGCCAATACTAAAATGCCAATGACTTCTATTGCTTTCACCGACGACGATATGATGTCGATGAAAAATGTTGAAATGCTGCATGCTTTTTTCACCGGCGCTGATAAAACGATGGTGAAAATTAAACCTTCAGATATTGACCAAAAACGCATTGGTCATATAGGCTGGCATAAAGCGCGCTATCGTAAGCTTTGGGATAACTATTTTCTGCCTGCACTAGAGTCGTAGCATTGAAAGAACTATTTAATGTTATTTTAATATGTTTTTGTTATATGAGTGGTCAATGCATGCAGGGATATCTGAATGACTGCCTATACTCTTTTAAGAGTGTTTAACTTTTGGATATTACCTAATGCAACCCCCTGAAATTCCCGATACAGAAGATGAACGAATTGCAGAGCTGCGCTCACTATTATTGCTCGACAGCTCTCCGGAAGAACGTTTCGATCGCATTACTCGAGTCGCTAAGCAGCTATTCAATGTGCCTATTGCGCTTGTCAGTTTAATTGATACTGAACGTCAGTGGTTTAAGTCGAATGTTGGCTTAGATGCAACCGAAACAGGTCGTGATATCTCTTTTTGTGGACACGCTATTTTGGGTGAAGACGTTTTTATCATTGAAAATGCCGCAGAAGACGAGCGTTTTAGTGATAACCCATTAGTGGCAGAAGGCCCTGAAATTCGTTTTTATGCTGGTGCTCCACTTGCCATGCCCAGTGGTAATAACTTGGGTACCTTGTGTATTATCAGCCCCGAACCCCGTAAGTTTGGCCCAGAGCAAAGTATCCTTCTACACGATTTATCTAAAATTGTAATCAGTGAATTAGTCTCTCAGCAAGCGGCCACACAAGATGCCTTAACAGGTATACATAACCGTCGTGGCTTTGAAATACTCGCACAAAAGAGCATGGCAAACAGTGCTCGTTACGGTTGGAAAAGTGCGTTAGTATTTTTAGACTTGAATAAATTCAAAGAAATTAATGATACCTATGGCCATCAAGTGGGTGACCAAGCATTAGTCGACTTCTCGCGCTTACTAACCCAGATGGTGCGCGAATCGGACATCATTGCTCGCTTAGGAGGGGATGAGTTCGTCGTGATGCTGATGAATTCAGAAGAGGCTGAGGCGCGCGAAAAAGTTAAAGTTTTTATGCAGGAATTAAAACAATATAATCAGCAGCATAATCAGCCTTATGAACTATGCGCTTCTTATGGCATCGTAGAATACGTGCCTGAAGATCATGCAAGTCTTGAAGAATTGATCTCCGCGGCAGATGAATTGATGTACCACAATAAACAGAAGAAAGACTGAGCAAGCAGTACATTTTATGAATTACACTTTGCCGCTCTGCGGTGCATCTGCTCTAGTATAGCGAGCGCGAGTGATGTCATAAATCCAATTAAAGGCGATGGCATAGAATAAGAAGAAAATCATTGCCCCCATATCCAGTAATAATACCGTCAGAAAATCCAGCTGTAATACCCACATTATCACTGGAAATGAAAATAGCAGCATACCTAGTTCAAACCCAAAACCATGTTGTATTCTTATCCACAGCGTTCTGCTGGCGCGGTCTTCACTATAGATTTTATCGAATAGGATATTGAAAAGAAAATTCCAAACCATCGCAATCATAGACAGCACAATCGCTAATCCCGACATTTTAGCGACATCGTTCCCTGTAATTATCACGGCCAATAGCGTTAACAATACCAGGGCTATTGCTTCAAATAATAGAGCGTGAAAAATTCTTTCTTTAAATGACATGCTTCTCTCCAATTGCCCGTCGTGTATTCGTTTGCAGAACAATATCATCTATACTGATGATATCCAGTTAGTAACTTTCAGATTTAGTGATATGTATAACTTAGAACAATTGCGAATGTTTGTAGAGACGGCACATCTTGGCTCATTTTCGGCCTGTGCGCGTAAGTTGGGAAAAGTGCAATCGGCGGTTAGCCAGGGTATTGCTAATCTAGAAATCGATTTAGACAGTCGATTATTTGATCGCCGTACGCGCAAGCCTAGTTTAACGCCAGCAGGAGAGCGCTTACTCAGTTACGCACAAGCAATTTTGTTGCAAATGGACGAGCTAGACAGCGCAGTAAAAGCCATGGGGCGGCAAGAAGAGACACTGATTCGCTTAGCGGTTGATAATGCCCTGTTATTGCCGAATCTTTATATTGTGCTCTCAAGATTCGAAAGCCAATTTCCAGCGACAGACATTGAAGTGGTAAGTACTACAAGTTTTGATGTGCTTGAAGCGCTGGAAAACGATCAGGCAGATATCGGTCTAACGTTTGTAGAATTCGATTTTAATCGCGAAGTCGAACTGGGCTATATCGGCAGTTTGATTTTTTACCCTGTGTGTCATCCAGATCACCCCCTTGCTCAATTTAGCGAAATCACGGCGGGCGACTTATTACCCCATCGGCAAATCATGTCACGCAGTTTAAAAGGCAGTATGCCAACGCAGTTGCCGAAAATGTCTTCTAAGGCTTGGTACTGTAATAGCTATACCGCAATGCAGCTGCTAGCGGAACAGGGAGTAGGATGGTGTTATTTACCCGATTATCTAGTAGAGCAGGCTATCCAGGCTGAGAATTTGAAAAAGATGAAGTTTTCGTTTGATCACAAGCCTTGGAAACTTTCGATAGAGCTGGTTAGGCAAAAAAACAAAGCATTAGGACCAGCACTCACCTGGCTGCATGATGAGTTGAAAGAGTTGTTGGATGAGTAAGTGCAGATAAAAGTGCAGATAATATTACGATCTGTAGATAGTCTAAAATGCTTCTCATAAAAATAAACGACTAGTCATATAGTATTGTTTTTATTATTTTCTCTACAGATATAAATGTAAATAAGTGCATAATAAAGAAACTTGTACTTATTTAATATATTAAAAGGATTTTTTAATGAGAGCGTTATTCTTCTTGGTTTTATTTTCTTCTCAACTGATTGCTTGTGGTGGGAGTAGTAGTTCAGATGATGTTAAAAAAATATCATGCACAGGTTTCACCTCTCCAAATATTTCAGTATCAGTGCTAGATTCACAAAGCGATGAAAGCCTTAATACCGCACGAGTCGATATAATCTATGCCGACAGTACTGCGGCTTCAATTGAAGCTACTTATGAAAGCCAAATGAAAGCGTATGTTGGTCTGTTGCCGAGTGAAGAGTATAAATCGTTGGCGGTTGTGGTTTCAGCGGATAATTACCATACAAGCGTAAGTAAGCATCAAGCACTGGTTGAAGATACAAGCTGCGGTGCGAAAAATACCTTAGCGGTTACTGTTCACTTATGCGCGACGGGGACGGCTTGTATTTAGTAAGGTCTAACATTCGGGAGGATTTAATATTCTTCCGAACCTAAAACTTTCTTATTGAAGATACTAGGACTGATGGTACTTATCTAGGGGAATCTGAACCTTTATTAGAAATCTTTTTTGAAACTGAAATCTTAACGCGTATTGGTTTTCCTTCTAATGTCAATTATGAGTAATTTACGGTTGTAGTGTCTGTTGGTCACGGTAAAAGTTTGGTTACTGATACGAGCTGTAGCACTCAAAATGAATGATAATTAAGCGTTTTCTATGTCCATTGGGATCGAGTGCATTTAATATATTACGCAAATTAAATGTGAAAACATTTTTTATTAACTAAATTATTTCAATATGAAGTAAGAACTCTAAGAAATTATTTGCTGCTGGAAACACATCAGATTCTGCAGTATCTGCATAAACAACTTTAGGGTCTGTTGCACTCTCACTAAAATCTAAGCACATCGCTGATCCATTTATAGAATATATTGGTAAGAGCTTTAATTTACTCGCGGTTAGATCGTGATCTGAATCGTCTTCATAATTATAGTAATACGCGAATTCGGCAACGAATGCAGTGGAGTGATCTTGAATATCTTCAATGCCTTCCATTATTGGATGCTGTTCAAAGCGACCACCCATAACAGTAGTAGAGCTAAAGCATACGGTCTCTCCTGGGTGATCAACTACCTCAGGCTCATCCCCACCAGTTAGTTGAATAAATTGGAGATAAAAATCTGGTATTGTTATTCCAGATATTTCTTCCATGTTTTTTAGTTCTTTCTTATTAAGTGGAGTCTCGCGTTCGGTCCAGCGAATGAAAGATAAAAGAGACTGTTCGGTATCGATCTCTTCTCCATCTTTTTTAATAATAAGCTTACCGTTTTCTAAGCTAAATTGAAGTTCCATCTTTAGTTCTCTTCCTTTATGTTATGTTCGATTTATAGATGATTTTTATAGAAAATTTATGTACGGTCGAATATTGATTCATCAATATCGTGACGTTTAGCAAGATCAATGATTTGTTTTTCTACTGGGTCAAAGTCTAGAATTTTGTATTGGTTTATTAGGCTTATGTAATATTCTAGATCGTCTTTATTTATACGTGCGAGCCAATAAGTAAGATATAGCCCAAAAGGGAGTTCCAAATGAATAACATTAAACGAGTGCTCCTTATTCACTTCGATAAGGATAGAAACTAATTTTCTAGTGATTTTATGTAGCTCAGAATTTTTTGAGACGATTAAACCTAATTGATCTTCAGATACATAAGATTGTTCTATGAGAAAAATTGTTTTTTCAATAGAAGTGTAACCTACTGCTTCTGGATTTATACCTATCGTGTTTTTAACATATTCTAAGCTATTAATTATGGCTTCAAATATATCAGGAATTGATTTTAAGCTAAGTAGTTCAAATCGCCACTCGACCGACGGAAACAAATCTCCGTACTCTGAAGGTCGTGAGTACGTACTCCATGTAATATTGTGATTTTGTGTTTTTTTGAGCTCAGAAATAGTGAATTGCTGACCTTTTCGAATTAAACGATTAACCAATTGTTCATTCGTGAAAAAATAAGATAAGCAATTTTTTAGGTTTTCAGGATCTAGATCATTAGGTTCTAATGCAGCTTTATCTTCTAGCTCTGCTGTGCACAAACTCTGCTTACAGAGGGCTTTAAAAAATTCTCCATGTTCAAAAAATACAGGTTGTGATTCAATGATTTTTTTTGAGAAGGCGTTAACTAGACTAGTAGTGTGACTTCCATTTTTAGCAATTGATATGCCGAGTAATCGTTGAATATCTTTAGTCATTTCATATTTTTTAATGATCTCTAAAATATGTTTCTCATCTAACACATCATGGTTCTCAATGAGGTTATTATATGATTCTATATTTTTGATATCTTTTAAAGCTAACTTAAAGGCAATTTCTTCGCCAAAAGTAGGATTACTGCCTGAATAAAGAATCACATTTTGTTTGTTCTGAAATTTAGCAATTGATTGAATCAATTCAATTGCAGGTTGCTCTAGATTATTTTCTGCATCGAATACTATTCTTGCTAATGCCGCTTCTGGCAATGGAGCGCCCATTAAGACGATAGCAATTTCATTAAAAAGCAGTGCCTTTCCATTGTCATCGAGTTTTGGGATTTCAGCTATGTTATTAAATTTTTCGGCAAGTTGCTCAAATAGAGTTTTGAAGTCTTCTTCCTGATCAGCCATCAGGTAACAAATAGTGCGGAGTTCCATTACAATCCTTTGTTTTAATATCCTTTATTGCATTTTATCTTTTGCTTAGTAATGAGGTCAACTGAGTAAGTTAAATCGTAGACATAAAAAAACCCGCTAATGATCACTCATTATCGGGTTTTAGAATTTGGTAGCTATGGGCAAACCTGAAATGAGTACCTAAGTCTTTGATTTTAAAGAATTTAATTATATGGTATTTCTTCGATGTTACATCTAGTGTTACATAAAATGTTTGGTGCTTTCTTTAATAAATCCAAAAACATATAAAAAAATGTCAGGTTTTGCTAGGTTTTAAAGATTAAAGCTAAATCGTTATTACCTCAACCTTCGGATAACTTAGGATTCAATGTTGAGTATTGTTAAGGTTAGACCAAAGTTATTTAGCATTTTATTACGGTAAGGCAGCGGTGATATTAGGGCTATGGTTTAAAGGATGATTTTTCTGGGGTCTAGAGCGGTTATATTCAGGCGTGGTCTTGCCGTTTAATTGCCGTCTTTTGGTTTGATTGAAATCTTAGGGTAAACATAGGGTTGTTGTAATCTTGTTGCGACCCTTGTGGTTATCTTGGGGTCAGGTATTCAAACCCTCGCCCTTATCTCGCCCACCCCCTAATCGCCCCTCTCTTTTTTATAGCGTACGGAAACCGCGAATCATTGACTAAACCTTGAGCCAAAGCCTTACCGATATCTTACCGTATTGACCCCAGAAAAATCATCTTGCTGGTGGGTTACTAACTTTATATTTTTTGGACGCGTTAAGACAATGGCTTATCTTACATCGCAATACCTCGCACGTTGATACTTGTCGCAAAACAATCGCCCTAATATAGCCCTAATTCATCAAGCATGGCTAGCTTGTAGCTATGTGATAGCTAGCGTTACTTTCTCCTGCCTATTCCTAATTCTACTGCGGCCAAAGTTTTTGGCTTGAGCGGGCTTGTAACCCTTGCCACGGCCTTTAGCTAAGTAAGATATGTGATAGATGGCATTTTGTAAGGCTGTGTGATCATCTCGGGTTAGGCGGTGGTAGTTTACCCAATGAAGTGATCCAGAGTAATAAACCTCCCAGTATTTCTTTGCCGCATCCATAACGTGGTGCGAGTGTTGAACCTTATTGCCGTCTAGCAATATAAAGCAGTGGTAGTGCTGCTTTTTGGCCTTTTCTAGCTCTCTTGCCCAAGCATAACCAAAACGATTAAGTTTGTACTTCTGCTTAATGTGCTTCGACAAGCGGCTAATGAATTTAGAAACATGTTCGCTATTATCTTTAGGTGTAGGTTGGCGTAGGTCAAAGCGTATCAATAAAACCTTGTTGTGATGGCTTAGCATAGCTTCTACTTGATCTAATATACCTTTCATCGTGTGAGTATATGTACCTGTCACTTTAGAATTAATAAACCAAGTTTGCCCGTTGTGAGTTATCGCCTTGCTTCGTGTTATGTGTGCGCTCATTGTGAAGTAATAAGCCCTATTGAATAGATAAAGACTAGAGATAAAAAGCCTATAGATATTATTAAAGACCTAGCGAGGAAAAGAGGGTGATCTATTAGAAATCCATTATATTTCAATGGCTTATGCGGCTCGTTGTAGTTATTTTCAGGGTAGAAAACCCGCAAATGTCGTCCTTTAACGTTTACGCTATATAGGCCGTGGGCTATAAGGTAAGTGACCGCTAACGGAAAAGTGATGGATTGGGCTGGATTCATTGTTATATACTCGGGGTGTTGCTGGTGGTGGTATCCGCCAAAGATTTGCCACCAGCCGTGTTAGGTAAGCCCGCTTAGAAAAGCTCTAGGCGGGTTAATTTTTCTTTTTAAGTGGAAGCTTCAGCTGAGGACTAAAAAGAGATTCAGCTTCTTGCAATGCTTCTATTGATTCGAATAGTCTATTTGCTCCTCCTTGATTGCCGTCCTTTTGTTCTTTGAGCAAAGTTAAAAATCTTTCCGTTCTAGCTTGTTTATCAAGTTCTGGGTTACTGCTTAAGTGCCTTGGATCTATCTTATAGAAAGCTTCATTACTTCCTTCGATACCAACATTAATAATATTCCAATAGTTGTGAGTATCATTCATCAAACTTTGTAACCCTGACCGTGGGTTTTTACCGCCTAAACCTATGGCTAGCTCGGAAGTTTTTTTATTGCCTTCTAGTAGCATTAAAAGGACTGAATGAGCTTGAGTTTCAAGTCTTGGGATTGCAGAGCAAGGGAAGCCAATTAATGAATTCATTACGCCACCGCCTTGAACTGCTTACGGGCTTCAACAAGGGTTTTAACTAGATGCTTTATTTCTTCTTGGCTTTGTCCTTGAATCATCGCTGCTAGTACGGCTTCGTTTTCAGTCGATAACCAAAAAACCGCACGTACTCCTAATTGAATAGGCTTAGGGAATAAACCGTTTTCAATTTTAGAGTACAGATTGCTCCTGCTAATTTGAAGAAGTTCTAGGACGGCAGGTCGACGCACGATCTTGGGATGGTTCATAGTGAAGTTCTCTTTCGTTCGTTAGTGATTGAAGAGGCACTTTAGCAATGAGGTAAAGAATAGGGTGGCCAGCCAAAAAGCAGTTTGGCTATAAGGGAATTAGTGTGGCTAGCCAATAAATACCTTTGATTTACTTGGTTTTTTTCTCTTTTTGAAGCCATGCGGTCTCAATATCTTTTGGGATGTTTCTTTCTAAATTTGATAAACCATCACGCCCTATACCAAGTTCATCAGCCATGTCTTGAACTGCTTTTGCTATTTGGCTCTTATTAATAAAACCATTGCGATTAAACGCTTGTGACTTTTTAGCTAGCATATAGGCCATAATTCCAGTGGCCTTTAAAAGCTCCTCCACTTTCATTCCTTGTAACTTGGCTGGGGCTGGGGCTGGGTTTTCGGTTGACTCGGAATCATCTTCAATAAAAGGATTTAAAAGCTTGGCTTTCTCTGTTTGACCTAAAGCTAAAAACCATTGAATGGCACTTTCTCGACTGACGGTAGACAAATTAGGGTTTATGCGACCCTCTTCATCAGGAACCCTAGTCGCTACTATTAGATGAGTGTGGGCAAAAACTCGCTCATCAACATCATTACGATGACAGGGATCTACTAGCGCAATCTCATCTATCAACGCCTCACAAATTTGCTTGGCTTCCATTACATAGGCAGCTTCATAAACCCCTGCTATATCTAATATTAGCTGGTTTATAGTCTTCCTCCTATCAAGCCCCGTAACAGTAAGTGCTATTTCTTCAGCGGTAAGGCTTCTTTTCCATTTCATAATTCTTCCCCAGTTTGGCATCCTATCTATTAGTGCTAGCTTGTCTTTTAGTCTTTGCTCATTCATGCCTGATCCCTCATAAGCTTAACCACGTTGTCATCATTTTTGTTCTTGCCTTCTATCTCATCAGACCACCAGCACATCATTACCCTACGTTTCTCAAGATACTGGGCGCGGTTATAAGCGGCTCTTATTTCGTTTTTGTCTGTGTGGGCTAATGCTGCTTCGATAACATCAGGATTAAATTCGTGTTCGTTTAATGTGGTGCTGGCAAGTGCGCGTAAACCATGGGCTACCAATCGGCCACCATAGCCCATGCGCTTCAATGCCATGTTTGCGGTTTGTGTATTGCGGTGCTGGCCTTTCTTCATGTCAGAAGGGAATAGGTATTCGCTATCAATACTATGAGGTCTGATTATTTCTAATAGCTCTAAAGTCTGCGGGCTTAGCGGGATAGTGTGAGGGCGCTTCATCTTCATTCTTTCAGCGGGAATATTCCAAAGCTTTGCTTCTAGGTCTATCTCTTCCCAGCGCGCTCCAGCGGTTTCACTAGGGCGGCTCATTGTGTGAAGCTGCCATTCAATCATTACGCGGGTTAGTAGCTGTATGTTGGCGTATGACAGGGCTTTCATTAGTGCGGGTAGTTCTTTTGGCTCTAGTGTGAGCTGGTGGCGCTTCTTTGGTGATTCAAAAGCCTTTGTGATGTTGGCCAGTGGGTTATGGTGAATAATCCCCGTATTGACCGCAAACGTCATAATCTGATTAATGGCTTGGGTAACACGTTTAATCATATCCAACTTGCCAGCTTCGGCCAGTGGCTTGAGCACTTCAATGGTTTGGCTAGCTTTAATCTTGTGAATAGGGAACTTACCCAATTTTGGCAGTATGTGAAGTTCCAAGGCTCTGAATATCTTTTGGCTGTAACTTGCGCTTACGCTGGTTTTCTTCACCTCGTGCCATTGTTTGGCTACATGCTCAAGGGTGTTTAAGTGGGCAAGCTCATTCTTTTGGCGTTGTTCGGCTTTGTGTTCTTGTGGGTCGATGTTGTCGGCCAGCAATATAAGGGCTTCGGTTCGCAGTTTTCGCGCACTGGCTAGGCTTACTTCTGGATAACTACCAAACCCTAAGTTGGTTCTTTTTTTTGTGTATGGGCGCTGGTAGGTAAAGATCCAAGCCTTTGAACCACTGGGCTTAATTCTAAGGGATAGCTTTTGACCATCGGCAAGGTTGTATTCCTTGTCTTTGGGCTTAGCATTCTTAATTTGAGAGCTGTTTAGCGGTGTTGGTATCTTAGCCATGATGTAACATCCATTTACTGGTTTGAACTCGGTGTTACATCTAGTGTCGCATTAAAAGCAGGAATGTAAAAGAACGCTTAGAACGCTATAGGCCCATGAATAGGGCTGTAGGCCGCATGGTACGGTTCTTACAGGCATAAAAAAGGACGCTATAAAGCGTCCTGATTTAGTAATTTGGTAGCTATGGGCAGACTTGAACTGCCGACCCCAGCATTATGAATGCTGTGCTCTAACCAACTGAGCTACATAGCTATACTTGATATTGAGACTAGTGCCTCTCAAGTGGCGCGTATTATGTCACTATTTTAATTTTCGTCAAGCAATTTTCTTAGATTATTTCAATTATTTGGCTATCTTTTCAAGGGCTTAGGTTTTCCATTACTTTCCCCCGTGAGTGCTTAGTCTCAAGTAGGGTCGCGAGTCAGAATAGTCACTTATTTGATGGCTGCTATTAAAATCTACAGGCATAAAAAAAGCGCTCTATTTACCTATTATTAGGTCGATAGAGCGCTTTTTTAGCATTTACTTGTACAAGGGTGAGGCTCGTTTAATTAAACGATGCCTTTCTCTTGTAGTGTAGCAATCATGCTGTCTAGGCTATCTTCGTCAGCGGCTAGGCTGATGGTTGCATCATCTGCACCACCGGCGACTAGAGCGATCAAACCAGCATCTTTCAGTACGTTGGCTTGTGCATTGCTAACGATGGCCGCTACTTTACCCATTTCGAATAAACGACGGTCAAGTGCTTGTGCCGTTACGTCTGGGTTGCTGCCATTGATCGCGATGATCGCTGGTTGCTGGCCAAAACGCTTAGCTTTATCGTCAGCGGTTACTGCTGTGGTATCGCCATCGCTATCTTGTGCTTCGCCTACAACCATGCCGGCACCAACAGTAACGTTGGTTAAACGGTCGACGATGATGAAAGCGCCCGTTGCACGGTTCTGCTGGTATGGGTCAAACGATACTGGCTTAGTAAGCGTTAACTCACATAGGCCAATCTCATTCAACTTAACCGTAGAAGCAGGGTGCTGTTCCATGGTGTTTACGTCAACACGGTGGTGAATCTTGCTCACGGCACCTTGAGTCAATGAAGACGAGAACTTAATGTCGAACTGCTTACCGGCAACCAATTCAGAGTCGGCCATCCATACGATGTCAGCGTTTACTTTGCTAGCAACGGTTGGAAGGTCGTCGATGTGAACCAACATATCGCCACGAGAAACATCAATTTCGTCTTTCAGTGTGATCGTAACGGCTTGACCGTTGAAGGCTTCATCTAGGTCGCCATCAAAGGTAACAATCTTATCGACGGTGCTGGTCTTGCGCGATGGTAATGCCATAACGCTGTCGCCTGGACGAACTTTGCCCGATGCAACCGTTCCGCAGAAACCACGGAAATCGAGGTTAGGGCGGTTAACGTACTGAACAGGGAAGCGGAAGTTCTCAAGATTTTTATCTTCAGTCACTTCTACTGTGTTCAAAATTTCCATCAAGGTTTTGTCGGTATACCAAGGTGAGCGCTCTGAGCGGTTCACGATGTTATCGCCGTCTAATGCCGATAGAGGTACGCATTGAATATCAGGAATATTTAGGTTCTTAGAAAACGCTAAATAATCTTCTTTGATTTCGTTGTAGCGTTCTTCGCTAAAGTCCATCAAATCCATTTTGTTAATCGCAACTACAACGTGCTTGATACCTAGCAGTGATGCTATGTAAGAGTGACGCTTAGTTTGAGTTTGCACGCCATAACGCGCATCGATCAAGATAATCGCTAGGTCACAGGTAGATGCACCGGTTGCCATGTTGCGCGTATATTGTTCGTGTCCTGGAGTATCTGCAATGATGAACTTACGTTTCTCGGTAGAGAAATAACGGTAAGCAACATCAATGGTGATGCCCTGTTCACGTTCAGCGGCTAGACCATCTACCAATAGCGCAAGGTCGATTTTGTCGCCTTGAGTACCGGATTTAATTGAGTCGCTTTCGATGGCGGCTAGCTGATCTTCAAAGATCATTTTTGAATCATAAAGAAGACGGCCGATCAAAGTCGATTTACCGTCATCTACGTTGCCGCAAGTAAGAAAGCGCAACATTTGTTTGTTTTCGTGCTGCTTCAGATAGCCAAGGATATCGTCTGCAATCAAGTTAGACTGGTGTGACATTAGAAGTAACCCTCTTGCTTTTTCTTTTCCATAGACGCGGAAGAGTCGTGGTCAATTGCACGGCCCTGACGTTCAGACGTAGTGGTTAGCAGCATTTCCTGAATAATTTCAGGCAATGTATTTGCTTCAGATTCCACCGCGCCGGTTAATGGATAGCAGCCAAGCGTACGGAAGCGAACCATCTTCATTTCTGGAGTTTCGCCTTCTTTCATAGGCATACGCTCATCATCAACCATGATTAGCATGCCATCACGGTCCACAACTGGGCGTTCTTTCGCTAGGTACAAACCTGGAATTTCGATGCCTTCCAAGTAGATGTACTGCCAGATGTCGAGCTCGGTCCAGTTAGACAATGGGAAAACACGGATGCTTTCGCCCTTGTTCACTTTACCGTTATAAATGTTCCACAATTCAGGACGCTGATTCTTTGGGTCCCAACGGTGGTTTTCGTCACGGAAAGAATAAACACGTTCTTTCGCACGAGATTTTTCTTCATCACGACGTGCGCCACCAAATGCCGCATCAAAGCCGTATTTGTCGAGCGCTTGCTTCAGTGCTTGAGTCTTCATGATGTCGGTATGCTTTGAAGAACCGTGTGTAAAAGGTCCTACTCCGTCAGCTTTACCTTCAGGGTTGGTATGAACGATTAAGTCCATGCCCACTTTCTTCGCCATCATGTCACGGAACTCGATCATTTCCTTGAATTTCCACAAGGTATCGACGTGCATTAATGGGAATGGAGGCTTGCCAGGAAAAAACGCTTTTTGCGCTAAATGCAGCATTACCGCAGAATCTTTACCAACGGAGTACATCATTACCGGATTGTCGAATTCGGCAGCTACTTCGCGGATGATATGGAGGCTTTCAGCTTCCAATTGTTTTAGGTGAGTCAGGTTATACTCAGTCATAATCGCTTTCGTAGTAGGTGAACAAAAAAGTGATAACGGGGCGCAGCTTAAATTCGCTTTTTAAGGCCTTCATTAAGGTACATCCCCCAGATAGCGACACTATACCAAGAGCTGAGGTATATAAAAAGATGATTCTAATAACGTTTAGATATAAGACTATGTGGAAAATTTGATCAAATGGCTCTACCATTTTCCTCTAATTAAAAGGTTGAATAAATGTCAGTTAAGACTTGGTCAGAAAAAGCGGTAAGCCTTGCAGGACCTGCGGGTAAGTTAGACGTCAGACTGGGGCAGCATACTGTTTCTAGTGACGCTTCAGCTGCACTTACTGAAGAAAGAATCGGCTTTATTATGTGCCATCCACATCCGTTATATTCTGGCACTATGGACAATAAAGTCGTCACAACACTGGTGCGTGCCGCATCGCAACAAAGCCTCGATACGATTCGCTTTAATTTTAGAAGTGTTGGTCAAAGCGAAGGCGAGCACGATCATGGAAAAGGCGAACAAGATGACTTGGATACTGTCGTCGATTACGCATTAAATGAATTGGGCTGGAGTCAGGTTTTTCTGGCGGGCTTTTCATTTGGTGCAGGAGTGGCGTGCTTGTATGCAGGTAAGCACGCTGAAAAAGTTCATGGGCTCTTTTTAGTCGCTCCTGCTGTTCATCACTTTGATGCACCTTCTACTTTACCGTTCGAATTTGAAAGTCATGTGTATATGGGAGATGCCGACGAAGTCGTGCCTTTTGATGAGGTAGAGCATTGGGTCGATTTATTAACGCCTCAGCCACACTGGCATATATTTGAAGGGGCAGGCCATTTTTTTCATGGCCGTTTGATTGATTTGAAAAAATCATTTTTAGAAGATTTACTTCGTATTATTAATTGAATTAGTGATCTAGCACATAGGCATTCATCGTATGAATGCTAAGAATACTATTAAAATTAGTGATTTTAAGCTAAATTGCGCGCCTTATATTAAGTAGTACAGTTAAAGCAGCGCATTACTTCAGAGAATCATAACGAGGAATTTCCGTGTCTACGCCCATAGAGCTCTATAAGAAAGATTTACTACGCGATGATTTTTCTTACGATGCAGATCAAGAAAAAGCCGTAAAGCACCTTCAGCGTTTGTATGATGATTTGGTGGCGGGCTACGAAAAATCCAAGAAAAGTAGTTCATTTCGTAAAGCGTTCTCAAAAAAACAGAAAGTACCTGTTCAAGGGTTGTACTTTTGGGGTGGCGTTGGTCGTGGCAAAACTTACCTTGTTGATACTTTTTATGATGCGCTGCCGTTTGAGCGTAAAATGCGCACGCACTTCCACCGCTTTATGCAACGCGTTCATAATGACTTAAATGCATTGGAGGGGGTTAAAAACCCATTAACATCCATTGCGGAACAAATTTCTAAAGAAGCGGTTGTTATCTGTTTCGATGAATTTTTTGTATCAGACATTGGTGACGCGATGATTTTAGGCGGGTTAATGGAGGAGTTGTTCGCCCGTGGCGTAACGCTCGTATCCACGTCGAATATCGTACCTGATGGCTTGTATAAAGATGGTTTACAGCGCGATCGTTTTTTACCTGCGATTAAGTTGTTAAATAAATATACCGATGTTGTAAACGTTGATAGCGGCGTTGATTACCGCTTGCGTACTTTAGAGCAGGCTGAGTTATACCACTGTCCATTAGACGGCAGCGCCGAAGCTAGCTTGCAAAAAAGTTTTGATCGTTTAATTCCTGATGCAGAGCATATTGAATTAAATACCAGTGTTGAAATTTTAGGTCGTAAGATTCCGGCTAAAGCTATTTGTGATGATGTGGCTTGGTTTGATTTTGTCGGGTTATGCGATGGACCTCGTTCGCAAAATGATTACATTGAAATGGGCAAGTTGTATCACGCAATCTTAATTTCCAATGTACCTGTTATGGGTGTCAAAAATGATGATTTAGCGCGCCGTTATATTAATTTAATCGATGAGTTTTATGATCGTGGCGTGAAGGTGATTATGTCTGCCGATGCGCCGATTCATGAAATATATTCGGGTGGCAGTTTAGAGTTTGCTTTCCAGCGTACTACGTCGCGTATGTTAGAAATGCAGTCTCATGAATATCTAGCGCGTGAACATAAAGCCGATTAAATTCAAAAACGATTAACGTTGAATAATTGAGCCATAAACGAAGTATTTGTGGCTCAACTTTCTGCGGTAACAATCGTTCTTCGGTAAGACCGTTCTTCGGTAACATCAACAAACGTATAATTACCATAATTAATACGCTCATTTATTTCAACGTCCCAATTATCTCTTACATGATTTACCCATAAGATTAATTTAATCCCTTTGTTGGTCGGCCTATATTTAAAATTTAATTCGTTTTTGTGGTTGGTCTTCACGGCTATTATTTAGGCTGAAAGAGATTAAAGCGTTCTTAATATTCCCTTAAGGTTCAGATGCTAACGTATGACTTTATGTTGGCTCTATCTTAAAGGCAAAGCGATGAAATCACTCTTTCAAAGGTTATTAATTCTATTCTTGATTCCAATGGGCTCATCGTCAGTATGGGCTGATGAGCCGTTGGATCTATCTCAATATAAGGGCAAGCAAGCCGTTTACATCGACTTTTGGGCTTCGTGGTGTGGGCCTTGTCGCCAGTCCTTTCCCTGGTTAAATCAAATGAATTCGCGGTATGCCGAGCAAGGGCTCAAAGTGATCGCGGTGAACGTTGATTCCGATCGTGATGACGCGATTGAATTCCTAGCAGAGCACCCTAGCAATTTTCAAGTGATCTATGACCCTAAGGGCGTATTAGCCGAGCGTTTTGGCATTCAAGGAATGCCAAGTGCGGTTTTGATCTCACGTGAAGGCGAGGTTGTTAGTCAACATATCGGCTTTAAACAGGATCGGGCTGAGCATTATGAGCAATCAATCAAACAGCTATTGGCTGAAGGAGAGCAAGGTGAATAAAACATCATCACGTAAGATGCTAGCGAACATAAAAATCGGCTTATTGTTGTTCGTAGTTTTTTCTCTCACAGCGTGTAGTGATCTTGGGGTTAAACCTTGGGAACGCGACATTTTATCGAAATCGGAAATGACGTTTAGCGACAGTCCAATGGATGCTGCTTTTGACGATCATATTTATTTTAGTAAAGAAGCCTCAAGTGGCGGTCGTAGTTTTTCTGGTGGAGGTTGCGGATGCAATTAGATAAAAAGAGTAACGTTTATAACCTTATCGCATTGGCCAGCTGTTCTTTGTTGGGTGTTGCTAATCCTGCATTAGCTGCGGACGACATTACCGAAGACTGGAAGGTTGATACCGCGGTTCTTTATTATAACGAAACTGATCGAGTGAGTGCTGTAGAGTCGGCGGTAAGTATTAGCAAGGAATTCTCTGGTGACAAAATTCTTTCAGGAAAACTAACCATTGATTCATTAAGCGGCTCATCTCATAACGGGGCGTCAATCAATGAGAATGCTCAAACCTTTACCAGCCCCTCTGGAGAAGAGCAGTATGTCGTAGAAGCAGGAGATGTGCCGTTAGATCCTAATTTTGAAGATGATAGAACGTCTTTTAATGTACAGATGTCTCAGCCATTGAGTCGCTTAGTAAATGTTGAATATGGTGCTGCCTACTCTACAGAGCTGGATTATACCTCTATGAGTTTAAATGCCAGTTTGACGCGTGACTTTAATCAAAGAAATACAACATTATCGGCGGGTATTGCGGTAGCACAAGACGAAATAAATCCTCATGACGGTTTGCCAGAGCTTTATTCGTTAATGTCTGATAATACTAAAACCAGTGCGGATACTAAAAATACGGTTGATCTTTTATTAGGGCTAACTCAGGTCATTAATAGAAATACAATCATGCAATTTAATTACGGCATTGGCAGTTCGACGGGGTATCAGAATGACCCCTATAAGATTGTTTCTATTATTTCTGATGCGACGGGAGCACCGTTAGATTATTTATTTGAAAGTCGACCTGATTCTCGTATTAAGCACAGTCTTTATTGGCAGACTAAGCATCATTTAGAGCGAGATATGGTGGATGTATCAGTGCGTTTGATGTCGGATGATTGGGGGATAAATTCACAAACATTGGATTTACGCTATCGCTGGAATTTATCTGAAACCCAGTATTTAGAGCCTCATGTTCGTTACTACAACCAAAGTGCTGCTGACTTTTATCAGTATGAAGTTAGTAATGAAGGCTTATCGGCCGTGCAACTTGCAGCACAATATCAACGAGATGGAACTGATGTGTCGGCTGATTATCGCTTAGGAGAACTCAATGCGACGACGGTAGGCCTTAAATGGGGAGCATCACTATTTAAGAATCACCAGCTGACGACTAGACTTGAGTTGTATCAACAAAGTGGTAATAGTGATGTTGCTGATTTAGATGCTATGATTTTCCAGGTAGGGTATGGATTAAAGTTTTAATACCTAGCTGAAATAAAGGCAACGATAGTGACTATTTCGAAAGAGAGCGAGAACAGCTTTGAACTTATACCTTACGACCTCGGTTGGAAGTGTTGTTTTCGTGCGATGGCTAGCCCTTGTGAAATACTCATAGCGGCTTGCTCTCTCGCGGATGCACAAATGTTAGCGACGATTGCGTTTGATGAGGTCAAGCGCATCGAGAAAAAATTCAGCCGCTATCGTGATGATAATATCGTTTTTAAAATAAATAATAGTCATGGAACCTGCGTTGAAATCGATGAAGAAGTTCATCGGTTATTAACGTTTTCTGACCAGTGCTATCATGCGAGCGGCGGTTTGTTTGATATTACTTCAGGCGTACTTCGCCAAGTATGGATATTTGATGGCAGTGATAGGTTACCTACCACGGCCGAGATTGAAAAATATTTACCTTTAGTGGGTTGGGATAAGGTTAAATGGAATGGACAATCGATTCGTTTAAAAGACGGAATGGAATTGGACTTTGGCGGTATTGGTAAAGAATATGCTGCCGATAGAGTTTTGTTATTATTAAGTGAAAAAAAATCGTTACCTTATTTAGTAAATTTAGGGGGCGATATTGCCACCAACGGAGCTCTTTTTTCTGACCATGAGTGGGTCATCGGTATTGAAGCTATTGCAGGTAGCCAGATGAGTAAAGTTTTGCATTTGAAAGACGGTGCGATTGCGACCAGTGGGGATTCTCGTCGCTATCTTTTATGTGAAGGTATTCGATATTCTCATATTTTAAATCCAAAAACGGGCTGGCCGATTGAACACACTCCTCATTCCATTACTGTTATGGCTCCGTCGTGTGTACAGGCGGGGATGCTTTCAAGTCTTGCTTTATTACAGGGAGCAAAGTCTGAGGAGTTTTTAGATGCAATGGATGTTACATTCTGGAGCCAGCGTTAACGATGCAAATACTACTAGTCGAAGATGATTCTGCCATCGCGGTAGGCTTGAAGAAGCTACTAATGAAAGAAGACTTTGTCGTTAATTGTGTGGCAACAGGTCAACAGGCCATTAATCAGGTACTGATTAGTCTTCCTGATATTATTATTCTAGATGTTGGTTTGCCAGATATGACGGGTATTGAAGTCCTGAAAAAAATTAGAGCGCTGCATGCTGAATTGCCTATTTTGTTATTAACAGCCAGAGATGAAATAAAAGATAAAGTTGAAGGATTAAACGCGGGAGCGGATGACTATTTAACAAAGCCGTTTGATATCGATGAGCTAATTGCACGTCTTAGAGTGATCGAAAGGCGCTTAGGCACAGTAAAAAATAGCTGCATTCAAATTGGCGCTATTATTTTAGATATTGAAAAGCATGAAGTTAGTATAGCAGGTGCTCTGGTAGAGTTATCTCGTCGTGAATATATGTTGTTAAAAGCCTTAATGGAGCGTGCGGGCCATGTATTATCAAAAGAGCAACTAGAGCAGACCTTGTATGGCTGGGGCGAAGAAATAAGCAGTAATTCAATTGAAGTGCATATTCATAATCTACGTAAAAAAATCGATAAAAGTTTTATCTCTACCATTCGTGGTATTGGTTACAGCGTTAAAAAATCATGACGTCTATTCGTCGCTTTATGGTCATTGTATTATTAGCCAGTATCACGCTGCTCAATTTCTTAGCGGCACTGCACGGCTATCGTTCTAGTATGGAAAAATCACATCAGCTATTTGATAAACAGCTGGCAAGTATTTCACAGTTATTGATGAATTCGGGTGTGGTTCAGTACATTCCTAGCCATAATTTAGACGTAGTTGTCGCAGAATCTGATGGCATTGCTTATCAAATTTGGAATGATAATCAGACTCTTATACAGCGTTCTGAAACGTTACCCGCTCATAAGATCGTCAGCTTAGAAGCGGGTTATTCTTATGCAAATTATAATGGTTACCGTTGGCGGACCTTTGCATCACAAAATCCTATCTCTAAAATATGGATCGTGGTCGCGGAAAGAACGGATGTGCGTTATACCTTAGCGGAGGAAGTGGTACTTAACTCTGTCATTCCCATTGTTGCTGAATTGCCGCTTATTGGCCTTTTGATTTGGTTGGTTATTGGGTGGGGACTAAAACCTATTAATCGCTTAGCGGCTGAATTGAGAAACCGAGATCCTCAAGATTTACAGCCACTATCTGAAGAAAATGTTGTTGATGAACTCTCGGTTTTAGTTGAATCGTCTAATGAATTACTTAATAGACTACGACAATCTTTTGAGCGTGAAAGACGCTTCTCTAGTGATACCGCTCATGAATTACGGACCCCTATCAGCGCATTAAAGATACATTTGTATAATCTAAAAATCGTTGTTCCTGAAGATAACGAAAGTTATCAGTTGCTAAATCTTAGTATTCAAAGAATGTCGCACATGATTGAGCAGATGTTGATTTTATATCGCACGGTTCCTGAACAGTATGTGGATAACTTTGAACGAGTCGATGTATATGCACTCGTTCAAAATCAAATTATTGAACAGTATCAGTGCTTTTCTGATAAAGAGCAGCTTATCGAGTTGGATGGAGAATCCTTTGAAATAACAGCCGATGTATTTTCTATTAATATACTGTTAAAAAATCTATTAGATAATGCCAGTAAATACACGCCTGTCGGAGGAAACATACTCGTATCGGTTAAACAGAATGAAAATCACGCGATATTAGCCATAGAGGATTCTGGGTGTGGCATTGCTGAAGAACTCTACGGAAAAGTCTTTGAGCGGTATTATCGTATCAGTGATCAGAAAACATTCGATACTCTGGGCAGTGGGCTCGGATTTTCAATAATACACCACATTCTAGACCTTCATAATGGAGAAATAGTGCTTGATAAATCCTGCTTTGAAACCGGGCTTAAAGTGACCATTATTCTGCCGTTAGATAGGAAGAAACAATGAACATTAATATTAATATGAATATTGTCTATCAGTTTGTGAAAAATGTTTTAAAGATAGTGACTCTTTCTATAGTTTCACACACGGTTATTGCTAAAACACCTCTGGTGGAAGTTCGTATTAAAGACCATCTTTTTTTTCCATCTGAGGTAATTGTTCCTGCTGATACTAAAGTGAAACTTTTGGTTATTAATGAAGATACAACTGCAGAAGAGTTTGAGAGTTATGAGTTAAATCGAGAAAAGATAATCATGGGTAACCGTAAGTCGATTATTTTTATTGGGCCACTAAAAGCAGGGAAGTATCCTTTTTTTGGTGAGTTTTATCCAAAGACCGCTCAGGGAGTTATTATTGCGCAATAACATGTGCTTTAAAAAATTATGCTATTAACGGCCATTATTATTGTTCTAAGAGAAGTTCTAGAAGCGGCTTTGCTCATTAGTTTATTAGCCTCTGTTAGAAGATACTTAGATATTAAATTTATTCACTTCTTTACGGCATTATCATTAGGCTGTATCGGTGCCTATGTTTATGCTGAGAATCTATCGTCAATATCCGAATTGTTTGATTACACTGGGCAAGAATGGGTCAATAGCACGATGCACTTAGGTATCTATTTATTTTTAGGGTTATTTACGGTTTTTTTGCGTCTGAATAAAGAGAATATGCAACGCTTAAAAGTATGGATGCGGTTATTGATGCTGGCTCCTGTGGCATTAATAGTGATACGAGAAGGCTCAGAAGTTTATATTTATATAAACAGCTTCTTTCAAACTGACCGCCCAGTATTCCCTGTTGTGGTTGGCAGTATTATTGGATCTAGTATCGGTTTAAGTATCGGTGTATTGATTTACTACACATTGCTTTCTTGCTCGCTAAAAATACGATTTTTAACGGTGAAAATAGCATTGTCGGTTATTGCTTGCAGTGTTCTCAGTCAGGCGGTTGCGTTACTTTTACAGGCCGATGTTCTTTATTCGTATCCTAGTTTATGGGATACGTCTGAATACTTATCAGAAGAATCTGTTATTGGCCAATTGCTGTATGCCATGATCGGATATGAGGCAACACCAGCACCACAGCAAGTCATTGCTTATGCTGGTGGACTTGTGTTGATTGCTTTCGGTGTATTACTTAATAAATATTATGGTTATAAAAACAATGTTGATTGTTAAAGTGTTACGTTACTTTTTTACTTTGTTTGTTTTAGGCTCGTCGGTCGCGACAGTATGCTATGCGGATGGATCACCTATTGATAAAGTCTATTTGCCTTACGTTCAGCCACTAGAACAAGAAATTGAATACAGAATGCTTGCACGAGAGGTTGATGGAGAAAACGTCTCTCAGCACAAATTAGGCTATGGTTCTTGGTTATTGGAAAATTGGTTTGCTGAGTTTTATGTGATGGGTGAAAAAACTGAAGAAGAGTTTGTTATCAGTGATTATGAAGCCGAAGTAAAGCTGCAGTTGACCGAACAAGGTGAGTTCGATATTGATTTAGGATTGATGTTTGAGGTTGAAAAAAGTGCGGATGCCGATGATGCTTGGGAAGCGGCTGCTGGGCTGCTAGCGGTGAAAAACTTTAACAAAATTTCTGTGGCAGCCAATGCTTTTTTAGTCCGTGAATGGGGCAAAGATAGGATGGCCGAATTTGAACAGTATGGTGCTGTTCAAGTACGCTATCGCTTAGCACCACAATTTGAACCAGGCATTGAATTGTATATCGGTGAAGAGGTCAGTGCGATTGGCCCTGTGATGATGGGGCGTTTAAGAGTGGCCTCTCAACAAAAGCTATTTTGGCAGCTTGGTATGTTGTTTGACGACAGCAACCAAGGCAGTAATAGGATATTACAGTTGCAGTTGGAATATGAGTTTTTATAACTCAGCGGTATATTATGCTTCGCGTTTAAATCACTAGGGCAATGATCATCATGGTCAATGCCCTGTTATCTAACAATTTATATTAAACCAAATACTGCTGGTATAACTGAGTAATGACCGGAAATACCGACGCTACTAATACCAGTGCCATAGCAATATTAAACATCCTTTGCTGTTTGGCACTCTGTAAAATTTGCTTTATACCTTTACCAAAGACCAACCAAGTGCCGGCCGTAATAAGTGCGGCGAAAAAGAAAGCCCCTGCAATGATTAATACCTGCCGATAAATGGCATCGTTCAGCGTGGTATAAGCAGAAATAGAACTGGTAGCAACGACCCAAGCTTTAGGATTTACCCATTGAAACAGTGCCGCTTGTAAAAAGGTAAAGGGCTTTGATTTTTTACTTTCTAGTCTGTCAGGGCTTGCACTGGCAATAAGCCAAGATAAATACAATAAATAAGCCAAGCCTATAATTTTAATCACTTCATGGAGAATAGGGTATTGCTCAAATACGATGCTAAACCCTAAACCAATTAAAATGACCATGATGGGAAAGCCAATACAGACGCCTGAAATGTGAGGAATGCTGTTTTTGATTCCGAAGTTCATGCCGGATGTCATCAGCATGATGTTATTTGGTCCGGGAGTGATTCCGGCAGAGAGACCAAAGAAAAGGACAACGAAGAAGAGTTCCAATGAATAACCTTAAAATAACTAAATTGTAAATAAGGCTGGGATACTAACAGAAGTGGGTGATTAAATGCATCGGTAAGGCGGTCATTATATGGAACACAGAGTTCACAGATAAACGCGTTTTTTGTGCGCACTCTGCTCCCTCTGTGGTAAATCTTCTTCAAGATTTTTTTTAAATCTTATTTGCCATCACAGCAAGGCGCATCGGCCGACAAGTGAGGTACAAAGTTACAAGGAGAGTGACGAGAATCAAGCTGCTCTAGCAAGATACCTTTCCAAGCTAAGTCACAAGCGCCTGTAGAGCCTGGCATACAAACGACTAGGGTATTATTGGCTAAGCCAGCCAATGCGCGTGATTGCACCGTAGAGGTGCCGATATCAGCATAAGAAAGGTGTCGGAATAATTCGCCAAAGCCTTCAATCGTTTTGTCTAGAAGTGGAATAATCGCTTCTGGAGTTGAGTCACGACTGGTGAAACCTGTACCGCCGGTTAATAGGATTACGTCAACGTCATCGCTGGCGATCCAAGCAGAAGCAATGGCTCTGATCTGATAAATATCGTCTTTTACAATAATCTTATCTTCATAGCGATGACCTGCGTCTTGTAGGGCTTCTACTAGATATTTACCGGAGGTATCGGTTTGATCGTTACGAGTATCGGATATGGTTAAAACGGCAATACGTAATGGGGTAAATTCTTTGCTGGCATGATTGCCCATGGTATTTCTCCGACAATAAATAAAGAGGTGTAATGTTAATAAAAGGCATTAAATAGTAGGAAGAGGTGAGATGCAAGAATGCATCTCACTGGTCGATTGTTAGAGAAGGCTTTCTAATTAACCTCTCTAATGAGGAGAGGTACCCTCACGAACACCTTCCATATTAGGCAGCTTGTGAGCAATCCCTTTATGGCAATCAATACAGGTTTTTTCACCACTGGCCAATGCACTGGAGTGTTGAGCTGCCGCGCGTTTACTCTGACGAGTGAAATCCATTGAATCGAACTGGTGACAGTTACGGCACTCTAAAGAATCGTTTGCTTTTAAACGCGTCCACTCATTTTGTGCAAGCTGTAAGCGGTGAGCTTCAAACTTCTCACGAGTATCAATAGTGCCGAAAATTTTGCCCCAAACTTCTTTAGAAGCCTGCATTTTACGCGCAATTTTATCGGTCCAATTGTGTGGTACGTGACAGTCAGAACAAATAGCACGAACACCCGAGCGGTTGCTGTAGTGAATCGTGGTTTGTAATTCCATATACACGTTATCGCGCATCTCGTGACAGCTGGTGCAAAATTCTTCCGTATTGGTTAATTCCATCGCGGTATTGAAACCACCCCAGAAAATAACCCCAGCGATAAAACCACTGATGGTTAAAAACCCTAGTGATAAGTGAACGGCTGGCTTGGATAAAATAGTCCACCCCAGTTTTAATAGATGCATAATTTTTTTCATGATATCTCCTACTTAGCCATCTTGTGAGATTGTCTAATAATTTTTTCCATATCGACAAACTCATTTTCAACCAAAGGCTCAGTCTCTAACTGGTGTACGTGACACTGAGTACAGAAGTAGCGACGGGGTGATACTTCACCCAAAAATTCACCATCGCGGTTCATGTAGTGAGTCACACTGACAGCCGGTGCTTGTGCTTCGTCGGCAAACTTACGGGCATGACAATCCATGCACTTGTTGAAGTTTTTATCCAACTGATACTTACTAATATCATGTGGAATAGTGGGAGGTTGCTGAGGGTAGTCACGCTGACGTTTTAGGTCATTGTTTTCTACCATATCAATAATCGGCGGTGTTGCTTCTGCATTTAAGGGTGTAGTACCACGCAGAGTTGATACTTGCGGTGCATTATCAATGACTTTTTCTGCGGATGCTGTCGATGCAAAGGCAATCGAAGAAGCGGCTAGTACAACAGTCATGGCAAACGTCATTGCGTTTTTTACGGCTTTATTTACAAGAGTATCTTTCATAGTCATTCTCCTTCTCCTTATACCTTCTCGATTTTTACAGCACATTTTTTGTAATCAGTCTGTTTAGATAGTGGATCAGTTGCATCCAGCGTTACCTTATTAATTAACTGACTAGCATCAAACCATGGCACAAATACAAGACCGACTGGAGGCTTATTACGGCCGCGTGTTTCAACGCGAGTTTTCATTTCACCACGACGCGAGATAACTTTAACTTCATCCCCACGGCGCAAACCACGCTTTTTAGCATCTTCAGGGTGCATGAAACACACCGCATTAGGAAACGCTTTGAAAAGCTCTGGAACACGTTGAGTCATAGAACCTGAATGCCAGTGTTCAAGTACTCGGCCAGTACTTAGCCACATATCAAATTCTTCATTTGGGCTTTCTGCTGGTGGCTCGTACGGTAGTGCAAAGATAATTGCTTTATCATCTTTATGACCGTAGAACTGGAAGTCAGCACCGGCTTTAACATAAGGGTCGCTGCCTTCTTTAAAGCGCCACTTAGTTTCTACACCATTGACGACAGGCCAGCGCAATCCGCGCTCTTTATGATAGCGATCGTAATCGGCTAGATCATGACCATGGCCACGACCAAAGGTTGCGTATTCTTCGAATAGGCCTTTTTGTAAGTAAAACCCAAAATCATTTGATTCTTGGTTTTCATAATCAGGGCTAATATCAGCCAGTGGGAATGCATCAACATTGCCATTTTTATAAAGCACTTCGTATAAAGTTTTACCTTTATATTCAGGATTTTCAGCTAGAATTTTCGCAGGCCAAACTTCATCAGTGGTGAAGCGTTTAGAAAATTCTACTAGCTGCCATAAATCAGAACGCGCATCGCCCGGTGCACTTACTAACTGATACCAAACTTGAGTGCGACGTTCAGCGTTACCGAATGCACCTTCTTTTTCTACCCACATGGCAGAAGGAAGAATCAAATCTGACGCTTCAGCCGTGACTGTTGGGTAAGCATCGGAAGTAATAATGAAGTTATCTGGGTTACGGTAACCCGGTAATATTTCTTCATTAATATTCGCGCCGGCTTGAACGTTGTTATTCACTTGGTTCCAGCAAATATTGATCTTGCCATCTTTTAGATCACGAATTTGTTGAACTGCATGCGAACCTGGTACACCGTTGATAATGCCTTTTGGTAATTTCCAGATCTTTTCAGCCGTTGCTCTGTGCGCAGGATTTTTCACCATCATGTCAGCGGGTAAACGGTGAGAGAAGGTGCCTACTTCACGTGCAGTACCACACGCTGAAGGCTGGCCGGTTAATGAGAATGGGCTATTGCCAGGCTCAGAAATCTTGCCTGTTAATAAGTGGATGTTATACAACAAGTTGTTAGTCCAAACACCCCGAGTATGCTGGTTTACACCCATAGTCCAAAGTGACATAACTTTGATTTTTGGATCGGCGTAAAGCTTGGCAATTTTCTCAATAGTTCTAGCCGGAACACCTGACATTTCTTCCGCGTATTCGAAGGTATAAGGCTTAACGAATTTAGTGAACGCCTTTAAATCAATCGGTGATGATGCACCCGAGTTAGGGTTTTTCGCTTTCTTTTGCAATTCGTGAGTCGGACGTAAGCCATAACCAATGTCGGTGACACCTTCACGGAAGTTCACGTGCTTATTAATAAAGTCATGATTCACGCTGCCACTTTCAATAATGTAGTTAGCAATCGCGTTCAATAACACCATGTCAGTTTGCGGAGTGAAAACAGCAGGAATATCCGCAAGGTCGAAAGAGCGATGTTCAAACGTCGAAAGCACCGCCACTTTAACGTGTGGATTACTTAAACGACGGTCGGCGATGCGCGTCCATAAAATAGGATGCATCTCGGCCATGTTAGAGCCCCAAAGAACGAAGGCATCGGCTGCTTCCATATCGTCGTAGCAACCCATTGGCTCATCGATACCAAAGGTACGCATGAAACCACCTACCGCAGATGCCATACAGTGACGCGCGTTAGGATCGATATTGTTTGAAAGGAAACCGCCTTTCATTAATTTAACCGCGGCATAACCTTCGTGTACCGTCCACTGACCAGAGCCGAACATGCTGATACCGTCTGGGCCTTTTTCTTTTAAAACTTTCTTAAACTTCTCTTCCATAATATCGAAAGCTTCAGTCCACGATACTGGAGTGAATTCACCTTCTTTATGGTATACACCATCTTTCTTACGCAACATAGGCGTAGTTAAGCGATCTTTGCCATACATGATTTTAGAAAGGAAATACCCTTTCACGCACGATAGACCTTTGTTTACAGGGGCTTTTTCATCACCATGGGTGGCAACGACTTTCCCGTTTTTAGTCGCAACGCTGATACCGCAACCGGTACCGCAAAAACGACAAGGTGCTTTCGACCAAGTCAGTTTGTTGGCTGTGCTGGAAGTAATGATATTACTGGCGCTAGCAGGTAAGCTAATACCGGCTACAGTTGCAGCGGTGGCTGCAGCTTGGGCCTTGATGACATCACGGCGAGTTAGTTTCATGTGCTTTCTCCGACTCTAATGCTAATCTTTTAATTTTTTTAACAGTGTCTTTTTATAACACTGACTTAAGTTAATCGTTTTTACGTACGGTCTTTACTGCACCGTGTGTGATGCTGCGTCTTTATCAGAAGGCGCTTCACACATTTGTGGTTCATAAATTTTTTCGATAGGTTGATCGATATCCGCTTCATCAATTTCATCGTCTAGCTCATCAAGGGCAGCAACTTGGTGATACACCATTGACGTATTCACAACACCATCAATCGCTGAGATAAGATCGATACGATCTAAAATGATGCCTTGGTGCTTCGCTTCGGTGACGATCACAAACTTGCCTTTCTCATCACTGCCATGAATTTCCAGATCGGCTTGTGCTTGTAATGCTTTTTCAACGGCTTGGTGCTTTTCTGCTTTGCAAAAAACAATAAAGCTACTGATGTGGCTTTCTGCAGTGACGTCGTCTAAAGCAATTTTATTGGTTCTCATGTTTGAGCTCCGGTTTTGTTGTCACCGCCTGCGCGAGTTGTGGCAGTTGGTAAAGAATTAGGTGAGGTAATAGGGTTAATGCTAATGGACTGCGAAGGGCAAGTTGAAATACATGCGCCGCAACTGGTGCAGTCTGCAATATTAATCTCAGGAGCTTGAATCGCACCTGAAGTAACTTTCTTTGGCCATGGCATAGTAATCGCGCGAGGGTCGCAGACGTCTTTACAGCTTTGGCAATGAATTTTTTGTTTCGCTAAACAGGAGTCATCAATCTTAATATCAAAATAAAATGCTTGCTGCTCAGTTTCCGTAACCGGCTGATCTTGCTTAACCTGTCGATCTTGCTTAAAGAGTGCAGAAGGTTTGCACGTATCTACGCAAGCTTCACAAAACGTGCACTCGCCACGATTAAAATCAATTTCAGGAAAGCCACCATCACCAATAAAAATAATGTTTTCTTCACATGCAACAATGCACTCGTGACAACGGGTGCATTGGTCTACAAAGGTCGCTTCCTGTAAGGCCCAAGGAGGGCGTTGAGGCAGCCAGCTATTGGCTGAGCTGTCCTCTTCTTTAACAGGTTTTGCTATTAGAGCAGAGGGGCGACGAAAGAAGGCGCGGCGTGAATGATCAATATTAGCCATAATACTTTCCTAAAAAATCCTCACTTTAACTACCCGGTGGTCCATTAAGAATTTGCATAAACCAAACCATGAAGCCGTAAGCAGCAATGCCGCCAATGGTTAATGCTGGAATCACTACAAAAGTCAGAAACAGCGAAGTGGTTAACTCAGCTTTTTTAGTGCGGGATTCCATTGAAACTAGTTCTTCAGACATGGCCGAATCACTCCATTGCTAATTAAATACATAATTTATTATCTTAGAAGTAATACTAGAGGTTACCCAAAATAGTGCTATGGAATTGAAATGACAAAAACTGACACAGATCATTAAATATCAAGGTTGTGGCCGATATGCACTTTGGGACTTATGTTGTTGATTATTAAATAAATTACAAATGAGAATGGGTATTATTAAGTGTAAATAGTAGGGTTATTATAATGATTCAGAATAGAGAGAATAGAATCATTTAATCATTACTGCAGAATGACTAATGAGTATTTTTTAGGAGCAGGGAGGGATTAAAAAGTGATGCCGACGATGTCATAATATCCATAAAAGGAGTCAACATTTCGTTGAACTCCTCTTCGTATAAGCGCGCTTTACGTCGACATTAATTCTTAGAGCGCTGCTCTTCACGGAAGCGAATTTTATCTTGGCGGTGCTTTTCTACTGTTTCTTGAACATCGCTCCCTAAATGAACTTCACCGCGCTTTTTCGCTAACTGCATCTGCAATTCACGTTGTTGAAAACGTTCACGCTGATCTTCGCTGTACTTATCAATGCAGTGCGGGCAGCTTACGCCTTGCAAGTAATCGGCACTCAGTTTTTCTTCTTCTGTTATTGGGTAGCGACACGCATGGCACTGGTCGTATTGGCCTTTCTCTAAATCGTGGTTCACTGCAACGCGGTTATCAAAAACGAAACATTCGCCTTCCCACATTGTCTCTTCTTTTGGCACTTCTTCTAGATATTTAAGAATGCCACCTTCTAAATGATAGACCTCATCGAAGCCTTGCTCTTTCATATAGGCCGTCGACTTTTCACAACGAATACCGCCTGTGCAGAACATGGCAACTTTCTTTTGCTTAGTGGGGTCCATGTTGTCTTTTACGTATTTTGGAAATTCGCGAAAGGTCTCAGTATTGGGATTTACTGCGCCCTGGAAGGTACCGATTTGGACTTCGTAATCATTACGCGTATCGACCAGAACCACATCAGGATCAGAGATCAAAGCATTCCAGTCTTGTGGCTTAACGTAAGTACCCACTACTTGCTTAGGGTCGATGCCTTCAATGCCCATGGTGACGATTTCTTTTTTCAACTTCACCTTAGTGCGGTAGAAGGGCATGGTTTCGTCGTAAGATTCTTTATGTACGATATTGGCGAGGCGTTCGTCGGTGGCTAACCATGCAAGCAATGCGTCGATGCCTTCGCGAGAACCCGCAACGGTGCCATTAATGCCTTCTTGGGCGATCAGTAGAGTGCCACGAACTTCATTAGCTTCCATCGCTTCTAATAACGGCTGACGGAGATCTTCGAAATTTTCTAGGGTGACGAATTTATACATCGCGCATACGACGACAGGAGCAGTTTGCTCAGACATGGGGCTTTCCTTTTATTGCGGTCTGGAACGTAAAACCAGAGCATTATTCAAATGTGCTTTAAATAGCAGGCTTCTCTTCTTATAGTTAACAATACTATTATGAGAGGCGGCCTATTGTGAGCGCGCGGATTATATACAAATCCGTGCTGTTTTTCCAAACTCCTATGAAACTTAATGGATAAGTGACCGGTAAATCATACTAATTCTAAGTTAAACGTTAAGCGGGTGCTTTAATGGCCGTTAACCCTATATAGCGATTATGTAAGTCGCGATTGACGAGAAAAGAGGGCAGTAGCGTGAGGATGAAGAAATGAAAATCACTCGTGGTATTCTTACTCCATATCAGTTTTTATGGTCATTATTTATGATTCTATTCTTCTTCATGGCTTTATTCCCCAATAGAGTAATGGCTGAATGTCGCGATTATGACGCTATAGACGCCGCCAATAAGAAAGCCGCTTCCTATTTTAAAGACGGCGAAGTTTTTCATCCTGCTGTTGTACAAAAAATTCATCATCCCTCGCGAAAAAAAGAAGTCGCTAGTTATATAAAAACGGGTGACAAGCGCTACAGTATATTCATTTTAGTTGATCAAGATTGTGGCGTTCAATTTCGCAAGCGAACACGCCAATTGGATTAAGAATTTATTCATTGGCGAGACTTGTCTAACGCAAAGTGTGCCAATATTGTTTTCATAATATGCGACTGGGCAAATTATGAAATCTGGTTAGTCTTAGCCACTTAGTGACCTTAAGTGACCCAATACGACTAAAAACATGCCTACTTTCTTCGTTTTTTACAGCCTTCAATCATTCATCCTCTTATTTCATTCATCGAATGAAATGAATTTGCTATCAGTTTAAAGAATTGCATAAGCAGCGTTACACGTTTTGCACGTCGAATTGTATTTTTGTACCTATCGCTCTGATCTTTATTCTACTAAAAATTAACTTAGCTCTGAAATTTAAAAAAGATAATAAAATCAGCCAGAGCCTTGGTGACTCTTCTCACCCTATTTGTACTCATCGCAAAACATAAGAATAAAGGGAACGATATGATCAGCAAATTAAACACCCAGCCTCGCCATCGCTTAATGACACCTTTGGTTTCAGTGACGATGTCAATGGCTCTATTAATTGGAACCGTTGGCGAAGCCCAGGCCATGTCAAAAAAACCAACACCACCACCCGAGCCAACGGCGGCCCAAATTGCCGCAGCGCAAAACTCAGTGCATGAATTAGCGCAAGGCTGTTACGCCATTCAATCACCCGCGAATGGCAAGTATATGAACCGCTTTCATCAAGGGGGCTTGGTGGATAATGGCTTGAGCTATCAGTTTAAGGCAACCTCGGCTGCCAGTGCGGCTCATTTCTATTTGAAACCGACGTCTTATTTCCATTATATGCTTACCGATCAAGACGGTCGTTATTTAGCCAGCCATTTACCCAATGAAGTCTCGGCGGGTCGTTATGCCGGTAAGTTCGCTCAGTGGCGAGTTGGCGGGCAATATCAAACCGATGGTAGTTATCGTTATAGCTTTCATAGTATTGGTTTGAATAAAGTCTTGCGTCATAACTACGGTGGTCTTGGCTGGTATGCGAATGGTGGTGCTTATGTGTTGGACATTTTGAATCCAGCCAATGCTAACAGTGAAACCGGCTTTAACCTCGTTGCGCAAAATGACTGTAAGCCTTTTCCTGAAGCCGATTTGAATGTGGATGAGTCAGTCTCTCAAGCTTCTGATGTTAACGCGCCAGTAAGGGGAGCAATCGATCCGCATACGCACATTACTTCATATGAATTTATGGGCGGTAAATTTTTACACGGCGAACCTTTCAGCCCTTGGGGGATTGAAACGGCATTGCGTGATAGTGCAGAGATTCACGGCCCAGACGGGGCACTCGATATTATTGGCAACCTAATGGGTTTCGATAATTTAGACAATCGCTACGATACTGCGGGCTATCCAGATTTTCCAGCTTGGCCAGCAAGTAAATCCTTATCTCACATGCAGTATTACTATAAGTGGGTAGAGCGTGCGCATAAGGGCGGCCTGAAAATGATGGTCTCTTTGTTAGTTGAAAACGAAGTTTTATGTAATGTACAAAAAACGGTAAACCCGGCTAGCTGGATTAATCCAAATAACTGCCAAACCTCTAAAAGTATTGATCTACAAATTCAGCGCTTGAATGAAATGCAAACCTACATCGATGCTCAGCAGGGTGGCCCAGGTAAAGGCTTCTTCCGCTTAGTCAGTACGCCAGCTCAAGCGCGCCAAGTCATTGCTGAAGGCAAAATGGCGATCTTAATGGGCATTGAAGCCTCTGAACTATTCGACTGTGGTATTCGTGACTATTGTACGAAAGAGACGATTGAAGCCCAATTGCAGAAAGTCTATAGCGCTGGTGTTCGTACTATGTACCCAACACACCGCTTTGATAACCAGTTTGGTGGTGCTCGCCAAGAAGATGGTTTCATTAACGTCGGTCAGTGGTTAGCAACGGGTCGCTTCTTTGAAACAGAAGCGTGTGATGCAGAAACTCGTGGTCGTAACTTTACGTCTGGTTTCCCGCTAATTGGTAATGTGCCCGTGATCAAAGACATTTTAAATGTGATTGGTTTAAATCCTGTTTATGATGAAACTCAGCCGCTATGTAATCGACATGGTTTAAGCGACCTAGGGGTTTATCTAATTAATCGCATGATTGATATGGGTATGATCATCGAGATGGATCACATGTCGACCAAGACTGCGAATGCGGTAATGGATATTGTTAAAGCGCGCAACTATTCAGGTGTGATTTCTGGCCATAGTTGGTTGAACTCAGCAGCCGATGGTTCACCTCATGCGGTACAGAAGGGTATCGCAACTCAAGGTGGTGTATTGGCGCCTTACAATAGCCCATCAACCTCTTTACAGGGTGGTATTGATCGATATCTTACATTGTATGAAGCGACTCCATTCTTAAACGCTGTGCCTTTCTCAACGGATATGGGCGGTATTGGTCATCAAGCGCCGGCTCGTGATGACGCAGCAACCAATCCACTGCTTTATCCTTTTATTACGGAAGAAGGTATTGAGATCAATAAGCAGACCACGGGCAATCGCACCTTTGATTTGAATAATGAAGGCTTAGCGCATTACGGCTTAGTGGCTGATCACATTCAAGATATTCGTGAGCAAACTCCCGCACGTATTTATGACTCAGTGATGAACTCTGCTGAAGCGTATCTACAAATGTGGGAACGTGCAGAAAGTAATAATGATACTCAGTATGTGAATCCTAATAACTAGTGATTACGTACTCCATGAGTATGAGAGTTTGACCTCTTAGGCTTTAGACTGGCCTTGTTTTACGGTTGCAGGTTAATTTTAAAATCAACCTGCAACCGTCTTTTTTTTATTTTTATTTTTATTTTTATTTTTATTTTTATTTTAAGTTCATTATCTATTTTAAATTCATGCAACTGGCGTAGTAACTAACGGTGCCTGCCCAATCTGAAAATACGCCTTCAACTTTTACTGTTTTTGCTAAAAAGTCTAACAGTACTAGCATATCGGAATCGGTATTAGTCGCCTCCGTAATGGATTGATAATACCAGCCACCGTGACCACTTAACGGGCCTGAGCGCTCTAACGTCCAAGTTACTATTTTTAATCCTGCTGCTTTCGCGAGTAATGCGTATTCAGATTGAATTAACTTATTATCGCTGTCTAAATCCACTAAAGCCCAGATAGGCGGAGCCACGTAGCGGACGCCATTGGCAAATAACAGATTCATATCGTCAGCAGATACTTCAAAACTAGGATCATCCATACGCTCATCTAAAAACACCGACTGCTCGCCAAAGGACGGGTTTTCAGTAATCCAAAATAAAACATCATCACGATTAAAAGACTGCAAAAATACATTGGCTGCGGGGACATTGGCGGCTTGATATTCGCCCAGCATTTTACGCGCGTAATCTTGCTGGCTAAAACCATCGAAAGGCATAGTAACCGCCGCTGATTTTAATTCCGGTGTCATTTTTACATTCAGCTGCTTAAATAATTCAATACTTTCTTTATGCGTCATCAATGTACCGCGACTGGCGTAGCCATCGGTGCGCCAGTCGGCGGTGCCTTTTAAATATTCTGCCACTGTTGTCGCTGCTGGGTTAGCGCCATCCATCTTGCCTTTTAAAGTTTTAAACTGCGCTAAAGTGATGTCGCTGGTGCAGCACTGTGCACTGGCAGGATTAGTACCATCACTTGGTGTGAAAGGCGTAGAGCACTGGTCGGCCAAGGCGGTATCTAAGATGTTGGTGGTGGTGTGTAGATCGCATTGCGAATGACGACATACCAGTTCTTTATCGCTGGTGAAGGTTACGTCACATTCTATGATACCCGCGCCCATGCGAGCGGCTGCCATATACGACTCTTTGGTATGTTCAGGAAACTGCAGGGCAGCGCCACGGTGGCCAATCGAAAAGTCTGTTTTCTTAAATGGCATTTCAGAACAGCTTTCTAACGAAGTTTTTAAATCGCTGGTGGCAAGGTCCGCGATTAAAAAATACGGTCTTGGGCCGACTTGAATATTACTGACTTCTAATGGATAACTTGCAGACTGATTTTGTGATGGGTTGTCGTTATCCGAATCTGAGCCACCACACGCAGTGAGTAGAGAACCCAACAATAAGGTTGATAGGGGGATCGATAATAATGCTGTTTTATTCATGATTAAGTTCGCCACGTCATTTAAAATTAATGAGGCTTTGAGCTTAAATGCACTGTGTGACTAATTGATGGCAGCTGTTTTCAGTTGTCTGCTTTTTAGCGTTTAAAGTTTAAAGTTACTTGTTGGTTTTGGTACTTTCTTAGGCGCGAGTGCCCATTGAACGGTAAGTACACTGCCCAGTACGGCAATAAGACCCAGCAATGCAAAACCGGTAATGCTTTGTTCGAGTATTACCCAGCCAATAATTACTGCCGATATAGGACTCAATAATCCAAGTGAAGAAACCGCAACAGGGGAGAGTTTTGCAATACCGTTAAACCATAATACATACGCCAGTGTTGTCCCAAATAATGATAGATAGCCATAACCCAGTATATTCTTGGTAGTCAGTGTTAACAAAGGAGGGTCGAGTACCCATGCCAAAGGCGCGAGTAAAGCCCCCGCGATTAACAGTTGCCAGCCGGTAAATGCGAGTAATGGCATATCAGTCCGCCAACGACCTGCTAAAAATACACCACAGGTCATTAATACAGCGCCAACCGTGGCAGCCATGATCCCGATGAGATCCCAGGTTGAGCTAGGAGAAAGTAAAAGTATCGACATTCCAATCACTGCGATAATACTCGCGGCTAATGCTAATTGTGCTGGTTTACGGCCATCGACTAACCAGATCAAGCACATCATCATTAATGGTTGAATAGCGCCCACAACGGCCGCGAGTCCACCCGGCAAACGATAAGCGGCAGTAAATAATAAAACATGAAAAATGGCGAAATTTAAAATTGCCAAAATAAAAATTCGTAGCCACTCACTGCGCTGAGGCAAGTGCCTACTCATAAGTACTAGAATAATTCCCGCAGGCAATAACCGTAAACATGCAGCAATGAAGGGCCGATCAGCAGGTAATAGCTCGGTAGTAATAATATAGGTTGATCCCCAAAGCGTGGGGGCAATGGCCGTTACTAAAATCAATAAGGCCACCGATAACCAAGAACGGTTTATCATGAAGACTCACGTAATAGCGCTTTAACATCACGCTCTAATGAAGCGGCTGAAACAGAATCAGCAGATTGAAAGGGCGCCGCAGTCAGTGTCACTTTAGACCAAAAACGTCGAGGACGCTTGGTTAAAGCATGGCCATCTTTATGACTAAAAACACTGCCCCACATACCGCCTAATGCCATCGGCACGACCGGAACAGGAGATTCTTTTAATATGCGCTCGATGCCTGATTTAAACGTATCGACCTCACCATCTGCAGTTAACTTTCCTTCTGGAAAAATACAAATAATTTCTCCACTTTCTAATTCTTTTTTAATACGTTTGAACGCATTCTCATACACATCAATATTGGCTTTGGGCGAGCAAATAGGAATGGTCTTAGCAATTTTGAAAAACGTTTTTAAACCTGTCATTTCAGCAATACTGCGATCCATAACAAAGCGAATAGGGCGATGATAGGTACCTGCAATCAACATTGCATCAACGAAACTGACGTGATTACACACCAAAACTACAGGGCCAGTCTCTGGAATGTTTTCTAGGCCCTTATCTTGTACACGGTAAAGAGTATGCCCCAACATCCAGATGAAAAAGCGTAAAACAAACTCCGGTACGCGTGAATAAACGTAAAGAGCGACCACTATGTTCATTAGAGCTAATACTAAAAAGTACTCAGGAATCGTGAGCTCAATAACGACTAATGCCAAGATACCAATGGCAGCACTGGCAACCATGAAAATAGCATTGAACATATTATTAGCGGCAATGATTTGAGCACGATTTTTGTCATCACTTCTATGCTGAATTAACGCTTGTAGTGGCACCACAAACAAACCACCAAAGGCGCTGACCATCGCGATATCAAACATTAAACGCCAGTTTTCAGCTTGCTGAATAAACGCCATAGCCGACATGCCATCGATAACCTGAATACCTGACACTGAAAAGTATAAATCGATACCAAAAATACTCATGCCGATCGAGCCGATAGGGACGATCCCCAATTCGATTTTATGACCCGACAGTTTTTCACATAACAAAGAACCCATCGCGACGCCCAAAGAAAATAGGGTTAGCAATAAGGTAACAACTTGAGTGGAGCCGCCTAAATAATCGCGAGCGAAGTTTGGGAACTGAGTTAAATAGCTAGCACCGATAAACCAAAACCAACTGATCGCCATAATGGATAAATACACCGAACGATTCTCGCGTGCTTGCCCAAGGGTATTAACCATTTCGGTGAAGGGGTTCCAGTTGATTTTTAAATGAGGGTCGTTGGCCGCAGCTCGGGGAATAAATTGACTGGATAAAAAACCTAAGATCGCGAAGAAGACGATACCGCCAGCAATCCAGTATTGGCCTTGTTCAAAATCAAAGAAAATTCCCGCAGTAATCGTACCGATTAAAATTGCTAGAAAAGTCCCCATTTCTACCAAGGCGTTGCCGCCGACGAGTTCTTCATCATTCAGTTGTTGCGGTAATAATGCGAACTTAACCGGGCCAAAAATAGCAGACTGCATTCCCATGAGGAATAACAGCACCATCATCATCCAAATGTTACCCATAAAAATGGCGGTGGCGGCTAAACTCATAATAATAACTTCTAAACCTTTTACCCAGCGAATGAGCTGAGATTTTTCCAGTTTATCGGCAATTTGACCCGCAACCGGAGAGAATAAAAAGAAGGGCAAAATAAATAAGCCAGCGGCTAAATTAGTTAGTAAAGCAGAATCGGACTGAGCACTAATACCACCAAAAGCGATTAATAATAACAGCGCATTTTTATATAAATTGTCATTAAAAGCGCCTAATGCTTGGGTTAAAAAATAGGGCAGGAATCGGCGTTTATTGAGGAGTGAAAATTGTCCTTGCTGGCTCATGCTGAACGTCCTTATTGATTAATAGTAATATTGGCGTCTATGGATGTTTTCCACGACGTTAAATAATGATGAATTAATGAATGGATCATACTGCCTCCATTAACCGCTTGTCTATCAACGACTTGCCCATCAACGCCTTGGTAATGATTACTGGTCGAGGCAAAAATTTTATTATCGACTTCGAGCATACAGATACCGTGCACAGACGCCCAAACAGTTCGGGAAGCTTGTTGCAGTTCATTGGGTTTAGCTTGAGGCGATAATTTAAGCAGGCGCAATTCAATCAGCTCGAACAATTGATTAATACGGCTCTGTTGCCAGTCAGGCACATCTTCATCCAGCCTATGTTCAAACAATAAGCGCCATTGAAAGGTATGTTGCTGAGCAAAGAGTAAATATTCTTGTGCAAACAGCAACAGCTGTTGCTGAGCATTGAGGTTATCAGCGTCCGACAGCTTCTTCTCTAAAAGCTCACTAATCTGGTCTAGGGTACAAGCATTAACCGCCAATAATAGATGTGCGTAGCTGCCAAATAGGTTTATTAGTGTGCCTGGGGAATAACTAACCATTTTGGCAATTTGGCGCAGACTTAACGCTTGGGCGGGTTGTTGCTGTAAAAATTCTAATACTGAGGTTATTACCCAGGCTTTAAGCTCTTCTGGGCTGTGATCTTTACGACGTGCCATGGGACTTCACCAATTGCTTCACCAAAATAGTTGACTTGAGCTGATTTCGCTCTATTATTCTAAACAGTGTTCAGAATAATAGATTTATTTTGAACAGTGATCAAGTCTGCGTTGAAAATATAGTTAAAATACAGCGGATTCCAATAATTAGATGGGGTGGTTTATGGATAAATTACAAGATATGAAACAAGCGATTAAATATTCTTCGGGTATCGCAGTAACAGCGCTGTGCGCCTCAACCAGTGAATATGCGCTGGGATTATTGGCAGCCTATTATGGTTTGCGACAGGTTCGTAAGTTAAGACGGCTGATGAGTTAAGACGGCTGATGAGTGAAGAAGTCTCTGCGCAAAATCGTGCTAAATAGCATATTAAACGACAAAGCAGAATCCACAGCAGAGAGACATTAAAATAACCTGACCTTCAGACGCTGCAATCTCCAGTCCTTCAATCTTCAAGTACTCCAATCTTCATTGAGTATTTCAACCAAGGCCGCATACCGATCTTGCCCGATAGACTGGGCAATATCATTTTCGATACGAATCATGTGTTCTTTAATGATGATGCGTTTTTGCTGGCCTTGCTCTGTGAAATGGATGATCTTCTCGTTGCCTTTATCGCTTTCTTCCAGCTTGATCCAATCCAGTTCGGTTAGTCGAACCACGGTCTTGTGTGCCGCTTGGCGAGAGATGTTTAAGCTACGCGCTAATGCAGATATGCTACTGCTCTTGCCATTCAATACTGCGAGTGCCCGTGCTTGAGCGGTGGTTAGGCTGACGCCCCCTTGGTTTTTCAAAGAGATTAACAGTTCTTCCTCGTACCATTCGTAGCGTTTAAACAGTAGGGATTTTAAATTTTTTGATAAGTCTGGAATATTCATGTTGTCAATCTTAGTTGACAAGATGGATCAAGACAACTACTATCTTGTCATCTAAAGTTGACAATGCTGATTGAGATTATTCAATCACATCAGTCAAAGGATGAAGTAGAAACACAATGAGAAGATTAGAAAAATTTTACTTTCCTTTTTTTATGGCGGGTTTTATGACAATTATAATGTCATTTACACTCACCGCTATTCATCAAGGTTTTCATCCAGGGTTTTTACTGAACTGGGGGCGGTCTTTTATTTTCGCGTTCCCGATTGCATTTCCTTCGGTCGTTTTGATTGCTCCACTGGTGCATAAAATGAGTGAAGCGTTAAAGAGAAAAACGCATTAAATTGCGCTAAAATCTAGTCAGTTTCAGCACATAAGTCGCTATCGATCTGCAAAGGGATCTATTAAAACGTCTTCAAGTATTTGTTGTTGTGTCAATTCGGCTTCTAGGCGTAATCGTTCAGTGAAGTCGGCCAGCTTAGCAATAGGCTCTTCTTCTTCATGCTTGTCATCGATTAATACACCTTTGCTATACGCTTTGCTAGATTCTGAATTTTCGTTATTTTGTTCGAGTGTCGCTGATAGCAATTGCTGATTGCCCGTTGAAGTAGTGACGGTATTTGAAACGTCATAATTAAAAGTATTGTGGCGATACGTTTGCGTCAAAAAATCGGGTTTTTCTAAGTGCCCAAGTGATTTGTAATAAGCACCCTCAAGTTTAAAGTTTTGCTGTTGCTTGGTTGCAGTGACGGGCCCTTCAGTTTGCTGTCGGGTATTCACCGAGAGTTCGAGGGTAAAGCCTGAATATTCCTCAGGCTTTTGAGCAATATTGAATCTTTCTTTATGGCTAACAAAATGAAAACTAAAGTCGGGAATCGGCAGTAGAGCATCTTTGCTTTTTTCTGCATCGGAGGCATCTTGGCTCGTTAATTCATTAGTACGGTCTTGCTCTATCTCTTTAGCCCGCTCTAATTCATCTTCATTAATATTAAATCCTGCAGAGAATACATCTTGCATCAGCTGCGCTTGAATATCATCTGCTTGTGCTTTTTCTGCACTGTCTTTTAGAATATCAAGATAATGCTGTATCACTTGTTCTTTATTTTGCTCGCTGTATACCATCTGCCCAAGTTTAGTGAGTTGGATTTGTGCCTTATTTCCGTCGTAATTCACTTCGATAAAACGTTCTTCATCGTTGTTTTTATACTCTAATAACAGCGGTTTACTTGTGCCGCCCATACTGTTCAAATTCAGTTCACTGATAACATCAAAAGAGGCAAGGTCGAGGGTTTTTAAACTGGGGACTCCGTTATTAAAAAGTGTGGTAGAAAATGCTTCTAAATTTTCACTAAACTGTTGCAGTTGTTTTATTTCTTCTTTCGTCAGATCGCCTTGGACGTCAAAGCTTATTTCTGTGCTACGGAAACTGGCATGTTGTCCCACGGCATAAACACTAAAATCTTCAAATTCATACATTAACGTATCAGGATTTTTGCCACGACCGCTAAAACTTTCAATAGAAAATTGTATCGTTGCGCCACTTTTGGTTTTTAACTCTAGGTCAAATGCTTGAGTCCTTGTCTTAGACGAAACAATAAACTCACTGAAATCGACATTGCCTGCGCTGCTATTTTGCGATTGATAGTGGTATTGTCGCAACTCTTGGTGGTAGCTTTCAGTAGGCTTATTCAATAACTCATTAAAGCGAGTGCCTAAACCTTTGAAACGGTTATCAGAGTTTTCATCATTAAGCTGGTTGGTAAACTTTTGTGTTTGATCACTGCTTTGCAGCGTATTCGATATTGAGTGTTGAATAAAGGTGGGTTGCGGTTTATATAATTCGCTAAGAGATGAGTTTGGTGGTGAGCTAGGCAGGTAAGGAAGTGGCTGAGATAGCGTTAATTTTTCGCCTTTTTCTATTTTTACCAGAGACCTTTCATCGCTAATGACAGGGCGCATCTCGTTACTCTGCTGCGCTAGCAGAGTAAGCGGTGAACTGGAAAATTTAGATATATCCATAAAGCAGGCCCGTTCGGTATGTGCCATTAAATTAAGTTCACATACGATATCGGCTACTTTGATGAATACTTTATAGCGCTTTATTATTGAAACTATCAATCTTGCACAAACAACACATCACTGCGGGCAATGTATTTAGTGCCGCGGGTAATCGGTACCGAGCTATGCACTCTATGCAACGGGTGCATGCCATGGGGGAAGCAAAGGATTGATCCTGCTGGGGTACGAATATCAATATCTTTCATCGGTGCGTGACGGCCGACAGGTTGATAAGGATCGTTGCCATTGACTCGAAAGCGGGTAGCACCCCCGTCAAAATCTTCGCTTAAAAACATCAAAAATGTCATTTCACTGTAGCGATCAGGGTAGGCATCCGTCACTAGGTTTTGATCAATTACACGGCTGCCTGGCCAAGCGCCGTCTGTATGAAATTTAAAGAAATCACCTTCCTTATAACGATAAAAACGAAAGCGCGCATTGATACCGACAGACTGTCTGCCGTCAAATATATTATCAGGGTCGGTTAAACGTGTGTCGGTTAAAGCAGGCGCTGGCATTAAATGCGCGCAGCGTTGCCAGATAAGTTCATCAGTTGTTTTATCCACTACCCAAGTAACATTGTCATTGTGACGAACGTCTCTTGCTAACGATACTGGAGCATCGGGTAAATAACCGAGAGCTTCTGTGGTATCAATAAAGGCTTGGCATTCTTCTGGTGACAAAACATTCAAAAGTTGAAACGCACCCGGCACCTCTGGAATATCTTTACGCGAAACCGTCAACGGTGCTGCTAACGCCAGACCCGTAGGGTTTTCGCTGTGGCTTGTCCACGTTGGCAATGAGGGATTCTCAGCGCCCGGTTCACGGGCCACAACATAAAAATCTTTTTTATTTACGTTAGAAGTAATATCAGTATTCATGCTATTCCCCTTATTAATGATTAATCACAGTAACTTGTGCAAATTGACGATGGCCTTCAACGGAACCATGGAAACCAAAACCGCTTTGCTTCGCGCCAACCCAAGGTGCATCACCGCCAGCACCAACGCCTTGGTTAATGCCAATCATGCCAGCTTGTAATTGTTGGGCTACTTTTTTAGCATCACGATCACCAAATACCACCGCGCCTAAACCATACACGCTGTCATTAGCACGCTTAATTACGTCATCTAAAGAACCGAAACGGTCGATGGCGACGACAGGGCCAAATGTTTCTTCGCTTTCAATTATCATGGTCGGATTAATATTGCTAATAACAGTTGGCGGAATAAAAGGAAGTAAAGGTTTACGTTCTCCAAATAAAAGAGTCGCGCCTTTGTCCAGAGCATCTTCAATATGGCTGACAACTTTAGCGTGTTGTTTCGCATTCACTAATGGGCCGATGTTCACGCGACTATCGCGCCAGCTACCGACTTTATATTGTGAAGCGATACTCACCACGGCTTGTTCAAATTGCTCGGCAATTTTTTCGTCAACATAAACCCGTTCAGTCGAAGTACACATTTGACCGGCGTTTTCGAAACTAGATGCCACGGCAAACTGTGCGGCCGCAAAAACATCCGCATCGTCTAAAACAATCATCGGGTCATTGCCACCCAGTTCCATCACTAAGCGTTTTAGCTGTGGTGCAGCATTCGCCATAATGTTGCGACCGGTTTGTAGCGAACCGGTAAATGCCACCATATTAATATTCGATTTTACTAAGGCTTCGCCGACATCACCGCCGCCGTGAGCAATTTGCAATACACCACTTGGCAAGGTTTCGTTAAGAATATTCACCAACATGTCAGCGACCAATGGCGTTTCTTCTGAAGGTTTTAAAATAACGCTATTACCCGCAACCAAGGCCGGCACGATTAAATTGTTCGCCATCGCTAGGGGATAGTTCCACGGTGAAATTACCGCAACGGTGCCAACAGGGCGATATTGAATTTCACTATTGCCTGCTAAGCGTTGGCTCGCAAAGGCTTTGGCGGTTTCGGCGGCGAGGTAGCGACCACCATGCAAAGTACCACTGGCTTCATAGCCTGCGCGGCGCGTATCTTTACCCATTTCACGGCTGATCAACATTGCCATGCTTTCTTCTGCATCTTCTAATGCCGCGTAGGCTTGTTGCACAAGACTGCTACGTTCATGCAGCGGGCGTTGCCCCCAATTGACTTGTGCCTGTGCGGCCCGCTCTACAATCGTTTTAAGCGCTGCTTCATTTGTGATGGCCACAGAACCAACGACTTCGCCATTGCTGGGATCGATCGATTCGAGTATTTGTGCTGAAGAACGGTTGAGATCTGTCATGGTGAAACCCTCTGTATGTCTAGCTAGAATGCGTCAATGTAATTGGCAGGCATAGTAGGCTTTATTAGATACAAGGGAAATCAAGCAGTAGCTGTAAGAGATACAGGTTTATTTAGGTTCTAGATTTTAGGCTCTAGATTTTAGGTGTTTAAGGCAGCCCCGAAAAGAGACGGGGCTTCACATTCAATACGTAATTAAGGGCGTGGTTTAATCGACATCATACGAGGAAGAACATCTGCATCACGCGCATCTATAAAACGATGCTTCAGTGCACCAGCGATATGAGCAAATATGGCCACCAGTAATGCGTATACCAATAGTGGGTGTGCTTGTTTAGCGAGCTTCGCTATTTCTATATTTTTTTCAAATAATACCGGCAGATCGATTAGACCAAATAGACTAACAGGGTAGCCAAACAAGTTTGTCATGGCATAGCCGCTGAACGGGATGGCCATCATTAACAAATACATTGTAGCGGTAACCGTTTTAGATAGATTTTTTTCCCAAGTGGCGAGCACTTCAGGCAATTCAGGCGTGTGACTAATGCGGTTCCAAATCACTCGAATAATTGCGAGCATAAGAAAGATAGCACCGAAAGATTTATGCATACCCATGAGTTCCATTTTGTTTGGATCTGCTTTATCTAAATCTGCCATGTAAGTACCCACGGCGATGAGTATGATGACCATAAGGGCCATTCCCCAGTGCAGAACTTTAGTAAACGTTCCGTAGCCTTGTTCGTTTATATTTCCAGCATTCATAAATCACCTTTTATTTAATTTTTATTTAATTTTTGTACCACTATTAATCAACTTTCAATCACGCGATAGGCAGGAGTGTTCTTGAAAATCATAGAGCCTACTTTATGGTTTTTATATGGGTTGGTATATAGGGTAGTTATAAACTTATACGTTTTACTCAGCTTCAATACTTATGAGTAACGCCTGAATTTCAATCACTGGTTAGTACAGCTTAATACAACGCCCCGCATAATATTAAACAAAATCCAGTGACTACGTAGCAGCCACATTGGATTAAGTGTTTCCCATAATATCTAAGTACGAAGCAACCCCCTTACAATCGATTAGCGTTATTGCAACAGAGATTATCTTTATCGGAGTGTCGCCAGTGAGTCAGTTTAGTAAAGACAGCTCGTCGGGTATTGAACGAATCATTCAGGAATATGTACCGGGCAAGCAGGTTACTCTGGCGCATTTATTGGCAAATCCTACTGAAGAGTTATGTCACAAAGTGGGAGTCGAGCATGCAGAAGCGATAGGCATTCTTACACTTACCCCAGGTGAGACAGCCATTATTGCAGGTGATGTCGCTACCAAATTTGCGTCAGTAGAAATAGGTTTTTTAGATCGCTTTTCTGGAGCGCTGGTTGTGACAGGCTCGATTGGTGCTGTTGACGAAGCGTTAAGTTCGGTATTGGAAACACTAGAAACAGTATTGGGGTATCGCGTATGTCCAGCAACACGGACATAAAATCGCCAACTGAATCGAAAGCCTTGGCAGATTTTGTCTTGGTCGGTGAGGTTGGTTGCGGCAAAACCGCTTTGATGAAGGCGTTGCTGCAAAGTGACGGCGAGGTGCGTAAAACCCAAGCCGCTGAATATCACGAACACAATGTCATCGATACGCCAGGAGAGTTTATTGGTCGGCCTGCGTATTACGGTGCGTTACTGGCAACGGTTGTTGGGATTAGCACAATCGTCTATTTGCAGCCGGCTAATAGTAACGCCTTTTCTATGCCTTCTGGGCTATTGCTGGTCTACCCCAATAAACGCGTTATTGGGGTAGTCAGTAAGACTGATCTACCGGATTCCGATTCGGTTAGAGCCTGCAAAATCATGCAGGAAAATGGCATTAAAGAGCCCTACTTTGCAACCTCCACGGTGACGAATGAAGGGATTGAACAACTCCGAAGTTACTTGATGAATTTGTAGGCTTAATCATTGGGTTCAGATCATTACAGGGCCTTCAAAAGGGATGACGCATGAAGACATTAATTACGGCCGAATATGTAAAAAAACTGCACCGTGATGGTGAAGTTTCTCTGACAATGACGCCACAAAGCACGATCATAACGCCAGAAGCGCGTGATGTAGCTAAGTCTTTAGGCATTCAGATTATCGATGCTGCGGTTAATATTGCCGCTAAACCGGTCGCTCACACTGCGGCGACAAATACAGCGACAAGTACCGCCGCTCTTGCTTCTAGAAATACAGATAATACTGATCAGGCGCAGGCAATACGACGCGCTGTTGAAGCCAAACTTCCTGCGGGTAAACACGACTCGGCACTGCTCGAACAATTGGTGGCAAAGGCCATACGTGAACTGCAAGGCACTGAAAGTGGCCCTTATTGCGAACGACAAGTATCTGATAATGGCATCGTATTAGTACGAGGTGGTTCGGTAAAATTCGGTCGTTTTGACGGCGCACCAGACCAACAAATTGGTTTAACTGACGTCATCGGCAGCAGCGATAAAAGTCCTATCGCCGCTGGTTTTATGCAGTGGGAAAAATCCAGTTTTCCTTGGACTCTAAATTATGACGAAATAGAAGTCATACTCGAAGGCGAGCTGCATATTACCTGCGGTGGAAAGACGTCGATTGGTAAGCCTGGCGATGTGATGTTTGTGCCAAAGGGCTCCAGCATTGAATTTGGAACACCTACCAAAGTGCGTTTCGTTTATATCACCTACCCAGCGAATTGGGCGGATTAGTGGACAATCTGAACATGCCTTCTTTTATCACCGAGTCGTGGTTACGGCAGGAATTTGGCTTGGGTCACGGCACAGAGATACACCTGCCTGCTCATTCTAAGTTGACCCCTTCGGCGGCACAATTATTGGCCGAGCGAAAGATTCGTACTCGTTATATTGACGATGAAGGCCGGGTATATCTCTCTGAGGGTGGGTTGGGGTCGCAAGCACAATCACAGGCTCAAGCTCACTCACAAACTCATGCTCAACGTCAGACTGAGCAAAAAGTAACGCGTGTTCATCCACTCACAAGTGGTAATGCTCAACCGGCAAATAATTGTGCGGTTTGCAGCAGTCACGTCGACAAAAAACCTGAATTATTAACACTGCTCGACGACAAAGAGCTGGTGCCTAAAACCCATCCGCGAATTCGTCTTCGAGGCAAACTCGATACCTTAATCGCACAAACCGTGTTTGTGCAAACACAGTTTGATCCCGCTAAAAAATACCCTTTATTGCACAAGTTGTTGGCAGATTTACGTTCATACATTGGCAATATATTGCGCTGCGAAGTGACGGGTGAAACCTTGTTACCGTTGGGTATGGGCAAGCTTGATGATGACGTTATTCACCGTATTTCACACCAACCACTCAAGTACTTAGGGCACGACCATATTTTACCAGAACAATGTCATGGCCCTAACGTCGCACAGTTAAATTTATTACGGGCGTTGGTGCGTGAAGTAGAGCTAGAGGCATGCAGTACTTTTATTGATGATACGTACAAGCTTACTCGTGAAGACATCGTTCAAGGTTTAAATCGACTCAGCAGTGCTTTCTATGTGCTCATGTTAATTACCTTGGTCAGCGAATCCGGCATCACAGTATCATTGGAAAAGGTCGCTTCCTTATGAATGTCGTGCAGCAATGTCGCACTGAGTGCAAACAGTCACCGCAGAGAATCGTTTTTGCCGATTCTCTGGATGTGCGCGTATTACAGGCTGCCAACGAATTACAGAAGCAGGGTTTAGCCGAGCCTATTCTAATAGGTAACCCTTTTGAAATACGCGACTATGCCTATCGTAACGGAATTGCGATGCCTTGTTTTGCTGTGGTCGACCCTGAACGCTCGGGCTACCTTGAGCCGTTCGTTAATGCCTATCTTGAAAATAGTGATGCGAACACTGAGCGTGATAGTGCCGAAGCATTACTGCGCAAACCCCTTTTTTATGCAGCAATGATGGTTAAGCAAAACCAAGCTGACGTCTGTATTGCCGGTAATTTGTCGACCAGCGGTGATGTATTACGCGCTGCCTTAAAAGTGATTGGCATTGCGGAACAACATAGAACGGTTTCTTCTTTTTTTGTGATGACGTCTCCCGATGGCTCCGACGTTCGCTTGTTTGCCGATGCGGCAGTCGTTCCTGAGCCAACGGTTGAACAGCTGGCTGACATTACGATTGATACTGCCCGTAATTTTGAAAAGCTCACAGGCGAGAAGGCTCGGGTTGCCATGTTGTCATTCTCGAGCAAAGGCAGTTCGAATCATCCAGCGGCGGTGCATGTGCGCGAAGCCTTTGATTTAGTACGTCGCAAATCTCCCGATCTTATTGTCGATGGTGAGCTGCAATTTGATGCTGCCGTTGATCCTATTGTTGCCGATCATAAAGCTCCGGACAGTCCCTTACACGGATCTTCAAATGTGATGATTTTTCCATCACTCAATGCCGGAAATATTGCCTACAAAGTTGCTCAGCGCCTTGCTCATTACCAAGCGCTGGGGCCATTACTGCAAGGTTTACGAAAGCCCATGCACGATTTGTCGAGGGGATGCAGCGCCGACGATATTGTCGATATTGCGATTCTCGCGTCGTGCCTGGCAAAAAAATAATACTTTCCTGAGGAGGAATAACAATGAACGAAGCACTAGGCATTATCGAAACAAAAGGTCTGACTGCGCTGATAGAAGCGTCCGATGCCATGGTTAAAGCGGCACGCGTTGAGCTGGTTGGTTACAAGCAAATTGGTAGCGGTTTGGTTACTGCATTTGTGCGTGGCGATGTGGCGGCTTGCAAAGCAGCAACTGACGCTGGGGCCGCGGCAGCACAGCGACTGGGTGAGCTAGTTGCGGTGCATGTAATACCAAGACCGCACGGTGATTTGGAATTGATTTTTCCGATTACGCCGAGTGGTAAATCGTCTGCTGACAGTTAGTCGGCGGCCGAAAATCAATTCATAAAGAGGACACTCCCATGATGGAAGCGTTAGGCATTATTGAAACAAAAGGATTGACCGCATTAATTGAGGCGTCCGATGCCATGGTCAAGGCGGCCAGAGTTGAACTGGTGGGTTATCAACAGATTGGTCACGGTTATGTGTCTGCAATGGTAAGAGGCGATGTCGCAGCGTGTAAAGCTGCGACAGATGCTGGTGCAGCAGCGGCGCAACGCTTAGGTGAAATCGTTTCTGTGCACGTAATTCCACGGCCGCATGGCGATTTGGAAGCGATATTTCCTCTCACCCCAAAGTCAGTCAGTACGAAGAGTGCTGACACCGAAAACAGTAATAACAATACCAACAGTGCCAAAAAAACCGTGGTGAAAAAGACCGCAGGTTAACAAATGGATGGTTGAATTATGAGGCTTGCAAAAGTCATAGGTCAGGTCGTTGCAACGATACGCAGCGATCGCTTGGGTATGGATAAGTTGTCGTTGATCAAGTTTATCGATCAGTCGGGCGAGGAGGAATCTTCGGTAGCTGTGGCGGTTGATAGGCTGGGTGCTGGCGAAGGTGAATGGGTTCTCGTCGTGGGAGGGAGTTCCGCACGCATGTCGATGGATAGCAGCGGTCAGGTCCCGATTGACCTTAGCGTGGTTGGCATTGTCGATGAAGTCACCAGCAATAATTCTTCTTGGTTTCATAAGAATCAGCAGTACTAGCGGAGGTATGGCATGACACAACAGCATTTAGATTCACAGCAACTCGAAATGATCGTAAAGCGAGTGATTGAGCAGTTGCATGCACCTCAAAAAGACGGCGAGCGCTATGGCGTGTACCAAACCTTAGACGATGCCGTCGCCGCCGCGAAGATTGCTCAACCTCAAATTCGCAGTCTGGCCAAGCGTAACGCCATTATCGCTTCCATTCGTAAATTGGCGAGCGAACATATACAAGAACTGTCTGAGTTGGCGGTGCAAGAAACGGGATTTGGTCGAGTGAGTGACAAAATTCGCAAGAATCGCTTAGTCATCGACAGAACTCCTGGCACAGAGGTGCTCATTCCCATGGCCATCACGGGTGATCATGGTTTATCGCTGGTGGAAAATGCGCCGTGGGGTGTTATCGCTTCGGTCACACCTTCTACCAATCCGTCGGCAACGATTATAAATAACAGTATCAGCATGATTGCAGCCGGAAATGCCGTTGTATTTTCGCCTCACCCAGCGGCAAAAGCCGTATCGCAACGCACGATTCAATTGGTCAATCAGGCATCGGTAAAAGCAGGCGGGCCTAACGGTATTGTCACGTGCTTAGAGGTTCCCACTCTTGAAGCGGCAACGCAGTTATTTTCTTATCCGGGTATTCATCTATTGACCGTCACCGGAGGCGACGCAGTGGTATCGGCGGCGCGTAAAGTAACAGACAAGCGACTTATTGCCGCAGGTCCTGGTAATCCTCCTGTCGTAGTTGATGAAACCGCAGACATTGAGCGCGCTGCCATTAGCATCGTGCAGGGCGCCTCTTTTGATAACAATATTGTGTGTGTAGACGAAAAAGAAATCATCGCCGTCGAGTCGATTGCTGATGCTTTAAAAGCTGCAATGGTGAGAAATGGTGCGGTAGAGATATCTGCACAACAGGCTGAGGCCGTTGCGCAACTGGTATTGCATGATTACCCAGGTCCAAAAGCAGCGCCTAAAAGTGAATGGGTGGGGCGAGATGCGGCGAAGATTGCCGCCGCCGCAGGTTTTGAAGTGCCTGCTTCAACGCGTTTGCTGTTATTGGAAGCAGATTACGACCATGTTTTTGCTCGTACTGAAATGATGATGCCAGTGATTGCGATGAGCAGAGCCCGTGATTGCGATCAAGCAATTGATTGGGCGATTGAACTAGAGAATGACAATAAACACTCCGCCGCCATGCATTCGCGCAATATTGACAATCTATCGCGTATGGCAGAAGAAATTAATACCAGTTTATTCGTCAAAAATGGTCCTTGTATCGCAGGTTTAGGTGCTGGTGGTGAGGGGTGGGCGTCAATGACTATTTCCACACCCACTGGCGAGGGCGTTACCAATGCTGCAACGTTTGTACGCAAGCGTCGCTGCACCTTAGTAGACGCATTTCGGATTGTATAAGGGGGATTTATGAATAGCAGTATGACAGCCGTAAACGAATTATTGATAGAGGCTGCGACTATGGTTAATGACGATAGTTTGGCGCCTTATCGTGGGTCATTTAAAGTGGGCATTGACTTGGGCACCGCTGATATTCAAACCGTTGTGCTGGATGAAAATAACCAGCCGTTGGCGTGTTATTTAGACTGGGCCGATGTCGTCCAAGATGGTGTTGTTGTGGATTATCACGGCGCTTGTCTGATTGTGAAAGACCAATTGCGTCGCGCTAACGAACGCTTGGGTATCGATATTGAACAGGCAACGACCTCGTTTCCCCCGGGCACAGACCCTCGAATCTCGATTAACGTGGTTGAATCTGCTGGCATTGAAGTGGCCGGTGTTATTGATGAACCCAGCAGCGTTGCCACGTTGTTGAAATTACAGAACGCCGCGGTGGTGGATATTGGGGGTGGCACTACTGGCACCGCTATTATCGAAAATGGCCAGGTCGTCAAATCAGTCGACGATCCTACTGGGGGGCACCATATTACGCTGACCCTGGCAGGTCATCACCACATGTCCTATGAAGACGCCGAACTATTGAAGCGCAGTGATACGTCCGGCGAAGTGTTGTCGATCGTGAAACCCGTGATTGCGAAAATGGCCGACCTAGTAAAGCAGCATATTGCTGAGCACGCCCCACCTGCGATATACCTCACTGGCGGTTGTTGTGCATTACAGGGTTTTGCCAAGGTCTTTGCGGCTGAATTTCAGGATGTAGAGGTCATATTTCCCACGCAGCCGTTGTATTTAACGCCGTTGGCCATTGCCGCGTTTGGTGCTACCGAAAGCGTGCGCCAGCAACGGGCTGGTTAGCATGACGACTTCATTGGATGCCTCATCAATAGATGCTTCTGTCATTACTAGCATCATTACTCACACAGTCGATGAGCTAACGCCCAAAAACTTGTTTAATTTTAATTCGCCACGCCAAACCATCGTGGGCGAAGGATCAATACTGAAGCTTGGAACATTGCTGCAAACGCTGAATGTGAAACACGTATTAATCGTCGCTGACGAAGTCGTTTATCAAAAAGGTTTATTGGCGAGCGCACTGCGTTGTCTGGCTCGGGCCAACATAGCAGTCACGGTATTTTCTGGTATCGAGCGCGAACCTTCTAGTGATGTTGTAGAGCAAGGCGTGGCAATGCTCGCACAGAGTAAGGCTGATTTTGTATTGGGATTTGGGGGCGGTTCAGCCATGGATGCGGCGAAGGCCATTGCTCTATTAGGGAGCTGCAATGCCAGCCTTGATGAGTTAACAGAACCTGGCTTTGATCAGCGCCGAACCATCGGTCTTGGTGCAGTGCCGACCACCGCAGGCACAGGCTCAGAAGTCACTGATATCAGTGTCATTATGCACGCCGATCGCAGCAAAAAATTCATTGCCAAAAATCTTGATTTAATGCCCGACCTCGCCGTGATTGACCCTACTTTGATGTTGGGTTTGCCCGCGTCGGTGACCGCCGCGACGGGTATTGATGCCTTGACCCACGCCATTGAAGCGTATGTTGCGCACGGCGCCAACCACTTATCTCAAGCGCTGGCGATCTCAGCGATTAAAGTAATACCCCATGCGCTCTCCATTGCAGTCGGCGATGGCACAGAGTTGTCCGCTCGGTTGGAAATGGCCGTCGCGTCTTATAGTGCGGGCCTGTCTTTTAGTAATTCTGGTTTGGGCTTAGTACATGCATTGTCGCATCAGGTCGGTGCGCAATATGGCGTTGCACATGGCGTAGCCAATGGCATTCTTTTGCCTCACGTAATGACCTTTAACGCCTTGGTGTGTCGCAGGGAATACGCCGATATCGCGCGTGCATTAGGAGCAACGAACGAAGGTATGAACGAGCGACAGCAATGTGAGGCCGGTATTGAATCCGTGCGTCAGTTACTGAGCGATATTGGCTTGCCGAATAGCTTTGCAGAATTTGGTTTGGCGGTGGAAGATTTTGGCGAGCTAGCCGACGCCACCTTGCAGGATATCTGTATTACAACCAACCCTCGGCGCGTGACAAAAACAGACATTATTCAACTTTTACAACAGGTCGCTAACGGATAGCGATCGGCATTAATTCACTGGAGAAAAGAGCATGGAATTACTAAACCAGATTATCCTCTACATTATGATGACCTTTATGGTCATTGGTGCGCTAGATCGTATTCTTCAGCAGTTTGGCGGTTCTGAGCCGGTGCTCGGTAAAATTGGCTTAGGCCGCGTAGGCAAATCGATTGGCGGTGCCGGAAGTCAGTTCGAAGAGGGGTTTAATGCCATGGGGGCTTTAGCCCTAGCGATGGTTGGTATTATCGCAATTGCCCCCGTATTGGCTAAAATATTATCGCCTATCGTGGTGCCTATTTATACAGCATTGGGCGCTGATCCTGCCATGTTTGCCACGACCTTGCTGGCTAACGATATGGGTGGGTATTTTCTTGCTAAAGAAATGGCGACAGCCGTGGATGGCACCATCAATTATGGTGCTTGGATGTATGCAGGCCTAATTCTAGGCGCGATGATGGGGCCGACCATCGTTTTCTCTATTCCAGTCGCCGTGGGCATAATCGATATCAAAGATCGTCCCTATCTGGCCGCAGGTGTCTTGGCGGGTATTGTCACGATTCCTTTAGGCTGTATTGCCGGTGGTTTGGCGGCGATGGCTTCGACCGTAATGGTGCCGGGGACCGAACAGGCGATTGAATTCAATCTGCCGTTGATCTTTATGAACTTGATTCCCGTGCTGATCGTATCGGCCTTAATCGCAGCGGGATTGTGGGCTATGCCTCAACGCATGATTAACGGCTTTGCCATCTTCGCTAAGTTTTTAGTGGCGTTTATCACGCTTGGGCTTATGTCAGCGGTATTGGAGACGACGGTGGGGATTACCTTGATTCCCGGTATGGACCCTATCTTTATGGCCGAAGGCGATATTCCAGGAGTCGATATGCGCGCTATCGAAGTGATTGGTTCTATCGCCATTATTCTTCTGGGTGCTTATCCGATGGTCTTGTTATTAACCCGTTGGTTTGAAAAACCTTTGCTAAAAATGGGCGGTGTATTGAAGGTTAACCCTGTCGCTGCAACCGGCTTAATTGCTACCTTAGCCAATAACATTCCTATGTTTCAGGTCATGAAAGACATGGATAGCCGCGGCAAAATTTTATGCTCAGCCTTTGCGGTGAGTGCAGCATTTACCTTTGGTGACCATCTTGGATTCACGGCAGCCAATAAGCCAGACATGATCATGGCGGTTATTATTGGCAAATTGGTGGGAGGGATTACCGCTGTACTATTCGCCATGATGTTGGCCGATAAAATGATTGCCTCGATAGAAAATAATTCACCGACTTCTGACGTAGCAGAGACCGCTAATGAGTCGTAAAACGGTGCACAGCGTAGGTATTGATATTGGTACCACAACGACTCAAGTCATATTTTCACAATTGACGATGGTTAATCGTGCGCCCGTCACGCAGGTGCCACGGTATGAATTTGTGGAGCGCAATATTTGCTTTCAAAGCCCCGTTAGTCGCACGCCCCTGACGGATGACGGCTTGGTTGATATCGATCGTTTACAAGCATTCATTGATGCTCAGTTTGTCGCGGCCGAACTGACGCTAGAAGACATAGAAACAGGGGCCATTATTATTACGGGTGAATCCTCCAAGGCGATCAATGCACGCGACGCCATTATGGGATTGGCTGATCGCTTGGGTGATTTTGTTGTCGCCACCGCTGGGCCTAATTTGGAATCGGTTATCGCAGGGCGCGGTAGCGGCGCTGGGGAATACTCCAAGGCGCACCACGCCCGAGTGCTCAACATCGATATTGGTGGTGGTACGAGCAATTACGTGGTGTTTGAAAGCGGTAATGTGGTGGATACGGCTTGCCTGAATGTAGGGGGGCATTTACTTGAAACCGATACTCAGGGCGGTGTGATAAAAATACACAAACCCGCCCGTCTTGTTATTGCCGAATTGTTTGGCGATCACGTCGATGCAGCGCAGCTCGATCATGACCGCGTTAAAAAAGTCGTCAATCGCATGGCTGAATTAATTGTGGAATGCATCAGTGCTACGCCTTCGACGCTATGCAATCAACTGATGATGACTCCTGCACTTCAGGGAGATAAAGGCTTTGATGTGATCTTTCTTAGCGGGGGCGTAGGTGACTGTTATTACCAACTGCGCGACGCTGAGCTTGATGCGTTTAAATGGCAAGATATCGGCGTGTTGTTAGCCGGCGCGTTATTAAAAAATTCTCAGTTAGGGGCCTATACGGTTAAGCAACCATCACAAACTTTGCAAGCCACCGTGATCGGTGCAGGTGCCTATTCGCTGTCGCTGTCGGGGGCTTCAATTTGGTTAAATACCGACGAGCTTCCGGTGCGAAATATTCCCGTGGTGCAACCCAATATAGATTGGCAGCAAGCTGAACCTAATGTTTGCGAACACATAATCAGCGCTGGCAAGCGTATGGATTTACGCTTGGGCGAAGACCGCTACGCCATCGCCTTTGATAACCGTATGCCGGTTAATTATAAATCGGTCAGTCACACGGCGCAGCAGCTAGCCACCTATTTTCTGCAACATGGTAATAAGCGTGATCCCGCAATTGTGATAACGCAAAACGATTTAGGCAAAGTCCTCGGCATGGAATTACAACCGTTAATTGACCCGCAACAATTGCTGGTGATTGACGAAGTACGTGCTCGCGAAGGCGATTTTATCGATATTGGTCAGAGTTTTTTTGACGGCGACGTAGTGCCGCTAACCATCAAGTCACTGGCATTCCCGGCATAGGACAAGGAGATTTTTATGAGATTAAAAACGACATTATTTGGGAAGGTCTACCAGTTTCGTGACGTGAAAGACGTCTTGGCCAAAGCCAACGAACTGCGTTCTGGAGATGTGCTGGCAGGCATTGCCGCAGAAACGGCGCAGCAAAGGGTTGCCGCCAAGCAAGTACTTGGCGATATGAGTCTGCAAACGCTACGGGAAAACCCTATTGTTCCATATGAGATAGACGCGATTACCCGTGTGATTCAAGACGCGGTCAATACCTCTGTGTACGACGAGATCAAGAACTGGACCGTCAGTGAACTGCGTGAATATATCTTGGGTGATGGCCCGACGCATGAAGACTATGAACGTTTACGCAAAGGCCTCACATCAGAGATGGTTGCTGCCGTGTGTAAAATTTGTTCAAACGCCGACTTAATGGTTGGGGCAAAAAAGTTGTACGTGATATCAAAAGCCAATTGTACCTTGGGTATTCCAGGCCGTTTTTCTTCGCGCTTACAACCGAACGATACCCGTGATGATATTGACAGTATTATTACGCAGACTTACGAAGGTCTTTCTTATGGCTGCGGTGATGCTGTTATTGGTGTTAATCCCGTTACCGAGTCGGTCGAAAATACCCGCCGTATTCTTGATGCCCTGAAAGAAGTTACCGACAAATGGAATATTCCGACCCAGAGTTGTGTGCTAGCGCATGTGACCAATCAGATGGCGGCGATTGAAAAGGGCGCACCTGGTGGACTGATTTTCCAAAGTTTATCGGGCACCGAAAAAGGCCTAAATGAGTTTGGGGTGACGGTTAAAATGCTCGACGAAGCCTACGACCTTGGCAAGCACTACTGCAATCTCGCCGGCGACAATATGATGTATTTCGAGACAGGGCAAGGTTCGGCGTTGTCGGCGAATGCGCATTATGGCGCTGACCAAGTGACCGTTGAAGCGCGTAATTATGGTCTTGCTAAGCGCTACAATCCTCACTTGCTCAATACGGTGGTTGGTTTTATCGGCCCTGAGTATCTGTTCAACCATCAACAAATTACCCGTGCCGCATTAGAAGATCATTTTATGGGCAAGCTCACGGGCATCCCTATGGGATGTGATGCTTGCTATACCAATCATGCTGATACCGACCAAAATTCGAATGAAAATCTGAACGTATTGCTCGCGGCGGCAGGTTGTAATTATGTGATGTCATTGCCATTGGGTGACGACATTATGCTGAATTACCAAACAACGAGTTATCACGACGTTGCGACTGCGCGACGCTTGCTGGGCTATCGACCTGCTCCAGAATTTGAAGCGTGGATGGAAACGATGGGCTTGATGGAAAACGGTGAATTGACGGCCCGCGCGGGCGATCCTTCCATATTTTTTTGATTAAAGGTGATAACCATGGATGAGCAAAGTATTCAAAGTATCGTGAAGTCGGTGCTACGCGAACTGGGTGAGACTAATCTTCCAGAGGGCAAAATCATGACGATAAAGCCTGATGAAACCGACAGTGCGCCTGCCGCGTTGTCTGCTGAAAAAATAAATACCGATGCGAACGCACAAACAGAGACAGACAGTAAAGAGAGTCTGGAAGACCTGAGTCTGGATAAATTTATCCGCTGGAATGGCATTCGCAATGCCCATAACGCAAGTATTAACGACGACATGATCAGCCAAACAGGAGCGCGTGTTTGTCAGGGTAGGGCGGGTCCGCGACCACGTACTATTTCTTTATTACGTTTTCTTGCCGACCATTCGCGCTCCAAGGATACCGTGATTAAAGAGATCGATTCTGAGTGGTTGGTCGAACGTAATTTGTTGGAAGTGACGTCACGCTCAAGTGATAAAAGTGAGTATCTGACTCGCCCTGATTTAGGCCGACAGCTGTCTGATGAGGGTAAAAAACTCGTACTGGAAAAGTGCAAAAAGTCCCCACAGGTACAAGTCATTATTTCTGATGGTTTGAGCACCGACGCCGTCACCAGTAATTACGATGAAATTCTGCCACCGTTATTGAAGGGGCTAGAAAATGCAGGCTTCGATGTAGGCACTCCGTTCTTTCTGCGTTACGGACGTGTTAAAGCACAGGATGAAGTTGGTTATATGTTGCAAGCAGAGGTGAATTTGTTGTTGATCGGCGAACGCCCTGGGCTTGGACAATCTGAAAGCCTGAGTTGTTACTGCGTTTATAAACCAAGCCCAGAGACGGTGGAGTCAGATCGCATGGTGATTTCCAATATCCATAAGTCGGGCACTCCTCCGGTCGAGGCGGCCGCGGTTATTGTTGATCTTACCAAAAAAATGCTGGAGCAAAAGGCCAGCGGACTCAATTTGAAACGCTAAGTCCATGCGGAAAATATCACGCGTAGACAACTATAAAGGACAAGTAATATGAGTGTATTAGACGAACTTAAAGCATCGGTACTTGCAACTCGGGTCATCGCTTCGGTAGACCAAGGCATGATAGAGCTATTTAAACTGAATAAAGACCAGCGTTGCATAGGCATACTGACGGCCGATTGTGATGACGTGACCTATGTCGCGATTGATGAAGCCACGAAAGCGGCTAATGTCGACGTCGTATACGCCCGTTCTTTTTATGCGGGTGCGGCGCATTCTTCGGGGCCTTTATCGGGTGAAGTTATTGCTATTTTAGCAGGGCCAGGACCTGCGGATGTACGCGCTGGCTTGCAACGCGCGCGGGAGGTTATCGAGCATGAAGCGGCATTTAAGTCGGCCAATGAAGATGGCAGTCTGGCGTTTTTCGCACATTTAGTCTCTGCAACAGGCAGTTACCTTTCTAAAGAAGGGGGGATCGCACGAGGCGAGGCGATGGCCTACCTGATTGCGCCGCCATTGGAAGCCATGTTTGGCATGGACGCTGCGTTAAAAGCGGCCGATGTGAAAGTGGCTACGTTCTTTGCCCCACCTTCTGAAACAAACTATGGCGGCGGTTACCTAACAGGTTCCCAAGCGGCTTGCAGCGCAGCCTGTGATGCTTTTCAGCAAGCTGTACTTGATGTGGCAGGCATGCCCATTGATATCTAATAGATTGATCGCCAACGGTAAGGAAATAACGCTATGAGCGCTCTGGTGGAACAAGTAAGACAAGCCGGTGTCGTCGGTGCGGGTGGCGCTGGATTTCCTTGCTATGCAAAAATTACTTCAGCCGCCGATGTGCTGATCGCCAACGGTGCGGAATGCGAGCCTCTTTTGAACAAAGACCAGCTTGTCATGCAACATTTTACCGAATACATGCTTGAAGGCATGCAACTGCTGATGCAGCAGATCGGCGCGAGTCGAGGTGTGCTGGCTATTAAGCAAAAACATCAAGATTCGATTGCGCATCTTGAGCCTTTGTTGCCTGCCAATATCGAGTTGAAAATCATGCCTAACGTGTATCCCGCGGGGGATGAATACGAGTTGGTTTACGAGGTGACGGGCAAAAGAATTCCTGCTGGTGGGTTACCAAAAGATGTCGGGGTGTTGGTACAAAATGTCGAAACCTTGGTCAATGTGTATCACGCCGCTCAAGGTAAACCCGTGACCCATACGATGTTAACGGTGCACGGTGAAGTCGAACGGCCGTTTACCGCTTGGCTTCCCATTGGTATGTCTTATGCCAATGTGATTGCGCTTGCGGGCGCAATAACCTGCGAGTCACCGGTGATCGTAGAGGGCGGCATGATGATGGGAAGCATCGAATATGATTTTTCCACACCGATAACGGCAACGACTAGCGGTTTGCTGGTATTACCACAAGATTCTCATGTTGTGGTCAAAAAAACAGAACCCGAGCATGTCTCTAAGCGCATCGCTAAGGCGGCTTGCGATCAATGCACCTTGTGTACCGAGATGTGCCCACGTTATTTACTCGGCTACCCCGTTCAACCCCACTTGGTGATGCGTGCCTTATTAACGACGGATGAGATTAGCGAAACGCTATCACTGCATGCGCAGGCGTGTTGCGAATGCAATGTGTGTACGTTGTGGGCTTGCCCCGAACAATTGAATCCAAGCGATGTGTGCGCAGCGACTAAGCGCGACTTAAAGGTTCATGGTTTGTGGCAATCTGCCGAGCAATTGCAGGCCCAGACTCGGCCAGTACACAGTATGCGCGAATATCGGGGTGTACCCACTTCACGACTGACCAGACGCCTTGGTTTAGCACAATACGATCGCAAGTCAGCCCCGTGGTTAGATATCAGCGAACCGCCAGAGCATGTTGCGATTTCCTTGCGCTCGCGCATGGGATCTAGCCCTGTTTCCATCGTCAATATTGGCGACCAAGTTATGGTGGGTGATGTTATTGCCGAAGTGTCCGGCGATGCCTTGGGAGTGCCAGTGCATGCAAGTATCAGCGGTACCGTGTGCGCGATTGGTGAGCGAATAGAAATTCAACGGAATAAGGTTTAACAAATGAGAAATGGAAGTGCGATTGGCATGATCGAGATGAACTCGATTGCTAAGGGTTATGCCGTGGGTGACGCTATGTTGAAAGCGGCTAACGTTGAAATATTGTTTAACCGAACGATTTGTCCTGGCAAATTTATGGTGATGGTATCAGGTGATATCGCGGCCGTTGAAGCCGCTATGGACGCTGGCTTGGGCTTGGGCCATGAGACGGTTGTTGATGAGCTGATTATTCCTAATGTGCATACCTCGGTATTTGCTGCGATAAGCGGCACTCGTGTGATAGAGCAAACTGCGGCGCTGGGTATTATCGAAACCTTTTCAGTGGCCTCTATTATCGAAGCGGCCGACGCAGCTGTTAAAGCGGCCAATATTGAGTTGATTGATATTCATCTGGCGATGGCGATTGGCGGCAAGGGCTACGCGACAATGACGGGGGATGTTGCTTCCGTTACCGCAGCGGTTGAGGCCGGTATTGCTTATATCAAAGACAAGGGTGTCATCGTAGATTACGTTGTTATTCCCCAGCCCAGAGAAGAGATCTTGCGCGACAAAGTATAAAGCGACAAAGTATAGGGCGAAGAAATATAGGGTGAAGAAATATAGTGCAGGCTAAATGGAAATGGACTTAACTGAGTAATCTCTGAGTATGTCGTGCAATCATCCACTCTTCTTTGGTGGGGATTGCCCATACCGTTACAGGGCTGTCGCCTGCGCTAATGCACAAAGAATGTCTTTCATTATGATAAGCATCGACTCTAATTCCAGCCCAGCCAGCCAGCTTGCAAACTCGGCTGCGAATAGCGGCACAGTGCTCGCCAATTCCGGCGGTGAAAACCAGAGCATCCAAACCTCCTAAAATGGCCGTCAGTGCGCCCAGTTCCCGATTAATCCGATATACATAAAAATCAATGGCTTCGCGTGCTTGCTCGGCATCGCTTTCAAGTAGCGTTTGCATGTCACCGCTGATGCCTGATAAACCCAAAAGCCCAGACTGTTTATACAGCAGCTCGGTAATGTCTTCATTGCTCATGTGGAGCACCTCTAACAAGTATAAAATAACCCCAGGGTCCAGGTCGCCGCAGCGTGTTGCCATTGGTAGTCCATCCAGTGCTGTAAAACCCATCGTCGTTGCGACACTGCGGCCTCCTTGCATGGCGCACATACTGGCACCATTACCCAAATGTGCGACGATGACGTTTGCCGATGCGGCGTCTTTACCGATGAGGTTAGGTAAACACTCGGCCATGTATTCGTAAGAGAGCCCATGAAAACCGTATCGTTTCACCCCTTGTTCATAAAGCGGTTGTGGCAAAGCGAACTGTCTAGCGACTTTAGGTAACGTGCTATGGAATGAGGTATCGAAGCATGCAACTTGAGGAACATTTGGCATAAGCTCTGCCAGAATACGAATGGCGGCTACGTTGTGCGATTCATGCAAAGGGGCGAGTGCATCGAGAGTATCGAGGTGTTCCAGAACCTGTTCTGTTATGCGTACCGGCGCGTCGTATAGGCCACCCCCATGAACGACTCTATGGCCGATGGCAACGATGTCTCTTGCAGTCTGTGTGTGGGTTCCCACACTCAAACCCCAATCAAGAAGGGCCGACATAGCTTGTGCATGATTGCTGCCATTTATGAGGCGCTTGTCAATAATTGAAACGCCGTTAGCATCAAATACTTGTAATCTGGGTATCGCACCAATAGCCACTATTTCGCCGGTTTTTATCACCGTCAATGTATGATCAATACTGCCATACAATCCAAATTTGATACTGGAAGAACCGCAGTTAATTACTAAAATTTTGCCACTCATCTGCAGTTCACCAGCCATATCCTCTATAGAAACTCAGCCCAGCTATTTATTGGCAGTCGTTTATTGGCAAGTGTAGCCGCCATCGATCACCAATTCCGTGCCGGTTACAAATTTTGATTCATCGGATGCGAGATACAATATTCCAGAAGCAATATCATCAGGTGCGCCAACATGGCCAATTGGGTGCAGGCTATCAAGCTTCGCCTTGAATGCCTCAGAACCTTCTGGTGAATCTGCGGCAAGGGCTGCAACTAATGGTGTCCAGATGAAACCTGGGTGTACAGAGTTGACCCGGATATTGTCTTTTGCATAGATGAGCGCATCGTTCTTACTCATCAATCGAACAGCCCCTTTGGATGCATGGTAGGGCGGTAAATCAGCAGCTCCGACAAGGCCGTAGATGGAAGATAAGTTGATAATACTGCCTGAGGAAGCTTTCTTTAGATAGGGAATGGCGTACTTGGTACACAGAAAAACACCGGTAACGTTGATGTTCATGACCGCTTCCCACTCTTGTTTGGTTATCTCATGGGTTGGTTTGTTTGCTCCGGCGATGCCGGCGTTATTGACTAAGATATCGATCGAGCCAAACTCGCTGAAGACCTTAGCAAAAACATCCTTCACATTGTCTTCGTCAGCAGTATTAAGATGCCAATATTGCGCCACACCACCGGCGGTAATTATTTCATCTCTTAAGTTCATGCCTGCTTCATCATTGATGTCTGTGATGGCGACTTTAGCGCCTTCTTTAGCGAGTAATAGGGCGGTTGCTCCTCCTATTCCTAGTGCGGCACCGGTGATTACTGCGACTTTACCTTCGACTCTTTTCATCATAATTCCCTCTATAAACACCAATGGTTAGAAGGTTAGAATAGAGGGAATAGGGTTCACGGTGATATCCGTTATGGGCACATTGAACTAAGTGTTTTCCACAATAGCTCTGATTTTTTTGTCCCGTAAAATTAAGATAAATAATCATTCAAACGCGCAGTATCAAAAATCAGGGAGTGTTTGCAATGCACAACGACAACCAGCAGCAGGCTCTTATATCCGCATTACATAACCCTTCGATATTTCCCTCTCCAAACAACGACTGGCAGTTAATTGAAACCCATATTTCTTGGGTGATTTTATGCGGTCCATATGCCTACAAAATCAAAAAAGCATTGAATCTTGGTTTCCTCAACTGCACGACCTTAGCTAGCCGTAAGTTTTATTGTGAAGAAGAATTACGACTGAATAGCAGACTGGCTCCTCAGTATTATTTGCAGGTGGTATCGATTACTGGAATCCCATCAGAACCACAGTTTGAAGGGCAGGGCGATGCTTTTGAATACGCCGTTAAAATGAAGCGTTTTCCACCCAATGTTCTCTTAAGTAAAATGATTGAAGGTTCGTATTTACAAGCTCAACATATTGATCAACTGATTACTCAGGTGGCCGAATTTCATCTGAGTATTCCAGCGGCAACAGTGACTATGTCACTCGGTGATCCTGACCGGGTTCACGCGCCTGCGTTAGAAAATTTTGATCAAATCCGTGAGCGTATCAACGACTCGTTTAATGTTGAGCGGATCGAGCAGTTACAAGCGTGGACAGATAAAGAATATCAACGCCGTTATACAATATTTGAACAACGCAAACAGCAAGGCTTTGTGCGCGAATGCCATGGCGACATGCACTTGGGCAATATGGTGATGATTGACGACAGCCCGCTCATCTTTGACGGCATTGAATTTAATCCTGATTTGTACTGGATCGATGTGATGAGCGAAGTGGCTTTCTTGTTTATGGATTTAGAAAATAATGGCCGACGAGATTATGCTTACCGATTTCTGAATGGCTATTTAGAATTAACGGGTGATTATTCTGGCTTGCAGGTATTTCGCTACTACCTGACATATCGTGCGATTGTGCGAGCGAAAGTGGCCACTATCCGTATTGAACAGCAACGAGAAAGCCATTCGCAATCGGATTCGCTCAATGAATTTGAACGTTATATGCAATTAGCAGTCACTTATTCCTATTCACCGCCCCCTATTTTACTCATCACGCATGGATTATCGGGTAGCGGAAAATCAACGCTCTCTGCGCCACTGGCTGAGCAGTTAGGTGCGATCAGAATACGTTCAGATCGTGAGCGACAACGCTTATTAGGTCGGGGGAAGCAAGAGGGCGAAGCGTCGGATATTGAGAAAGGTGTTTACTCTTCAACTGCGACTGCAGAAACCTATGCTGTTCTTGAGAGCTTGGCGGCTAAAACCCTTAGTGCGGGTTATTCGGTGATTATTGATGCGACGTTTCTCACCCGCCAGCAAAGAGATCCGTTCAAGCAGTTGGCGAATCGTTTTGGGATACCGATGAGAATTTTGTTTTTTCATGCAGAACCAGACGTACTTAAACAGCGTATTGAGGAGCGCCAGCGCGGGGGGCTTGATATATCTGAAGCAGATTCGGCGGTGCTCGCGCATCAAATAGAGGGTTACACCGGGCTGGATGTAGATGAACAGTGCGATACGATTATCATCGATACACAATTGCCGTGCAGCGGACCAAAAATAGTAGCGTTGGTTAAAGGTTCATTGAATCACTCAGGCCTGAGTGAGTGATTCAGCTTCTATCTTAATCCGTACCAATTGAGCCAGTGTTCGCACTTCTAATTTTTGCATAACGTGAGAGCGATGGACTTCGACCGTTCTCTCGCTGATGTTAAGATCTGAAGCAATGACTTTATTCATATCTCCGTTAGCGACACGATTAAATATTTCACTCTCGCGATCAGACAACGAACTGATTCGGCCTGATTGCTCTCGTTGATAACATCGGCTTTTGTTCTGACTTTGATTAAGCAGCAGTGCTTCGTTGATTCTATCCAACAGTTCTTGCTCACGGAACGGTTTGCGAATGAAGTCTAAGGCTCCCTTGCGCATGGCCTCTACTGCCATCGGAATATCTCCGTGGCCAGTAATAAAAATAATCGGTAACGATGATTGCTGTTGATTGAGTTGATCTTGTAGGTCTAATCCACTCATTCGAGGCATGCGAATATCAAGTACCAAGCAACCTTCTTTATTTGGGTCGTAATGCTTTAAAAAATCAAATGCCGAACTATAAAGCTCATAGTTTTGTTCTACTGCATCCAGCAGCAACGCCAACCCATTACGAACACCTTCGTCGTCGTCAACAATAAAAACAGTCTGATGGCTACCCATTTCGTCTATCCTATTTTTCTACCGGAAGCGTAAAAAAGAATGTGGCTCCCGCGGAATTATTATTGTAAAACTTAAGTTGCCCACCATGTTCAGTAATAATAGCCTGACTAATGGACAAGCCCATTCCCATACCATGCTCTTTTGTTGATAAGAAAGGCGTGAACAGGTTCTCTTCTATTTGCTTTGATACACCGCAGCCGCTGTCAATAACACAGACTTCTATCGTGTCGTTAAACTGAGCGCGTAATAATACGGTATTGCCGTATCGACAATTCACGGACGTCATTGCGTCCATGGCATTACGTAATAGATTCAATACAACTTGTTGAATCTGAACCTTATCAACTAATACGGGTGGCAGGTTAATCCCGATATCAATTTTAATCGTAATATCTCGAATACGCGCTTCCGCTTCAGCGAGTTTAACAATATCTTCAATCAACATATTGATATCAGTCACTTCCACCGTACGATCACCTCTTTTAGACATCATTTGCATGCGTTCGATAACCGCCCCAGCGCGCTGCGCATGTTCACTCAACTTGTCAAAAGTATCGGATAATTGTTCGTGTTTTCCTTTCTCGAATAGACGTTTTCCAGCTTGAGCGTAAAGTGATATAGCCGTTAATGGCTGGTTAATTTCGTGAGCTATTCCTACCGCCATTTCACCCAGCATATTAAGACGGTCAGCATGAGCGAGTTGTTCAATATGTTGTCGGGCTTCATTTTCTGCGGCTTGTTGTTGAGACAAATCTCTAATGACGGCCACAAATTTTTTGGTTACGTGGCTATTTATTTCACTCACCAATAAGTGAATTGGGAACATAACACCATTTTTGCACTTAGCGTTCGTTTCGCACCCTATGCTTAAGCTTCCAATCTCGCCCGTTTTTAAAGCACGATATATAGAATGCTCATACTTATTAGGGGGTGAATCGGGCATTAATATTTTGATATGACAGCCGATGATTTCTTCACACGTATAACCAAACATACTTTGAGCGGCACGATTAAATGCTTGAATAATACCTTTAGCATTAATTGTGATGACGGCTTCTACCGCTGCTTCTACAACGGCATCAGAAAATGCATGGCTTTCAATCAATCCTCTTTCGACTTGTTTGTTATCAGTAATATCGGTAATAAAGCCCTCAATACGATGAATATTATCTTGTTCTGAATAAAAAATTTCGCCTCGTTCCCAAACCCAGTGCTTTCTATTTTCTTTGGTTAGAATGCGGTATTCCATTTCGAAGGTCATGTTTAGTTTAGCCGCTTCTTGAACCGTCTCGTAAACGAAATCATAGTCATCGGGGTGAATTAACTCACCCCATAATATGCGTTGTTGTTCGAAGTCATTTTTCGAATAGCCCGTTAATAATTCACACCCTTCACTGACAAATTCCATGGGCCAATTTTTCTTATGAAAACCTCTATAAGCCATGCCTGGCAGATTCTTAAATAGATGAGCCACAATCTTTCTATTATTGCGAATCTGATAAGCCTGACCTCGCGAGATCAAGGTAGCGTATACAGAAAGTGCTGCAATACTACTGAGCAAAATTAGCAGCGTTATTATGGCGCTTGAAAATCTTGTATAAGCTTTTAAAACAGATTCTTCTTTGGGTATTACGCTCAGCTGCCAGGTTAAATTATACAGCTCGAACTGGCGCTGCTGAATCCATTTTGGGTCTACTTCATGACGTTTAGAATTGGTCGAGAACAGCGGCTGCCCATTGATCGATATTTCTAGGTTATGCTCGGCGATTAGATCCAGCGGAAAAAGGCTTTCCAGTAACGGTGCAATCAAAAGCACGCTCCCCATGAAGCCATCAAACTTCAGGCCATCGAGACTTGCGCGATAGACAGGAATATAGATTCCAAAACCTTTACCGCCATGAGCTGAATCGAGGGGTTGGGTGAACACAACGGTATTGCGATCACGAGCGGCTTTTACCGCCGCAAATGCGGGTGGATTAGATCGAAGATCAAAATCTAACGCAGATTTATTTTCCTTGAGTGGTACTACCCAGCGGACGTGCAGCGACGTGTCTACCCAGCCAATTCTTTTATATCCTGGTTGAGCCTCATAAATACTATTGGCGATGGCTTCCCAATCTACGCGTGAAATTCCCGCTGACAGCTCCCATTGGCGGGCGAGTCTTGAGAGTGATACCGTTCTATTATCAATGTCTTTTACTATTAATGCTTCAATACCTCGACCCACAGAGGTGGTTACTTTATCGATATGCACCCGCTCCCGAGCATCGAGAAAGTACCACACAAGTGCGACCACAATCGCAACAGCCAAGCCTGCCAATGCTGAGTAAAAAAACGCGGTGCGTCGGGTCTCTAGCCCCGTTTTCGAATCAGGGTGATTATTCATAGCTCATGATTTATGGCTCTTTATTATTAAAATTATTATTTTATTGTAAACCATTCTACAAGAGGCACATTAGCCTATATCAATGTTCATTGCTTTAATGGTTTTCATAAACGATTCGCCACTGTGGTAGGCTCTGTAGATACAACTAAATCCAATCAATGGCTGTAAAGATACAGGTTTATTTATATGAGTACGTCGAGCCGATTGGCAAAGTTAGAACTAAAACAGCTCAGAGTGCTGCGATCCTTATTACGAGAGCGCAATGTCTCTCGGGTAGCCGAGCAATTAGGTGTAAGCCAGCAAACCGTGAGCGAGCAACTTAAACGCTTACGCGACATCTTTGATGATCGTTTATTTGTACGCACTAGCAACGGCATCATTCCTACTCCCATCGCCGAACGTCTATCTCCTCGATTAGATAAGTTACTAAATGATGTGGAAGCATTATTAGAAGGGGAGTCTTTCGACCCCGCGGCAGTGGACGGTATTTTGAATATCAGCGCCACCGATTTTGAGCAGCGCGCCGTTTTACCCAAATTATTAAAAGCTTTACGCCAGCAAGCGGCCAGTTTGAAGGTGATTGTGCATAAGTTAGAAATTGACCAAATGGCTCAGCAGTTATTAACCGGGCAGATTGATTTAGTCTTCAGTACGCCCAACTTTGTTCCTAATAACTGCCCAACCATGCACCTGTATCAAGAGAACTATGTGTGCGTTTCAGCCAAAGGATCGCACTTGATTAGCGAGTCGAATAAAATGCGTTTAACGCAACTTATGTCGCCACAAGAACTTTCTTTATTCGATCATATTGTGGTATCGCCTTCACGGGCACACTTACGCGGTATGGCCGATGATTGGTTTGAGGCAAAAGGGCTACAGCGCAATGTCGTATTATCGGTACCGTCATTTGCAGCGGCCGCAGAGTGCGTTGCAGAAACTGATATCCTAGCATTTTTGCCATCGCGGTTATTACCAGACCCAAGACTTCAGCAAGTACATTTAACCGAATATCCGCCGGGCTTTGATGTAATCGCTGCTTGGCATTCACGCTCGGGACAAGATCCGTTGCATGTGTGGATAAGAGGACTATTGGTTGAGTTATTTTAAGCGTTGTGCGCTACCTTGATACTGTATGGCAAGGTTGGCTTTCTTAAAAATATCTTTCCTGCAGTTCATTATCTTACGTAAAATATAATGCGTATGATAAGTGTTTGCATTTAATATTCATTATCGTTAATGTGTGCCCCATAATATTTCCTATAGGGTTCAGCGACCAATGAAATCTGTATTTTTACCCTCTTGCTTTATGCTCAGTCTACTTAGTCAGCAGGTTTTAGCCGCCAATCAAGAAGCCACATCGGCAGCCAGCGCAGTCAAATTAGACAAGCAAACCATCTCGACTAGCCGCGGCGAAAAAGACGCCTCGACAATTCCACACATGGTTACCGTGATTGAATCTGAAGATCTACAATTAGCCGTTGCGGCAAGCGGCGACATCATGAGTGCATTGAGTAAGCTGCTCCCTAGCTTCTCTCCAACTCGACAAAAACTAACGGGCAGTGCAGAAACGTTTCGAGGCCGTACGCCGTTATTTTTAGTCGACGGTATTCCGCAGAGCAATCCGTTGCGTGATGGTGCCCGCGATGGCTTTACCATCGATCCTTCTTTAATCGCACGTATTGAAGTTATTCATGGCGCCAATGCCAGCATGGGCTTAGGCGCATCGGGTGGCATCATTAATATTATTACCCGTAAAAATTCAGATATCGAAGGGGTTCAGCAGCATGTGAATACCTCGATTACCAGTGCTGATAATTTTGAAGGTGATAGCCTAGAGTATAAGTTGGGCTACAGCATTGCGGCTAAGAAAGATGCTTTCGATGTGCTTGCATCTGTGCAACTTAAAGAGAGTGGCCTGTATTACGACGCCGATGGCGACAAAATTGGCGTGAGCGAAACACACGGCGACTTAATGGATTCTTCACAGCAAGATTATTTCGTAAAGCTGGGTTATGACATTAACGAAAGCGAGCGTTTAGAGTTACTGGCAAACTACTATCAAATTGAAAACAGTGGTGACTACGTTAATGTGCCTGGTGATCGAGATGCAGGCATTGGTGCGACTACAAAAAAAGGTGACCCTTTAGGCGATCCTAATAAAAACTTAACCACCAATGTTGCAATAACATACAGTAATAGTGATCTTGCGGGCGGTATCTTGGCCACTCAATTGTATTACCAAGAGCGCGAAGCACAATACGGCTCAACGGCGACAAATGATCGTTTTCAAGACATCACCATTGCACCGGTTGGCACGTTATACGACCAATCAAGCATCAAGTCGAATCGAACAGGTATACGTTCAACTTACGATAAAACCAATCTAGCGGATACCGGCATTAATATTGTGGGTGGTTTCGATATTATGCAGCTAACAGCGTATCAAGAAATGATTCAAACAGGGCGTAAGTGGGTTCCTGAAATAGACCTATTAACCTATGCGCCGTTTGTTCAGTTAGAGCGTCAGTTTTTTGAGAAGTTAACCCTATCGTCAGGACTGCGTTACGAAACGAGTGAAGTCAGCGTTGATGATTACACCACGTTGGCGTATTACGGAGGCCGTGATGGTGCAACGCCGGGTAATGATGTTGATGGCGGCAATGATAACTCCAGCGAAAGTTTACTCAACTTTGGTGCCATTTATGCGGTTACCGATGAACTGAGTTTATACACCTCGTACGCCGAAGGCTTTGCTTTACCCAGTATTGGTTCCATTTTACGCGGCATTGAAGAAAGCAATGTTGATGTGGATACGCTGGTGGATATTAAACCCGTTATCAGCGAAAACTATGAAATTGGATTCAATTATAATAGCGCCGATTGGCATGCCCAGTTGAGCTACTTCCAATCGGATTCAAAGCTAGGCACTACGTTGGTTCAAGATGAGACAGGCTCTTACAAGGTAAAGCGCCAAAAAACACAAGTGAAAGGGTATGAGCTGCAACTGTCGTATTGGCTGAATCATGCCGTTGAAGTGGGCGGTTATTATTCCCAGTTAATCGGACGTACTGACTCGACCGGTAATGGCAACCTAGACAGTGATTTATTAAGCCGTGATATTAGCCCTGATAAATTATCGACTTTTGTTAATGCTGATCTTAGCGATACGGTGAAATTAAATGTGCAAGCAAATCATTATTTCGATCGCAGCTTTAGTGGCCCAGGGGCTGATAGTGCAGGAGCTTTAGACTTTGAAAGCTATAGCATCGTGGATCTGTCTGTTGCGTGGATCCTGCCAAAGGGTACTTTAACGTCCAGTGTGGGTAACCTGTTAGGCGAGCAGTATTTCGACTATTATGCGCAAACGAATAACGCCAGCGCCACGACTAACTACATGGCGGGTCGAGGTCGTACATTAACGGTAGGTTATGGCCTAGATTTTTAACGAATAGCTGATTTTACCTATTATCTTACTTTGTGATTAACCTAAGAATAATGCACTGTTTAATCGTGCACTATTCTTGGGTATTTATGTGTTCCAACGCTTATGAATTTTTATCTTTTTTTCCGCAAACTCCATCTTTATTCCACTTTAGTCGCCATTATTCCGTTGGCTATTATCTCGGTAACCGGTTTATTACTATCATTTGAAGCCGAAATAACGCAATGGCAAGCAGAGGAACGTCATGAAAATGATGCCCAGTTTATTCTTGCCCCTGAAGCACTGGATGCACTGCATCTGCATACCGAGCAGATATTAGAAGAAAATCCACAATGCAAACTTACGTATATTCGTCACGACATAGAGGCTGAATCGCTGCCTTGGATTTATCTTTCTTGCCCAGAAGAGCGAAAGAAATTTGTTGTGAATCTTAATACCAATCAACACTACCCCTTAGAAAAAGAGGGTTTTCAATTAATACTGGATCTGCACCGCACGCTGCTATTAGGCAACGTAGGTCGCAATCTAGTGGGAATCGCAACATTAATCATTATTTTTAATATCATTTCAGGTTTAGCACTTTGGTTTATTCGAGGCAAAAAAATAAAGCTGGATAAAGACAAATTTAAAATAACGACTCGATCAGGTTTAAGTCTGCGTCACCTGCATTCGGTGGTCGCATTGTACTTAACCCCGATACTTTTAATCATATCGTTAACCGGGGTAAGCTGGACTTGGCGCTCTGAAATCTATCAAGGGCTGGCTTACCTACAAAATAAAGAGCAAGCAATGCCTGCTATGCTCACTCAGGCTCACAGTAATCCTTATGATCAAAGCATGAATCTCCACGCTCACATGGCCAGTACAAAGTCTGTGTATAAAAAAATAGCACAAGACTATCCGCAGTATAAAATACTGGGAATATCGATTGCGAAAACCCCTACGGCTTTAATGACAGTACGATTAAAAGAAAAGACAAATCTGGCTTTTACTCCTCATCTTTATTTATCGTTAGATGCTTACACGTTAGAAGAATTGTATAAAACAGATGGCTGGCAAGCGGATGTAGAAGACAGTATTTACAGCTATCGCATCATGCAATATGGCTTACATACGGGGTTTTTATTTGGCACTGCTGGAAAAATATTATGGGCAATATGCGATTTACTCTTCATCGCTTGTATTTTAGCTTTAGGTATTTATCTGTGGTTAAAACGTCGTTCAGTCGATACTAAATCAAAGCTAAAGAGTACGCGATGATTCTTCTGTTCACGCTATTGCAGCTTATGTGGCTAAGTCTTACCAGCGGATTTTTAATCTTCTGGTTAATCTATTTCGGCTATTTAAAGCTCAGCCCTAAAGTAAGGCGCTTAAATAAGAAACGTCAAAATAAGCTCATCAACATAGCCCAGTTTTGGTTATACAGGGCTGTATGGGCGATGCTAACAAATGGACTTATGTTTCTTGTCGTTCATTTTTAATTTTTGTCAGAATTACTCAGATGATTTAAGCTGTTTAACCAAATCGGGTAATAACAAGACGTTCTTTTCAAACCCTTTTATTAAACCATAACACACCGTTATGCTGTGTTTATTACCGTCCCACCAAGCCCCAGGTGCTCTGCAAAAGGGCTCCATATAAATAGTAATATCGGTTTTTAGATTGAGTAAACTATTAATTCGTTTAAGGACTTCTGCTAAGCTAGTGAATGATTTTAACGTGCGGTATATCTGTTTTTGTTCTTCGCTATTAGGTTTAATCCAAACAACGTTAATGCGCCCAGGGAAAAGACCTTTACTGTCTTTTACTCTCACCAAGTCCCAGGTCTTATTAAATTTAAAATCAGTCACTTTGGTGGCTAACCAAGCCAATGCTTGGCGGGTTTTTTCAAACTCGATATCACAATCCCACGCTCTTTCGACGGGTAATATTTTATCTCTTCTTAACGCCTCTAATTTATCGGGATTAGAGCCATAAGCCAAACACGTTACCTCATAGAATCGTTGAATTGCCAGAGGATGAGTATCCCAGTAGACAGGCGGGCTATGTTTTTCTTCTTCCCATACCAGCATCCACTCACCCGATATCGCCAGTAGTTTATTCAATAAATCAGGATTAATATCTTTCTTATTAAAGTCGTCAGCCATCATTAACAGCATCAATGCGATCTGATCAGCGGCTTGCTCTTGCCCGCCTAAAATAGGAATATCATTTAATTCGATAACCGCATGGGCCAACTCATGCAGTAATGTAAATTCCAAATTACTCTGTACATAAAAATCTTGCTGAAACGCTCTTGCAGGATCAAAAAAAATATCGCTCGAAGAATTTGAAGTCAAAACACACAATAGAAAGGCTATGGTTAAGCGACGGATGTTGAACAAGAAAGCAAGCATACAAAATAACCTTTATTATCGGCTTTTATTATAGCCAATAATAAAAATCATAATAGTGTCTTCCATCAAGGAAGCAGTGAACTTGGGTTGAGATCGTATTTAAAAATCAAAAAATCACGCCTCATAGTAAGAATGGAACAGGTTAGAGCGTAAAGCGCATAATACTGAGTTTTAGTTCATCATAAATACCTATGATTATCATTTGTTTGTCACAAAAAGCTTGATTTGATAATAGTAATCATTATCATTAGCTACTGATAAAATAGATACTAGATCACAGGACATAAGATGAATAAGAAGTACTTACTTGTAGCAATGTTAGCCAGCAGTTTATTGACTGCGTGCAATAACAATACAAACGACAGCCAAAAAACGACAGTTACTGTTGATGACAATGTTCAAAACTATCGAGGGGCACAGCTGCAATTGGTCAAAGAACCAGAATTTGTGATGACAAAGAGCACGAGTTCTGTAAATGACCAAATTCACTTTTACCTTACCCGCGCCGCTTCCCTCGATCTTAATATCTATAATGCAAACAAAGAAGTTGTAAGCACAAAAACAGGTATCAGTTTAAGTTCGGAGCATACGATCAACATTGGATCTACCTACGATGACTCTGCTCTTGAGTATGGGGCATATACCTACGAGGCGACTTTTACTCTTATTAACAGCGAATACAAAGAAACATTTAAGGGCAGTTTCACCAAGCAATTAAAAGAAATAAAACATTTTGAAGAAAAAATTTCTGATATCAGTATTTTAGGCAATGAATTACTAATCGCGACGGGCGATATGATGGACCCGATTAAACTCTTTAGTCTAGACATTAATACGACCAATATAGACACCGATCTAAATGAACTAACCGCAGACATAACTGAAACCTTGCCAGCCCCTATTTATGATATGGCGAATACAGAAAAATTCATCTACATCGGCGGACGATTTAGCGAGTGGATGGGTGGGCAATTATTATTAGAATATAACAAAGAAACTAAAACAGCGCGTAGTCTTGATGGCTTGTTTTCTTGTAAAACAGCAACAGAAACCCCTTCTTGCACCTCTGTATTCAGTTTAGTTAATACTGATAAGGGGCTTTACATTGGTACCGATAACGGATTATTTTTATTCAACAAAGATGAAAATAATCAAGACCAGTTAGTGAAAATAATCGATCATGGTTTGGATGAAAATACCGATATAAAAACACTCTACCAAGATAGTAAAGGTCATGTTTGGGCTGGTTCTATGATCAAAGAAGGTATTACTTTTTTTGACGGAACTGATTGGCATCCGCTGACATCTGAAACCTCAGCGATACCAGCAGGAGGCTATCTTGCAATCGCAGAAGGCGAAAACAACGATTACTATTTTGCTAATAATGTATCGGGCCTTGTTAAGTATAATACCGAGACTGAAACGGCCGAAATTTTCACTCCACGTAATTCAGATATTATTGACCATAACTTAGTATCAGTGGCTTACACCGATAGCGTTATTGTTGGGTCCCACGATTACGGCATTGCCAAACTGCAAGATACGAATAAGTGGGTTATAACGAATAATACCAACTCAATGATGCAAACCATTGAAACAAGCAGCTGTCAGTGGTCACCAGATAGTCCTGCTTGCAAAGACGTATTGGTAGTAGAGCGCATCATACAAAATAGTGAAGGGCGCACCTTCACGGCCGTTGGAAAATCGATTTACGAAATTTTCTAATTAACTAAGGGAGGTGCCTTAATCTAGGTCAACATTTAAAATGACTGATTAATTAACTCCCTTTATCCAGGTTTTTCGAACTCGTAGACAGTTGCAATCATTGCTCTTTTTCACCTAAAGCGATTTTTTTGCTAGATCAACTTTATTTAATACGTTGTATTTATTCAGTTGATAACCGAGTACTAGGGCACTGCCTGCGATGGCATCAATACGCCCGTAATTAATAAATGGCTCTCATTGTGTATGGCTAGAATAGTATATTAAACAAGGTTTGATGCTCTCTAAATAACGCATTTATAAAATCCAATATAAGGCCTCCAGTGCCACGGCTACCTGAATGCGGTTTTCTGCCAAGGGTCTTGGCAACATTTCTTCCGCTTTCGTCAGTCGTCTTAATAAAGTATTTCTGTGAGTATGCAGTTTTTTAGCGGCTTCTGTAGCATTACAGCCACACTCAAGAAAAGCATGTAATGATTGCCTAACGGTGGTGGGGGCCTGAGCCAGTTCCCCTAATACGTGCTCAGAATAATGCTGAATGGATTTTGCATCTTTCGATAAAAAAGCCATCAAGCGCACGCGTTCATAACTTACTAATTGAATATTAGACTCTAGTCTTCCCAATACGCGTTGTGCTGCTTGGGCATCGAGGTAGGCCCGACGAAAACCATCGATTCCATTACCACCACTACCAAAACTGATGCGTATTCCTGTGTGTTTTTTCAGCACAGTTTCTAGAATTTTTTCATTCACCGAAAATTCGGCTGAAGCCCATACCCAGATGACGGACGGGCTGGCGATTACTTTCAAAGAATGATTTTGCTGGCAAGCTTTCTGAAATACCGTTGCGACATTTTCCAGTGCCGAAATTTCAGTGTCGATTTCTTCACTCCAAACAATCGCGCTGTGATGCGTATGCTTAAACGAATAATTTAATAGGCCGGAAGCTCTGGTTAAGTCACGTTCTTCGCCGCTGATTATTTTACCGACTAATTCTCTTTGTTCTTCGATTCCACCGCGTTTTTTATCGGCAGTGATTAACTCCAAGCGCTCTAGCCAGAGTTTCAAAGAAGCTTCGTTATACGTGCGCATGGAAATAGAAGACAGTTCCAATAACTGCTGCAGTTCCAACGGATCTTTTGTCAGCTGAAATACTATTTTCATCCAATATTGCCAAGCAATATCTTGAATCGCGTGGGCATTTTTTTGCAGTATCTCAGCCGCTTGGGCTTGGTACATTTCGGCGGTACTATCCACCGACTCATAAACCGCATAGGGGGTTACTGCCTGCTCAGGGGATTTGATAATCGCGTTTAACCAATGAATGATACTGGCACGAATTGCCCGCCTGTGTTTTGCCTGCATAACGGGGTCATCATGTAGATCATCTTTGCCATTACCTTGGAAGTTAACCCCTTCTAATGCGTCTATAAACAGTTTACTGGCGGCCAGCTCCAGCCCTAATTCTGCACCACAGCGCATTAACTCTGTGATTCGATCAGATGCTTTAGGCCAATTTTGATGCGTATTAGTGGCGATATTGAACATGGTCTGAATACCTGTAAATGGTGCACTTTGCACAAAATAATACTTAAGTAGTGGTATTTTGTACATTGTTTACTGGCTATTAGGTACATAAAATGAACAACGTCGAATAACATTAAAAATAAAGGCAAGTTATGAGTGCTCACTCCAAGGGATCTAACCCAGATACAGATGTATTGATTATTGGTGCCGGTATTTCCGGTATTGGTCTGGCTTATTATTTACAACGCGATCAGCCGAACAAGCGCTTCACCATTCTAGAGTCTCGGGGTGATATCGGTGGCACTTGGGACTTGTTCCGTTACCCAGGCATTCGCTCTGATTCAGACTTATACACATTTGGTTATGAATTCAAACCTTGGAAAAGTCCTAAAGCGATTGCTGACGCGGGCTCTATTATGGATTACCTGCGCGAAGCCGTAGACGAAAATCAGATACAGAAAAAAATCCGTTTTAATAGCCGAGTCGTTAACGCTAACTGGTCGAGTGAAGATGCTCATTGGCGAGTAGAGTTTACCGATACCGCCACAGGAAAAACTGAAGTAATGACGGCGCGCTGGTTATTCTCGGCAGCGGGTTATTATCGCTATGACGAAGGTTTCACTCCGAATTTCAACGGTCGTGAAAACTTTAAGGGTCAGATTATCCATCCGCAAACCTGGCCTGAAGATCTGGACTATCAAGGTAAAAAAGTCGTTGTCATCGGCAGTGGCGCGACGGCGGTGACCCTGGTTCCGGCGATGGCAGACAAAGCAGAACATGTCACCATGTTGCAGCGTACGCCAACGTATGTGGTGAGCTTGCCAACAGAAGACCCGATTGCCAATGTGATTAAAAAAATATTCCCAGAGAAGTTAGCGTACAAAATGGTGCGCAGTAAAAATATTAATCTGAGTCGTTGGTGGTGGGGTTTTTGCCAGCGCTTTCCAAATGCAGCACGCAAATTAATTCGTTTAGGTAATAAAAAATTATTACCGAAAGACTATCCCGTCGATACGCACTTTAACCCGCCATACAATCCTTGGGATCAGCGTTTATGTGCGGTAACCGACGGTGATTTATTCGAGTCCATTAGTAAAGGCGATGCCTCCATCGTTACCGACCATATCGATACCTTCACCGAAAAAGGGATAAAACTGAAATCAGGTCAGCAACTGGACGCAGACATTGTAATCACCGCAACGGGCCTAAACGTACAACTGTTTGGTGGCATTGATTATACCGTGGATGGTGAACCGATTGATTATCCCAAGTCGGTTGCTTATAAAAGTTTAATGCTGAGCGGTGTGCCGAATTTTGCTTACGCGATTGGTTATACAAACTCTTCTTGGACATTAAAAATTGGTCTGATCTGCGAACACTTATGCCGCATCATGGAGCACATGACAGAGCAAGATAAACTGATCTGTCAGCCAGAATTGCCAGACCCGAATATGCCAACAAGGCCACTATTAGATTTTGGTGCGGGTTATGTTCAGCGGGCCATTGATAACTTACCACGTCGAGGTATGAGTGCTCCTTGGGATGTTGCCATGGACTATAAAGTAGATGCGAAAAACTTGCGCTTTGGTTCAGTCACCGACGATTGCCTGAAATTTTACGCCAGTGCAAAAGCACCGCTAAAATCTGCCGAAGCAAAAAAAGATTCACCTTCTAAGCAGAAGACACAAGCAAAAGCGGAGGCTGAAGTATGAAGCAGTTTAATAACAAAGTCGTTGTTGTCACTGGCGCTGCTTCGGGCATGGGGCGAGAGTATGCGCTGGAATTTGCACGCCTTGGCGCTCTGGTTGCGATGACTGACGTTAATGAAAAAGTCTTAGCTGAAACCCATTCCATGGTGCAGAAAATTACCGATAAATACACCTGCTGTGAAGTGATGAATATCGCCTCGCAAGAGGATGTTCTGGCCTTTGCTGAAAAAGTAAAAAACAAACTTGGCAATGCCCATGTGATTATTAATAACGCCGGTATTGGCGGCGGTGGGGCTCCAGTCTGGGCTCAAGACATGGATCAATTTCAGCTGACGATGAATGTGAATTTTTTCTCAGTGGTGAGTATGACCAAAGCGTTTTTGCCGCAGTTATTGAGCAATCAAGAAGGCGCAGTGGTCAACGTATCCAGCGTATTCGGTTTAATAGGAACGCCAGGCACCAGTGATTATTGTGCGTCGAAATTTGCCGTACGTGGCTTCAGCGAATCGCTCATGGTTGAACTGGCCGATACGCCTATTTCGGTTCACCTTGTACACCCAGGCGGTATCAAAACCAATATCGCGAAAGACTCTAAAAATGGTGCTGAGTTTGAAGAAAAGTATTTGAAAACCAGCCCATTAACCGCAGTGCGTATCGTGATTGACGGCATTAAAACCGGCAAGCAACGAATGGTATTTGGCCATCAATCATCGTTGCTGCGCTTTTTAACACTGTTACCGCTGAAGTTACGCAACTGGACATTAAATCGCGAGATGAGTGATCTACGTGATCCTGAACATTACGAACTGTTATCTGCAATGGGAGAAAAATAATGACAAAAATAACTCAACCAGAAATTGAAGCTCGCAAAGATATTGATTTTGGCTTGGATGAAAATATACCAAGGTATTGGCACTCTAGCGATCCTTTTAAAACACGCATACACGATGCTTTGCAGTCGACTTTTCCGGAAGGCGAGCGCTACTTTATTTCCAGTGTGCGTGCTTTTCGCGACAAAATTACCGACCCGCAGCTGATACACGAAGTAAAAGAATTTACCGTGCAAGAAGCCCAGCACGGCATTGCGCATACCAAATACAACAACCTGTTAGAAAAACAGGGAATGCCAATGGAGCGCTTATTGGCCGAGCATAAAGACAAAACCAAAGAAGACGAGCGTAAATGGTCACCAGAATATAATCTCGCGATAACGGCAGCGGCAGAACACTTTACTGCGTTGCTGGCCGATACTTACTTCACGAACAAAGAAACTACTGCGAGCATGCACCCTAAAATGAGAGCTTTATTTGCGTGGCATGCCATTGAAGAAATGGAGCACAGATCGGTTGCCTTCAATGTAATGAAAGATGTCGCGAAAGTGGGTTACTGGAAACGTGCCACAGCGATGGTTCACGCGACCAAAATCATCTCTCATTTCATGTTCCACTTTGCCGACCAGATGTTAGAAGCTGACGGTTTTACTAAGTGGCAGCGCCGCAAAATGTTTATCAAAAACATTCCATGGCTATATGGCCCAAGAAAAGGCCTTTTCTCATCCTTTACCCCGAACTTACTGCGTTACTTTAAGCCGAGTTTTCACCCAGAAGATATTCCTGTGGTGCATAATTATGGCGAATGGGTAAAAAGTTATGATGCAACCGGTAATCCACATCAAGCCTGTCATGCGTTGATAGCGGCAGCTTATTAAACTCTATAAAAAAACCGCCCAATATATGAAAATAAAGGGCGGTTATAGATTCAATCAATAAAAAATCACAATCTAAATTTCAGCATCAGGTTAATAACATTCTTAAATACTGAGCCGTAAGGCGGCGATAACATCAGAATGATTTTAGAAGTCATGCCCGACTGCTTAAATACTGGGCGCAGTTTCGAAAACTCTTTAAAGCCTTCTTCACCATGGTAATGGCCCATGCCGCTGTTACCAATACCACCAAATGGCATGTCGTGCTGAGCAACGTGGAACATGCAGTCGTTGATGCATACGCCGCCAGAAAGCGTTCTGTAGAATAAATCGTCTTGAGTCTTTTTGTCGTTAGAGAACATGTATAACCCAAGAGGACGATCACGTTCGTTGATGTACTCAACAACTTCATCCAATGATTTATACGTTTTGATCGGTAGCAGTGGGCCGAAGATTTCGTCTTGCATTATGATCATGTCATCGCTTGGATTTACGATTACATGTGGTGCAATTTTTTTACTTTCTTCATTTAGGGTATCACCTTGTAATAGGTTAACAACCTCGGCGCCTTTTTCTTTTGCATCTTCTAATGTGGCTTTCAAACGGCTAAAAGCGGCTTCGTCGATAATCGCGGTTAAGTCTGAATTGTTCACGCTGTCGTAACGGCTGCTAACGATTTCTTTGGCGTGCTTAACAAATTCTTCAACTTTGCCTTCTGGTACGAATATGTAATCAGGGGCAACACAGGTTTGGCCGGCGTTTAAGAATTTGGTGAAGGTCATTCGTTCTGCCGCTGTGCGCACGTCGAAGTCCGGGGCCAGAATGGTTGGCGACTTACCGCCCAGCTCTAGAGTAACTGGCGTCAGGTTTTTAGACGCGGCTTCCATAACGATTTTACCCGTTGCGGCAGAACCGGTGAATACCATGTGGTCCCAAGGCATGGAAGAAAATTCACGCGCCGAGGTGGCTGGAATGACGGCCAATACCGATTCGTCAAAGACAGCAGATACTAATTCATCAATTAGGCGGCACAAGTTTTGTGAGTTGGCGGCCATTTTAACAATGCAGCGGTTGCCCGCGGCTAAGGCGCTAACGCATGGGCTGAGTGCTAGGAATAATGGGTAGTTCCATGGAGTCACAACACCAACAACGCCTTTAGGCTGAGGGATCAGTTTGTTGCTTGCCCCTTTAAACGTTAAGCCAACGTGACGGCTTTTGGGTTTAGCCCACTTGCTGATGCGTTTTTTGGCGTAGCTTACCGAACCTAATAACGGGGTTATTTCCAATAGCATGGTTTCGTTGGTAGAGCGGCCGCCATAATCTTTGTCGATGGCTGCGCAGATGCGGTCTGCATTGTTTTCTATCAGTTGAGCCAGCTTTTCTAGGTTGTCTTTACGTTCGTTGATGCTTGGGTAAGCATGCTGACGCGAGGCCTTGTATTGCGTTTGATAGGTGGCCTGAAGTCTTTCTGATGGAGTCATAGGTGAATTCATTTTGTTAGGATTGTTAGAGTAATTACTCAGTAGAGTGTACCTAGTATGAATTGATAAATCGAGAGTTGAGACTAGGAATTCGGGCATAAAAAACCGCCCCCTGAATATCAGTAGGGCGGTTCTTTTGATCTCGTTAAAAGTGAGGCTGCTTTTATAGCGCCTTAATCTTTAATACTCCTGTGTTGTTTGAGCACTAAATTGGTGTATCTATTTTGAATTTATTAGAATAGGTTGATCTGGCTTTCATGTTAATAAATCCAAAGAGCTTCCTGTGACTGAATCGATTTTCTGGCGTAATGCCGATATGCCTTATGTTGAATTACGCCGAGTCGAAGACGGTCGTAAAGTTAGCTACGCTCCGCATTCACACAAGCAATGGTCGATTGGCGCGATTACTCATGGCATCAGTACTTTCCAGTATCGCGATGACCTGTATCCAATAAAGGAAACAGATCTGGTGATGATGAATCCTGATTGGGTGCATACCTGTAATCCGGTAGACAATCAGCCGTGGGCTTATTGGATGATGTATATCGATGCGGATTGGCTGACGCAATTGAGATTTGAAGCGGGTTTGATTCCAGAGAAATGCTGGCAAGATATCCATCAGCCGATGATCAAGCTAGATCAAGCATCAAATCAAAAAGAAGGTAACAATCACTGGTACTCACTTTATTGTGAAGTCGTTGAGGTTTTGGTTAGTACAGAAGCTGACTTGCTAGAAAAGCAGTCCTGTTTTATCGATTATATAACGACTCTGATGAGTTGGTTCAGTGATGCTCCTCAGACTGATGTAGACAATGCATCTGCACCACAGGAAAGCCTGAGCGCTGTTGCTGAGTTTCTTGATCAATCATTAGCAACCATGCCAACATTAGAGAATTTAACCACTTTAGCAAATTGTAGCGAAGGTCATTTAATTCGCAGTTTCCGTCGACAGTATGGTTTAACGCCTCATGCCTATTTACTGAATCGTCGTATACAAAAAAGCCGAGAGTTATTGCAACAAGGAATAGAGCTTGTTGATGTAGCTCAGCAATTAGCTTTTTCCGATCAGGCACATTTTCAGCGTACGTTTAAAAAGCTGACAGCGACTACTCCGGGGCAATATCAAAATAATCGCAGTTAACCCGTTATAGAAAGTTATGAAAACTATAAAAATTCAGTGCTGAATATAACAACGATACAACTTAAAAATAATAGTAACGCTAGCAACTGATTAAACCGTTTAAGGTATTTTGGCTGATGAATAGCGTCACGAAAAAATGCCCCTGCGACGACCCAGCTTGATAATGACAGCCAGCAAATAACAGCATACAAAGCCGTAAATATTATTAATATTTGCAACTCACCATTCGGTGCATAGGTGCTAATTCCTGCTGCAGATGCTAGCCAAGCTTTTGGGTTCAACCACTGCATTAAAGCACCGGTCCAAAACCCTGGGGCTTTAATGTGATCTGAAGATAATTCACCGTCAGAGCGGGCTAATAAAAAACTCAGATACAATAAAAAACCAATACCTGCCCAGCGCAAGACAGTAAATAGGGCTGGCCACAGTTCGAATAATTGATTCAGCCCTAAGCCCACCGCGACAAATAAAACAAGAAACCCCAATGTGGCACCGCTGACGAATATTAGGCCTCGAATAAGAGGGTAGCGGCTACCGCTGCTTAAGCCCACTAGGTTGACAGGGCCCGGAGATATCGAGGCCGCAAGGGCAAAGGCCGACATGGATAATAAAATAGAAAGTGACATGGTTTCCTCACATTTAAACAGAGATCTGTATTAGGGGAGGAAGTTTGTCGTAATCGATAGGGGCCGTATTGAATGAAACTGATCAGTTAGATAACTTGGTGACGTTATACACGGCTACTAGTTACAAGAGAATAATAGAGAAAACATTACCTAGCGCCGTTTACCAATAGCTAAGGCGATCGGGATATTCGCATGACTAAAATTAAGAAAAAATCCTGCCTGCTTTCGCTCAATAGAGGGTGCTGAATAGTGACTTTAATTCTTTTAATAAATTATAGCTAACACCTGTTTTATTAGTAATAAATAGTCTATTAAAACAGTCGTTTTTTGTTCTAATAACATTTCAATACGCTAAAATTAATACAGTATTTAAAATTTAAAAATTAATTTAAGGTGACGGTATGTACGCTTTAAAAGTTGAACGGCATTTCGATAATAACTTCTCTCAAGGTTCTCTTTATTGCATCAGTGAGAGTACGGGAGAGAGCACGAGCAATAACGAAAGTATCCGCTACAACGATCAACCCGACCTAGAAAACTTTAGTGAAAGCAATGAGCAACTCGAAAATCAAATCACCAAGCTTGCAGGGCAAATCAACGCCGCTAATTATCGCTTTCTAAAACTCATTGCAGAATTTGATCGCAGACAAGCTTGGTCCGGTTATGGGCTACGTTCGTGTGCGCATTGGTTAAATTGGAAATGTGGTATTTCCATGAACCCAGCCCGAGAGAAGGTTAGAACTGCACGCGCATTAGAAGGCTTGCCAGGAATCAATGCGGCGTTTCAAAAAGGCGAGCTAAGTTTTTCCAAAGTACGGGCAATGACCAGAATCGCCACTGAAGAAAATGAATCCTATTTATTAAACATCGCCGAGTACGGCACAGTGCATCATGTAGAAGTTTTGGTTAAAGCATCTCGAACCGTTAGTCGTATCGCCGATAAGCAAGAAGACTTCAATGCAGCAGACCTTGGGCTAAGTGAAGATCAGCAGTTAAAAAGACAAGAAGAACAACAAGACGATTTACAGCAAGAAAGCCGCAGCGTGAGCTGTTATCAAGACGATGATGGTATGTGGATTATAAAAGCTAGGTTACCCGCCGAAGAAGGCGGCTTAATTGCAAAGGCGCTTAAAGAACTCGGTGATCGATTAGCCAATGTTGGTTGTGAAGCGCATCAAGATAGTGCAAAAAGCGTTTCAGCTGAAACGTTTTCGATGAACCAGATGCTTGAAGACAAGACAGAAGAGAAGCTTACTTTTCCTCAGCGCAGAGCCGATGCGTTAATTGCAATAACAGAGCATTACCTCGCCTCTGCAAATAGTTCGTCTTCTATCGATTCAATCAGCTCCCTAAAAGGCGCAGAGCGTTGTCAGCTAATTATGCATGTTCGGGCAGGCCCGCTAAACCAAGGGACTGGCACTGATTTAGAGGCTGATTTAGGAGTAAGCCTAGATGGCAGGTGGTTAATACCCAACGCCGCTCGTCGTATAGCGTGTGATGCAGGCTTGCTGGTTGTAGAAGAGGATAGCGTAGGCAATGTATTGAATATTGGCCGACGCTCACGAATTATTCCCCCCGCCATGTCCCGTGCATTAGCGATTCGTGACGGCGGTTGCCAGTTTCCGGGCTGTTGTGAAACCCGATATGTAGAGGGTCATCATATAAAGCACTGGGCCGATGGCGGTGATACTAAGCTGGATAATTTAGTGACGTTATGTCGGCATCATCATAGGGAATTGCATAAAGGGTCGTTCTTCCTTTCACTTAAGCCAGTGACTCAGCCAGCAACCGCTAGCAAGCCACAGCGCTTTGCCGAGCGCTTATGTTTTTCTAAAGTAGATCGTTATTTTAATACGCCTTTTAACCGTACTTCTAATAATAAAAATGAAGAACATGTTATAGCCGCCAACCCCGCTAAGTTTACCTGCGCTTGTTGTGATCCTGCTGAATTGGGCAAGAATATTCCTAGGCTGATCTATAACGCGATAGATGAAAAGACGGCCGTTACTAAATGGGCAGGTGAATCTATGGATTTGGGAATGGCGATTGATGGGTTGTTGGGTGCGAGTAAAAAGAGACTTCAGTAAGTATGCCTCATAGAGGCATACTAGAATTCCAATCTGTTAACTACTTGCAGTTAATTACTTCTGCATCAATGGTTATAAACCACATGCCATCTTTCTCTGCTAGTGCTTCGATCTCACTTCTATCCAGTGTGATAGAACACTCGGATGAAACTGATAACGTTATTTTGTTAAGTCCTTTATCCAGTACATCACTTTCAAATGAACTAATTTCGTATCGCCATGAATTTGAGCTTCCGGGTTTCAGCTGAAACGCCAAATTATCTACTTCATTAGTCGTTGCAATGAACTCACCTTGGAAATTAATGCTTTCATCTAAGTCATTTTTAATTGTGACCATCTGAACAGATGAGCAAGAGGCGATAAGTAGAAAAAAGGTGAGTATTAAAATTCTCAATCAAAGTTACTCATGCACACTGTTTTTTGATCTTCATTTAAGTGCTGGGTTAATGCTTGAGCATTATGGTTAACGAAGTCGTGTTTCTTCTTTTTATTTTTACCTTCGTGCCCAAAGTAGGCATTGAGTCTATTACAGTTGGAATCTATCAGGAAAGGCAGCTCTTTCATGATTACTGAGAAACTATCCGTGTTATTCAAGAAAATCGGCATTAAGTCTTCAGCTAGATACTCTTGAAATGCACCTGAGTTTTTTGCCTGTGCATAAAATGAAAAATACATGATTACCTTAAGCCTCTTCTTGCTAATTTTTCCATTAGTCTGATCAGACTCTATGTTTCTAGAATAGATCCGCTCAAGTTCCTTGAATAACTCTAGGGAATCAGGCTGCTTCACACCGTTGTCGTCAAAATAGGTATATTTATGTTCATTAACATTCAATAAGCTAGATAGAATATTATGGTAATCATTTTCCTCAGAATGGGTTTGATTGCTAGCGTTGATATTAGAGCAAGCCATTAATAAAAAGGTACTAAGTACAATTAGATGTTTCATAGATTAATCCTTAATGGTTATCGTCACATTATGGCCATTTTTGGGAGTGATCGCATTGTAAATTTCAATCATTATATTTTCATCAATTACGACGCAGCCATCAGACCATTTAGGGTAAGGTGGTTTTCCCATATGAACAAATATTTCTGTGAACCCTACTACTCCAGGTATAAAAATGGCTTCTCTTGGGTTACCTCTAGAGTTCTTTTTTCTAGACATAGTCGTGGCTGAGCACTTTAGATATGAACCGGCTGGAATTTTCTTCATCAAATTCCAATAGCATTTTGTAGTTATTTCCTTGTTAGGCGAAGTAAACTTTAAAATGCCATCGGTCTTATCTCTTTTTATCGTAATTTCATACATATCAATTTCCTTATCTGTGCTTTATTGCCCTTGCCATCAAGACTAGCTGCCTTTCAATGGCTGCCGAATGCTAAACATATTGAGAAAGTGCTACAAATGAAAGTACTGCAAAATCTACTCATTTAGTACTAATGTAGTATCTAGATGAGTCGATTGGAATAGAGGCAGCGATTGATTAACCTAACGGAAAGCCCTTGTGACTAATAAGGCATTAACATTGATATAATACATTGTTACTATATGTGGATTACTACTGCTGTCTGTCGCCTTGCATAAATAAGAGCAGGCACGGACGAAAAGGATTTCCCGTGAAGTACCTGCTATTAAGCCTATCTTTATTACTCTGCTTTCAGACCGCGCAAGCGCTGGAAGCAAAGCAATTTCATGCCTACACCGAACACATCCGTAATAATCAACTTAATGCTGTAGAACTCTATTTAGAGCAGAACAAAGCGACTGCTAAGACTGATCCAGATTATACCGTTATCTTTTTGAACTACCATTTTGGTAAAGGGCGTACCGTCCGAACAATCGTTGCGCAAGGTGAAGCTCAGCCCGGTGATTTAGAATTAACTAAACAAGATGACCCAACCATTAAAGGGTTTATTCGTGAAGAAGTTAGTCTAGATAAAATCACCATCCTTAAAGCTCTTCGTACTGCTCAAAATAATCTTAAGTCATTTCCTAATCAGCTCGATATTCATTTTGGCATAGTCACCATTGCACAAAACATTGGTGAGCATTCTGTTATGGCCGACCAGTTAATCAACATGCTTAAAACTTCAAAAGAAATCGACAATAAATGGCAGTGGGGAAAAGTCGGCTCTATGGAGGGTGATCCTGAAGAATTCATGATTCAAGGCTTGTTGCCGCGTACTGCTATGTTGTTTCGGCTGGAGTCGGAAGAGGGTGATCGCTTGTTGATTAACGTTTCTGAAGCATTGATTCAGTATTATCCGAATAAGGTTTATGGCTATGCCAATTTAGGGTCGCTGTATGGTGCGACTAAAAAGTATGACGAAGCTAGGAAGTATTATGTAAAAGCTTTGGAAGTTGATCCGGGTGATGAAGTTGTAAGAGCTAATCTGAAGCATCTTAATGAAAAGAAGAATTCGAAGAATTAGCGAATGCCAAAAGAAATTAAATTTTAAGAGAAATGTATGTACTTAAGTAATTTGAAAGTAACTGGTTTTCGCTGTTTTGACGAAGCATTCGATATTTCTTTTGGTGATGGACTTAATGTCATTGTCGGTGAAAATGGTGCAGGAAAAACTGCAATCATTAGTGCGATCAGACAGCTATTTCAAGACTCGGAGTCTGGTAGATACAGTATAAGTAGTGATGATTTCTTTTGTGCATTTCAATCAGGGGCTGTAGCTGCTACTGATTTTGTAATTAAGGCTGATTTTGAAGGTCTTAAGCTTAAAGAGAAAGTTGCACTTTTACCTTGGACTGGAGGCACAGATAGAGCAACCTTAAATTTACAAGCCGAAAATAAAGAGAAAAGAGGACGTTATAAAAAAACTATGTGGGGTGGTACTGCAAAAGGTTCTCAATTTGATCCAGAGTTGGTTGAATTAATCCAATGTATTTATCTACCTCCCTTGCGCGATGCTGAATCAAAACTAACTAATGGTAGGCAATCTAGACTTTCTAAATTACTCAAAGCTATTAATCGCAATGAATTAAAAGAATGTCGTAAAAATGAAGAGGCTCATCCGTTAGAAGAAAAATTCAAAAGCTTTAATGAAACTTTAGCTACCGATGAGCAGCTAAGTATTAAAAAGGCAAATGCATTAATTTCAGAACATCTAGGTAAGGCAATAGGTCATCACTTTGGGCAAAGTACACGGATTCAGTTTGCTGAAAGTGATTTTACAAAGATAGTAGAAAGCCTAACTTTGTTGTTTTTTCCTGATATGTCAGAGCAAGATCAAGGGTTATTTAGAAGTCTAAGCCAAAATAGTCTTGGGTATAATAATTTATTGTATATAGCTTCAATTTTAGCAGAGTTAACATTAGATGATATTGACGAAGAAGAAGGCCTTCTATTCAAATTGTTGCTAATAGAGGAACCTGAGGCTCATTTACACCCTCAATTACAGATTAGATTACTAGACCATTTAAAATCAGTAGCTAATGATGATAATAATGTTCAGGTCGTAGTGACAAGCCATTCAACGGTTTTAGCCTCTTCAGTAGATATTGATTCTATTATTCATTTGTCTAGATCGACACCTCCTATAGCGACACCTCTGCGTTTATGCGATGTTTTAGATACAAGTAAGCAGTTTATTAATCGTTGGCTGGACGTTACGAAATCAAATCTACTCTTTGCTAGTGGTGTAATACTCGTTGAAGGTATTGCTGAGCAAATGTTAATACCTGTGTTAGCGAAAGAAATTCTTAAGAATCAAGTTATAGGTAAAAGAAGCCTTGAGGATCAAGGTATATCGACCATAAACTTAAATGGAATATATTTTAAACATTTCATGAGGTTCTACTGCAACCTAACAGGTCTTGAGGATGAAGATGATCAAGATGGTATTAATATTCCTATCCGTTGTTCAGGTATAACTGACCTAGATCCGCCTAAAAAAGTGAGTGTAACGGATGGAGAGGGGAATGAAGTTTTAACACCTCTAAAGCCTTTTGATGGCAATATTCCTGATGGAGAAAATCATGCACTTCGATTGGTCGAAACCATCTCAGCATCTAATAATACTCGGTTATTTGTTAGTAAATATAAAACACTTGAATATGACTTGGCAATGGAAGGGAATAATGCAGCTGTAATGGCTGAAATTCTTGCTTCACTTTGGCCAAAGCCAAAAACAGGGTCCAGTCTAGTATTTGACGAACTTACGCGAATAGCAAGTATTGACTGGCTTGAGAAAAGTTCTGAAGAAAAATCGCATGCAGCTTATGAAATTCTTAAGCGAGTTGATGATGCTAACGTTGGGAAAGGTGTTTTTGCACAAGTTCTAACCGACAAGATAGCTAATGGCGATTGCTTAATAAAGATTCCAGAATATATACAGAAAGCTATTTTTTGGGCATCTTCAATTGAATGTGAGGCAGTTGAGTAATGACTGTGTTCACTGATGAGCAGCAAACTTATATCCAATCAAGTATTAATGAACATGTTTACTTAGAAGCATGTCCAGGAAGTGGTAAAACAGAAGTCGTCGCGGCAAAAGTAGCAAGAGAAGCTGATGGCTGGGATAAGTATCCAGGAGGAATGGCTATTCTTTCTTTTGCCAATAGCTCTACTGAAGAATTGAAGAGGCGAATATTTAAGTATTTACCCAGTTCTAGTAGTTTGTTTCCTCACTTTTTAGGAACAATCGACAGTTTTATATATAAGAATATCGTAAATCCTTTAGCTAGTCAGTTTACTGACTATAGAGATGCTGATGGAGATTGCTCGATTCGAATAGTCGAAGCTTCTTCAATTATCGGTTTTAGAACGACGTGGGGAATTGCTGGTAGAGGTAATGTTTACGCGCACCATTATTCCATTGATATTGGAAATGGGGGTGTTGTTTTTAATACTGGTGATAATATTACTGATCGAGCATTGAATGCAGTTGAACTTGAAGACTGGCAGCAGAAAGATTTAATTGATACAAAAGAACGAATGCTTAAAGGTGGGTATGCAACTTATAAGGATGTTGAGTCTTTGGCACTTAAAGCACTTTGTCAAAAAGATTTTGAGCATTACTTGAAATTATTAGCTCTAAAATATCCATTAATTATCATCGATGAGTGTCAGGATTTATCTGCTGAGCAGTTAATGATTTTAAAACAACTTTCAGGGGGGGGAGTGAGGTTACATTTTATAGGAGATCTTCATCAATCTATATATGGATTTAGAGATGTTGATCCTAATGCTGTAAAGCAGTTTACTTTAGAAAACTCTTTTACGAATGTTGAACTCACAAGAAATTTTCGTAGCTGCCAAAAGATCATAAACCTATGTGGAACCTTAATAGGGCGGCATAATATAGTTGGTCAATTGACGCGACTAGAGCCATCATGCTATTTAGCTCAGTATGAAACCTCACCTACGGAATTAGTGAGTATTTTTGAAGAATTAAGTGCTGATTATAATAATGCTGTAATAGTAGCGCGGGGGCATTCAGTCCTACAAAAATTTCGAACTTCTGCCACTAATCTAAAACCTATCCATAAATTAGCTTTAGCCATTAAGTTATTTAATTATGATGATATGGAGGCAATAGATGAATCTATAACGTTATATTCTGAGTTTATTAGGTATTATATTAGTGAAAGTGTTAAGCCAAATAGTTTTAACTGTCCACAAATTATAGAATCGAATCTAACTTGGAGAAGATTTCTTTTTTTGTCGCTAGAATATATTAGTGATGAAACATTGAGAGATATGGACGTCAATTGGTCAAGTTGGACTAAAAAAGCTAAAGAAAATATACGTTCCTTACCTGAAGAAAGCTTTGTATTTGATGAGGTTAAAGCTGTAATTAAAGTGATGGAAACAATAAATTTACGCGCGCCTTCTGGTGAGGCTAGTGATCTTGTATGTGATTCATTAGGTCAGGTAATGAGTGTGAAAGTGGGTCGGCGAAAAACAACCATTCATGGTGCTAAAGGCGAAACCCATGACGTAACTATGTTAGTCTCGGCAGCAAGTGCTAGTGGGCAGCCAGGTTCGCACTGGAAGAGCTGGTTGAAAGATGAAAATAGTGAAGCTGCAAGATTTGCGTATGTAGCTTCATCGCGGCCGAAGCACCGTTTAATCTGGGGTGTTAAGAAACTTAAGCTAGTAGAGCGGAAAAAATTCGAAGAGCTAGGGTTTCATATTATTTAAGTCGTATCTGCTTAGTTCCTTATTGCACGCATAAATAAAAAACCGGCATAAGCCGGTTTTTTGTTTCAATCAGTAAATCAAACTAAACCACTTTAAAACTAAAGCGCCTTAATCTTCTCAATCTGATCTTTCAACTTAGTGATATCACGAGCAAACCCTGTGGCTTTCTCTTTTTCTTTATCAATCACAGCCGGTGGCGCTTTATCAGTGAAGCCTGGGTTACCGAGTTTGTTATTCACACGCTCGATTTCTTTATCCAGTTTTTCTACCGACTTAGTCAAACGCGCAACTTCTTGATCTTTATCGATGAAGCCTGCCATTGGAATAAGAACTTCCATATCACCGACTAATTGCGTCACTGACATAGGCTCTTCATCACCGTCGTTCAACCACGTTAGGCTTTCTAACTGGGCAAGTTTCTTCAAGAAGGTTTGGTTTTCTTCAGCACGACGGAAGTCATCGTCACCGCCATTCTTGAATAACAAGTCTAATGGCTTGCTTGGTGGAATGTTCTTCTCACCACGAATATTACGTACCGCTGTAATAACGTCTTGTAGCCATTTAATGTCAGCTTCAGCTTCAGCATCACGGAACGCGTCTTGCGCAACAGGATATGGTGCTAGCATGATCGTTTCGCCGTCTTTACCTGCAAGTACTTTCACTTGCTGCCAAATTTCTTCGGTGATGAACGGCATAATCGGGTGCGCTAAACGCATGGTCGCTTCTAATACGCGAACCAAGGTGCCTAGCGTGCCGCGCTTAGCTTCTACGCTGGAGTTTTCATCCCACAGTACTGGCTTAGACAATTCTAAGTACCAGCCGCAGTATTCGTTCCAGATGAATTCGTATAACGCTTGTGCCGCTAGATCGAAACGGTAGTTGTCGAAGTGACGCGTTACTTCGGCTTCTACAAACTGTAGGCGAGAAATAATCCAGCGATCGGCTAGGGATAGAATCGCTTCTTCGCCATTAGCACCACACGCTGCTTTCATTGCGTCGGTAATCACAATCTTGGTGCCGTTTTCAGCAGCGGCTTCTACAACTTCGTCGCCAGCAACAGACAACATCACGTAGCGTGAGGCGTTCCAGATTTTATTACAGAAGTTGCGGTAACCTTCAAGGCGCTTCATGTCCCAGCTGATGTCACGACCCGTCGAGGCCAGTGCAGTCAGGGTGAAACGTAATGCGTCGGTACCGTGGGCAGAAATACCTTCTGGGAATTCTTTCTTGGTACGCTTGCCAATTTTCTCAGCCAAGTGCGGCTGCATCATGTTGCCAGTACGTTTCTCTAATAGCTCGTCGATACCGATGCCATCGATCATGTCGATAGGGTCGAGTACGTTGCCTTTCGACTTCGACATTTTAGCGCCGGTTTCGTCACGGATTAAGCCAGTAACGTAAACGGTTTTAAACGGTACTTGTGGTTTGCCTTCGCCGTCTTTGCAGAAGTGCATGGTCATCATGATCATGCGGGCAACCCAGAAGAAGATAATGTCGAAACCAGTAACCAAAACATCACTTGGGTGGAAGTCTTCTAAACGCTTAACAACTTCAGGGTCGTCAAGGTTTGGCCAGCCTAAGGTCGCGAACGTCCAAAGGGCTGAAGAGAACCAGGTATCTAATACGTCGTTATCTTGAGATAGGTTAACCGAAGCATCTAGATTGTATTTTTCGCGAACCAGAGCTTCGTTTTGCGCAACGTAAACCTTACCTTGGTCATCGTACCAAGCTGGAATGCGGTGGCCCCACCAAAGCTGACGTGAAATACACCAGTCTTGAATGTTGTTCATCCAAGCGAAGTACATGTTCTCGTAGCTCTTAGGCACGAAATTGATGTCGCCATTTTCAACTGCTGCAATCGCAGGCTTAGCCATTGTTTTCGCGTCTACGTACCATTGGTCGGTAAGCATTGGCTCAATGACTACGCCACCACGGTCGCCGTAAGGGATAACCATGTCGTTTTCAACGATTTCTACTAGCAAGCCTGCGGCTTCAAAATCGGCAACGATTTCTTTACGCGCGGCGAAACGTTCTAGGCCACGGTATTTTTCAGGAATGAAGCCCGACATTTCTTCGTTCAGTGTGCCATCGGAGTTGAAGGTTTGGCCTTCTTCACGAATGTCGGCGTTGAACGTTAATACGTTGATCATTGGCAGTTTGTTGCGCTTGCCAACTTCGTAATCGTTAAAATCGTGAGCAGGGGTGATTTTTACACAACCCGTGCCTTTTTCCATATCGGCGTATTCATCGGCGATAATTGGAATGCGACGGCCAACCAAAGGCAGCATCACGTCTTTGCCCACAAGATGCTGGTAACGAGTATCTTCTGGGTTAACGGCTACGCAGGTATCACCTAACATGGTTTCAGGACGCGTGGTCGCAACAACGATATAGTCTTTTACTACGCCTTTGCTATCGGTATACGTTTGGCCATCGGCAAGTGGGTAGCGCAGGTGCCACATCTTGCCTTTAACGTCTTTGTTTTCAACTTCTAGATCTGAGATTGCGGTGTGTAGCTTTGGATCCCAGTTTACTAGGCGCTTACCACGGTAGATTAGGTCGTCTTCGTAGAGTTTAACGAAAACTTCTTCTACCGCTTTGTAGAAACCAGGGTCCATGGTGAAACGTTCTGTTTCCCAATCAACCGAGTTGCCTAGGCGACGCATCTGGTTAGTAATAGTACCGCCAGACTCTTCTTTCCATTCCCAAATCTTTTTGGTGAATTCTTCGCGGCCTAATTCGTGGCGATCTGGCTGGCCTTCTTGGGCAAGCTTACGCTCAACAACCATTTGGGTTGCAATACCGGCGTGGTCAGTACCCACTTGCCAAAGGGCTTTCTTGCCCTGCATGCGCTTGTAACGGGTAAGAGCATCTTGAATGGTATGCTGAAAAGCATGGCCCATGTGCAATGAACCGGTGACATTCGGTGGTGGAATCATGATGGAATAACCTTCGCCATCTAATCCGTCTTGATAAGGCTTAAAGTAGCCTTTTTCTTCCCACGTTTTGTACCATTCTTGTTCAAGTGCCTGAGGCTGATATGTCTTTTCCATAGTATTTCTTCAAAATGCTCTTTGGATGATCGTAAATGGCGGCAATTATAGCGGAATGAGGGCGTAATTGGCAGAGGTGTGACAATGAAAAATGGTGATCATCAGCACCTAATTAATTATAAATCAGTAACAAAAGTGCTTATCGTTAGGATAACTTTATTTCATTTTACTTTGACGTGCAGGCTGATGATAATCAATGCCTAAAATTTTGATACGTAGAGAGACATTTTATGTGGCTGATAAGACCTTGGAGTTTGATGCTAGCATTTGTGTGTATAGCGCCACTGACGCTTGCAGAGTCGCCAATGAGCGCTCAGCAGCAGTGTGCAGAGTACGGTGTTCAGCAAGATGCGAGCGGTAATTGGATTGAGTGCGCAGGCAGTACTTCTCAGCAAAATGCGAATGACGTTTATCGCGATGAACCTTACGCAGAGGATGCTTATGTTGACGAGCCTTACGTTGAAGAGCCGTATGTCGAGGAGACTTACATCGAAGATACTTATACCGAAGAGCCGTATGTTGAGCAGCCCTACGTTGAAGAATCTTATACAGATTAATCGCCCGTTACCCAATTAGTTAGTAGATTGATAAAAAAATGACATTTGATAGTATTTTTAATATAGACCCCTACAGTTGGGAAGCAATTTTTACGGCCATTTTTTGCGGTACGATTATCGGGTTAGAAAGGCAGTTCAGGGGTAAGCCCGTGGGGATTCGAACGTCGTCTCTTATTGTACTGGGAACCTACTTGTTTTTAGCCACGGCTTTTATGTTGAAGGGCGATATTGTCGATCCTTCAAGGGTGGTTGGTCAGGTGATTACCGGCATCGGCTTTTTAGGTGCGGGTGTAATGCTCGCCAAAGACGGTGCCGTGGTTGGGGTTACTTCGGCTGCGACGATTTGGGTATTGGCCGCTGTGGGTGTGATGATTTCAACCGGAAATCATTTAAATGCTATTCGTATCTCGGTGCTGGTTGTGTTGATTTTATACGGCGTAGATACACTAGAGGCTCATACTAAGGCGTTTAGTAAAGGTGTTCATAATAGGGTTAAAAACCACCCACGATTTAAAAGACCCAATGGGGGTGAGTAGTTACCAACGTCTAATCCCCTTACGCTTAAAGGGGATTGTTTTAGGTTCATTATTCTAAGATAGCGTCTCTAAACTAACAAAAATGCAGTCATTCTAACAAAAACTCAGCCATCAAAAAAAGCTCTTCTATACTCAAAGTAATAGCGACCGGTTTGTATCGCAAAGTGGACTTTGAGGAATCTCATGTTTTTTAATAAATCAGCAAAAATAGCCCAAGATCTACTGAACTCTGAACACACTAAAGCGTTAGAAAGTCAGGTTGCAGAGATGACCGCAAAGCTGGCGGCGCTGGATAAGTCCCAGGCGGTGATTGAGTTTTCTATGGACGGTACGATTCTGACCGCCAATGATAACTTCTTACAAACCATGGGTTATCGCTTAGAAGAAGTACAGGGTCAGCATCATCGAATATTCATGGCAGCGGAAGATGCTAAAAGCCCTGAATATACTCAGTTTTGGCAGCAACTCAATCATGGTGAATTTATCTCCGCCGAATTTAAGCGTATGGCAAAAGGCGATAAAGAGATTTGGATTCAAGCCAGTTATAACCCTATTTTTGATCTAGACGGCCAGCCGATTAAAGTCGTGAAATATGCCACGGATATTACTGAGCAAAAACTTAAATCTGCGGACTTTAAGGGGCAAATAAATGCGATTGGTAAATCTCAAGCCGTGATTGAGTTTACCCCTGATGGAATCATTACTCAGGCCAATGATAATTTTTTAGATGCGCTCGGTTACACTTTGGATGAAGTGAAGGGGCAGCATCACAGCATGTTCATTGACGCGACTTATAAAAATAGTCCTGAATATCATCGCTTTTGGCAAGATTTGAAACAGGGTATTTATTCATCGGGGGAGTTTAAACGTATTGCGAAAGGCGGTGCAGAGGTTTGGATTCAGGCAAGCTATAACCCAATTTTAGATTTAAATGGGCATCCTTTTAAGGTCGTTAAATATGCGACGGATATTACCCAGCAAAAACTACAACACGCCGACTTTAAGGGACAAGTTGAAGCAATTGGAAAATCTCAAGCGGTTATTGAATTTGATATTAATGGCATCATAGAGAGCGCCAACGATAATTTTTTAAATACTTTAGGGTACACAATTGAAGAAATAAAAGGCCAGCATCACAGTCTATTTGTTGAGCAGTCTTATAAAAATAGCCCTGAATATAAGATGTTCTGGGAAGATTTAGCCGCGGGTAAATTTAATGCAGGTGAATATAAACGCATTGGAAAAGGTGGTAAAGAAATTTGGATTCAAGCCAGCTATAACCCAATTATTGGCGTGAACGGTAAGCCGATTAAAGTCGTGAAATACGCAACAGACATTACTGATCAAAAAATGATGAATGCAAATTTCCAAGGTCAAATCGAAGCGATTAGTAAGTCTCAGGCCGTCATCGAATTCAATATGGACGGTACCATTATTTTTGCTAATGATAACTTTTTATCAGCATTGGGTTATCGATTGAACGAGGTAAAAGGACAGCATCATAGTCTGTTTGTCGATGCCGATGAACGTAATTCTGCGGACTATAAGCGCTTCTGGGAAAAACTAAATTTGGGTGAGTTTGAATCAGCTGAATATAAGCGTATTGGCAAAGGCGGAAAAGAAGTTTGGATTCAAGCCAGTTATAATCCGATTATGGACGTGAACGGTAAGCCTTTCAAAGTTGTGAAATATGCAACGGATATCACAGCACGAAAAATTGCAGTAAAAGAAATCAGCCAGTCTTTATTGTCGTTATCTCAAGGCGACTTATCGAATGTAATTGATGTGTCGCTGGAAGGTGAGTTTGATGTACTACGAGAGGCTATGAACTCAACGATTGAGCGTTTCTCTGAAATGGTGTCACAAATTAGAACCAGTGCAGATTTTGTATCAACCTCGGCGAATGAAATACAAACGGGGACGACGGATTTGAGCCAGCGTACCGAAAGCCAAGCCTCAAGCCTTGAAGAAACGAGTTCCAGTGTCGAGCAGCTCACTCAAACAGTGAATCAAAATGCTGATAACTCCAAGGAAGCCGTTGCTCTTGCTGAAGAAGCCAATAATAAAGCAACGGAAGGGGGTGAGGTGGTCAATCAAGCCGTCGTGGCCATGAGAGAAATTGGCGACGCGAGCAAAAAAATTGCAGACATTATTGGTGTTATTGATGAAATAGCCTTTCAGACCAATCTACTTGCGCTGAATGCTGCGGTTGAAGCGGCGCGCGCTGGTGAGCAGGGCAGAGGTTTTGCGGTCGTGGCGGCTGAAGTAAGAAATCTTGCACAGCGCAGTGCGGGTGCGGCAAAAGAAATCAAAGCATTGATTAATGACAGTGTTAAAAAAGTCGCAGAAGGCACTC